>CAIYTH010000034.1 GCA_903929135.1 uncultured Chlorobiales bacterium
AGGCACGCGCCTGTAAATCTCGCGTGCGAGATGCGGTATCTTTTCCACCATGCTTTCAAAAAGCAGGCCGCTCGCAAGCAGGCGGACTCCGCAGTTTATGTCGTAGCCTATTCCTCCGGGGGAGATGATCCCTTCATCCGGATCGAAGGCTGCGACGCCGCCTATCGGAAAGCCGTAGCCTTCATGGATGTCAGGCATGGCGATGGCATGGCCGACGATGCCGGGAAGCGTGGCGACGTTGACGAGCTGCTCCAGCGAGCGGTCAGCGAGAATCTGGGCGAGCATCGATTCAGATGCGTAGAACCGGGCGGAGACCCGCATATCTTTGCGCCAGGAACGGGGGATCTCCCAGAGCCACTCCGAAATCTTCCTGATTGACGACCGCTCCACAGCCCATCTCCGTTTATTGCCGATTGCACCTTATTTTCCGTTTCAAGAGAGAACCAATAGTCAAAAGTAAGCGTTCCAGCCGGGAAAACGAGTGATGCCAATCTACCACAGCCAGGGAATTTCGTTCAGCCCGTCCGGTTTCAAACAAAACAATGAAGCGATGAAACGTTCAAAAATTCTCAAAGCCTTTGCGACGGTCGCGGCCGCAGCGATGCTGTTGCCGGCCACTGTCCGTTTAAATGCGGAGCAGAAAGGAGGAGAGATGAGCCTCGCCCTGTCTTCGCCTGCGTTCCGGCACATGGAATCCATTCCTTCGGTCTACACCTGCGAAGGCAGAAACGTGTCACCCCCTCTTTCCTGGTCGCATGTGCCGCCAGGCACCCGAAGCCTCGTGCTGATCGTCGACGATCCCGATGCCCCCGACCCTGCCGCCCCGAAGATCACCTGGGTCCACTGGCTGCTTTACAACATCCCCACCTCCGTGGACAGGCTCGAAGAGGGTGCGGGAAACCGGGCGGCCCTGAAGCCGCTCATGGATGGCACGGGCAGTTCGAAAAAATCCGGGTACGGAGGGCCGTGCCCGCCGATAGGCACCCATCGCTACTTCCACAAGCTTTATGCGCTGGACGTCGTTCTCCCCGACCTCTCCCAGCCGGACAAAGCCGCCCTCGAAGCGGCGATGAAAGGACACATCCTCGGCGAAGCGGTGCTCATCGGCACGTACAGGAAAACGAAGCCCTGACGGTCGCCGCCCGATCCTGAAATTTCGGGATCGGGCGGGACGTATGAATTGGGGAATTTACCTTCAGTACTTTTTATGACCTTCCAGCTCGATGCGCAGCGCAGAGAGCGTGAGGTTGACGTCGAGCATGAAAAAGGTGAGCGAGGCGATAAGGCAGAGCATGCTGAAAATGAAAATCACTTCGATGACCAGCGGCACAGTGATCTGCAGGAGGCTGGTCAGGAACAGCAGGATGATGAGCGAAGCGGCTCCGAGGCAGGTCGTCGTTGCGAGAAGGATCGAAGTCCTGACATAACGGGCCCGCTTCCAAAGCACCATGATTTCGCGGTCTACCTTGTATTTTGCCGTTTCTGAAAGATCATCATATTCGTCAAGCAGCGCCCTGGAGCGGTCGATGGTCTTGGCAAGGCGGTTGGTCATGGTCAGCAGAAGCAAACCAAGACCCGATATTAGGATAACCGGCCCGATGGCCGTCTGAAGTACTGGAACAAGTTCACTGATGGTCTTGATGGTCATTGTCGATGTTTATTGTTGCTATTTTCGGCATCTGCCTTATGCAGTGCCGAGGTTATAAGATCAAGCCTGTCTCCAG
>CAIYTH010000035.1 GCA_903929135.1 uncultured Chlorobiales bacterium
GGCGGATACTCTTGCCGCAACAGGCGGTTTCAGGGTTTCGGCTCGTGAGTTCGAGCTCTCTGAACAGGAGTACCATCATCAGTTTGCCTTTCTCAAGGAGGAGATCGCTGCCGGTAACGTCTATCAGGTCAATTTCACAGGACGCTACCGCTTCGCTTTCGAGGGGACTACCGAATCGCTCTATGTGACGATGAAGCGCCGTCAACCCTCTGCCTGGTCGGCCTTTCTGAACACCGGCGAGCAAACGATACTCTCTTTTTCTCCCGAGCTTTTTTTCGCGTGCGACGGCCGCCGGATCGAAACCATTCCGATGAAGGGCACCGCCCCGAGAGGCCGGACTCCGGACGAAGACTGTGCCGAGTTGCAGGGGCTAGCGAGCTGCGAAAAGAACCGTGCGGAAAACCTTATGATCGTCGATCTTCTGCGCAACGACCTCGGAAGGATCTGCACTACCGGTTCGGTCGAAGCGACCGCCCTGTTCGAAACCCTGACCTATCCGACCCTTCACCAGATGGTTTCAACCGTGCGCGGGGAGCTTCGGGAAAATACCGGTCTCTGTGAACTGTTCAGGGCGCTCTTTCCGTCGGGTTCCGTCACCGGCGCACCGAAGGTGAGGGCCATGCAGCTGGTCAGGTCCCTCGAAAAAAGCCCTCGCGGGGTCTATACCGGGGCAGTCGGCTTCATGATGCCGGGAGGCCGGATGGCATTCAACGTGGCGATCAGAACCGTCGAGCTTTCCGGAGGTTCGGGTATTTACGGCACGGGCAGCGGGATTGTCTGGGACTCTGATCCCTCTCAGGAGTACCGTGAGTGCATGCTCAAGGCAAGGATTCTCTCCGACCGGGTGGACAGCCGGCCGGGCCTTTTCGAAACCATCCTCTGCAACGGAGGCACCTTCCTGTTGCTTGACGATCATCTGAAGCGGCTTGCCACGTCGGCTGAGGCGTTGGGAATACCCTTCGATGAGGCTCGCGTTATTTCTGCCCTCACCGGTCGGGAATCGCATCTCCCTGGTGCATCCGGACAGTACAGGGTCAAGCTGTCGCTCGACAGGGACGGAGGTGTTTCAGTCACCTCGGAACCGTTCACGCCCGATCCACCGGGCACGCTGGTCAGGGTTTGCCTGTATTCCGAGAGGGTTCACTCATCCGAACTGCATCTCTGCCATAAAACCACGGCTAGGGAAAGGATTGATCGCGGCTTTCGTGCGGCCCTCGACCAGGGTTTCGGGGAGGTGCTTTTCCTGAACGAACGGGGGGAGGTGACCGAGGGGGCGATCAGCAACGTGATCGTTCGTCTCGACGGGTGCTGGTACACTCCACCGGAAGAGTGCGGGCTTCTTAACGGCGTTTTCCGCCGTTACCTGCTACGCACGAGACCCTGGATCAGAGAGCGGGTAATCACGCCGAAGGATCTCTGCCGGTCGGAACTCGTGCTTCTCTCTAACGCACTGCGAGGACAACGCCCTGCGGAGTATATCGACAGGACAATCGGCATATGAGGTTGAAGCGGAACCTGAAGCACCGTATATTGATACTGTAGCGCTTCTTATGTAACCGCCAACAAAATGCTTCTTCCATGCGAGATCATACGCCAAACTTCAAAATGCTTGAGCTTTCCAGTGAAAACAAGCAACTAATCAGGGATACGGTCGTGCAGCTTGTCCAGAAGCTGGCCGGTGACGGTGAGTTGACTCCGGAGGCTCATCTGGAATTCTGGGTGGAGGTTCCTGGTATCAGGCATCCGCGCGGCACCTTCAGGGCAGGTTTTCTCATGCCCGACAGCTATCTCTGTCTTGCCGACTGGTTCAGGGCCGAAGCCGGACAGCTTTCCGCTGCAGAGCATTATGCCGATACGGAGAGTCCACTCGATGAAGCCTGGAACGACCTACTCGACGAACTCTATTACCAGGTCGAAATCTTCACCTCCCAGAAAAGCGACAGCCAGGGTATCACAGTCGAACTCTGGGCCGGATCCCGCCAGCGGCCGGAAGGCGAGTGGCTGTATGCAGTGGACAGGAAGATAGAGCTGGTTTGAGAATAGAAGAAAAGGGGAAGAAAAGGACATAAGGGACCAAAAGGACCTAAAGGACGAAAAGGTAAAGAACAAAACACCCGAGGCCTGCTGGGTGCGACAAAGTTCAGTCTTCACCCTTTCGTCCCTTATGTCCCTTA
>CAIYTH010000036.1 GCA_903929135.1 uncultured Chlorobiales bacterium
CGACTGTGAACGGGGCGATGATTTTCTCTTCGTGTCATGCTGAACGGAGTGAAGCATCCAGAAAAAGATGGATTCTTCGCCCGGCTGCGCCGGACTCAGAATGACAGGGAGAGATGCTGTGCCGGGTTCAGAATGACAGGGAGAGATGCTGTGCCGGGTTCAGAATGACTGGAGAGATGCTGTGCCTTGTCGACTGTGAACGGGGCGATGATTTTCTCTTCGTGTCATGCTGAACGGAGTGAAGCATCCAGAAAAAGATGGATTCTTCGCCCGGCTGCGCCGGACTCAGAATGACAGGGAGAGATGCTGCGCCGGACTCAGAATGACGGGGAGCGTTGCTGTGCCGGGTTCAGAATAACCGTCACTCGTCACCTGTTACTCGTCACTCATTTTTCTTATATTAGACCTTTCATTTTCCGAGGTACCTGAACTCTCTGCGTTATCAGCTAGCAGCTCAAAGCCATGAATATAGAAGCCCTTCTTTCCGAACGGTATATCGTCCTGAACCTCGAGTCGGCATCAAAACATGAGGTGATCGAAGCCATGCTCTCACTGGTTGCCGAGCATGAACACGTGACTGATCACGAAAAGCTCATCGAGGATGTATGGAAGCGCGAAAAGGAGATGTCGACCGGAATCGGCAAGAACATCGGCCTTCCGCATGCAAAGACCGGAGCCGTTGCCCGGCCGGTGCTCGCCATGGCCACGATCCGGCAGGAGATCGATTTCGATTCGATCGACAGCCAGCCGGTATCTCTCGTGTTTCTGCTGGCTACTCCCGAGACCATGCTTGCCGAACACCTGAAGCTTCTCGGGCGCCTCACGAGAATCGCGGGGAGGGATGAGGTCAGGCAGAAGATCGTGCAGGCCTTGACGGCAAGCGAGGTGCTCGAACTTTTCCGGGAAGAGGAGAAGGATTTACCCCAGATTTAATTTTCCGATACCAGCAAGGCAGGATATGGCGCAGTTCCAGGCAGTCAAGGGCGCGAAGGACATTTTTCCGGATGAGATCGTCAGGTGGCACTACATCGAGGGGGTCATCCGCTCGGTAACCTCCCTTTACGGGTTCAGCGAGATCCGGACTCCGGCCTTCGAGTACACCGAACTTTTCCAGCGGGGCATCGGTTCGACGACAGATATCGTCGGCAAGGAGATGTTCTCCTTTCTCCCTGATCCCAACGGCCGTTCCATTACACTCAGGCCAGAGATGACTGCAGGCGTGATGCGTGCGTTTCTGCAGAAGAATCCCGGTGGCGGTGTGCCTGTGCACAAGCTGTTCTACATCGCCGACCTGTTCAGGAAGGAGCGTCCCCAGGCTGGACGGCAGCGCCAGTTCACGCAGTTCGGCGCCGAGCTTATCGGCGTCGCCAATCCTGCGGCCGTCGTCGAGGCGGTTTCGCTGATGATGCAGGTGTTCGACACGCTCGGCCTGCACGGCCTCAGGCTGCGCATCAACAGCCTTGGCGACCTCGAAGACCGTATGCGTTACCGCGAAGAGTTGAGGAGTTATCTCGAACCGTACCGGAACGACCTTGACGAGGCCTCCCGAGAGCGGTTCGAAAAGAACCCGATGAGGATCCTCGATTCGAAGAATCCTGCGGTTCAGGAGATCGTGGCCGGGGCCCCGAAACTGCTCGATTGCATCAAACCCGAAGGCCGGCAGGAGTTCGAAAAGGTGCTGGGGTACCTTTCCGACCGCCAGATCGCCTTCGAGGTCGACCATCTGCTCGTCAGGGGCCTCGACTATTACGGCCACACAGCTTTCGAGGTGGTCAGTCCGGAACTCGGTGCCCAGGACGCCATCGGTGGAGGTGGCCGTTACGATGCCCTGTCGAAGGAGCTGGGCAGTTCCGCTGAGATCCCGGCTGTCGGCTTTGCCGTAGGCATGGAGCGCCTGATCATCACCATGGAGAAGCAGGGGCTGTTCGCCACGCTCTCCCCGCACGGTCCGCAGGTGTTCATTGTGCTTCAGGACGCAGGCCTCGAGGATCACGCCATGCGCATCGCCGACAGGCTCCGCCGTTCGGGTATCATGACCGAGACCGACCTTGCCGGTCGCAGCATGAAGGCCCAGATGCGTGAAGCGAACAGGCTTCTGGCCGGTTTTGCGCTGTTTGTCGGCCAGGACGAGGTTGCCTCCGGGAGTTACACGCTGAGGAACCTCCGCACCTCGGAACAGGTCGCGCTGGAGCTCGATGCGATCCCCGGCGTGCTGCACGAATCGTCGAAACCGTAACGCAAACAGGGAGTGTCCATGCATGTGCTGACGCTTTACGGAGCCAGGGAGTGCTGCCTGTGCGATGATGCCAAGGTGGTGCTCGACCGGGTCAGGAAGAGCATGCCGTTCAACCTGGAGATGGTCGACATTTCGACAGATCCGGAGCTGGTCGAGCGCTACGGCACCGAAATACCGGTGCTCTGCATCGACGGAGTCAAGGTCTTCAGGTACAGGATCCATGAGAAAAAGCTGCTGCAGCTGCTCTCACGGGGGTGAACGGTTGAGGCCGCGTCGGGAACGAACGCACCTGGCGGTTGGTTGTTTCAGGCATGCAGGTCGCTCCGGCGGCCTGGTTTCCACTTTTGAACATGATCATCATACTACGCTTTCTTCTTGTCCTCCTGTTCCTTTTCCTGGCCGTAAGGATGCTCCTCAGGCTGGTGTTCAGGGTATTCAGGATTTCCGGGGTGTTTTCCTCCTCGGGTGAACCTCAGGCACCTCCGATACAGCAGGGATCGCGAAAGTCCGAAGAAGCGGAGTACGAGGTGATCGACAGTCATATCAGGGATGACCGCTGAGGGGCGCGATTCCTTTTTGACATGTGTGCAGTTTTTTTGTACATTATCGCAGACCGGAGCTCTGGCCTTTACGGACGGTATTCAGAAAGTGGGGACTCCCCACTTTTTTGTTTTTTGTAACTTGATAGCGATGCGAAGGAATGGAGCAGAAGATCAGAAAGGCAATCGATGAGGCGATAGCCGAAGTGCTGGCCGGAACCGGAGAGGAGATTTACCTGGTGGAGGCGGCCATAAGGGGCGGAGGAAGGAAGATCGAACTTGCGGTCGATACCGACCGGGGCATCAGCATCGACCTTTGCGCGAAGCTGAGCCGCAGGATACGTGAGCGACTCGAGAGCGATGAAGAGTTCGAGCCGCTGGCCGGGGGCGATTTCGACCTGATGGTCTCTTCGCCCGGAATCGGCGAGCCGATCAGGGTCAGCAGGCAGTACCGGCGGCATCTGGGCCGGTTGTTCAAGGTCGTCTACCTCGATTCCGAAGAGGAGCGGCAGGAGGTGGCGGGTCGCCTGCTGGAGGCCGTCATCGAAGGCGACGAGCCCGGCATTATACTTGAGCCGGTGACGTCGGCGAAGAAAAAGAAGAAGGCGGAGGTTCCGCCCATTACCCTTCGCCTTGCCGACATCGTCAAGGCTGAGGTGCAGATCGAACTGTAGTGCAGGTTTTGGATTCGGCCATACCGGTCGCACACTTTTTTATAAAAACAAGGATCACACAGCGATGCCAAGAAAGCAAGTGAAAGGCGAAACCCAGGATCAGAAAGCGTTGATTGCCAGTGCTTTCGGAGAGATCGAGCAGTCGAAGATTTTTCTTGACAAACGTTCCGAAAGTGCAGCGGTCAAGATGGATATCGCCGACCTGCTGAAGGAGATCATCCAGAAGCAGCTCAGAAAGGACTACGATCCCGAGGTGGATGCGAACATCTTCATCAACCCCGAACGTGGCGATTTCGAGGTGTACCTCCTGAAAAAGGTGGTTGACGAAGTCGATCTTCCGACCATCGAGATCAGCCTTGACGAGATCCGCAAGATCGATGATTCACTTGAGATCGGCGACTTTTACGAAGAGGGGCCGATCAAGCTGGATGACTTCCTTACCAGGAAATCGATACAGATCATCAAGCAGTCGGTCCAGAAGAAGGTTCGCGACCTCGAACGGCTCGTTGTCTACGAAGACTGCCTGGAGAAGGTCGGCGAAGTGGTCGCCGGCGAAGTTTACCAGGTACGTCCGAACGAAGTGATCTTCACCTACAACACCTCGAAGGACCACCGGGTCGAACTGGTGCTCCCGAAAGCCGAAATGATGAAGAAGGACAATCCCCGCCGGACGCCGAGGATGAAGCTCTACGTCAAGCGCATCGAGCGCGAGAAGGTGAAGGTTCGCCTGGACGACGGCTCGGTGGTCGAGCGCGAGAAACCGGACGGCGGCATGAAGGTCATCGTATCGAGGGTCGACGACCGCTTCCTCTACAAGCTTTTCGAAAGTGAAGTGCCTGAAATCCTCGACGGCCTGATCGTGATCAAGGGCATTGCCCGCGTGCCGGGCGAGAGGGCGAAGGTTGCCGTCGAATCGACGAGTTCGCGGATCGACCCTGTCGGTGCCACCGTCGGTTACCGCGGCAAGCGCATCCAGAGCATCGTCAAGGAGCTGAACAACGAGAACATCGACGTCATCTACTATACCGACGAGCCGCAGATATTCATTGCTCGTGCCCTCCAGCCGGCCAAGATCGACCCGATGACGGTCCACGCAGACATGAAGACCCGCAAGGCGAGGGTCATGCTCAAGCCGGACCAGATCAAGTACGCCATCGGCAAGAACGGCAACAATATCCACCTTGCCGAAAAGCTGACCGGTTATGAGATCGATGTCTACAGGGATGTGATCGACAAGTCGATGGAAGATCCGAACGACATCGATATCATCGAATTCCGCGAGGAGTTCGGCGACGACATGATCTACCAGCTGCTCGACGGCGGCCTCGACACGGCAAAGAAGATCCTGAAGGCCGGTGTCGATGAAATCGAAGAGGCGCTTGTCGGCTCGCAGAAGACAGAAGAGCTTTTTGTCTTCAACAAGGGGCGCAAGCCGGTCAAGCCGAAAGAGCGCAGGGTTTCCGACGAGGAGAAGCGCTACTGGAGGAAAATTGCCGAAACGATCTACAGGACTGTCAGGGAACAGTTCAATGAAGAGGATCTGGCCTCGCTGCTCGACGACAGCCGCGACCGCCTGCTTTCTGGTGAAGGGCTGTTTTCCGACGATCACCAGGAAGAAGAAACAAATTGAATTACTAGAGGATAACCATCCAGGGAGAAGGTAATGGCCATAGAGGAAAAGCAGATTAGGTTCAGAATCAGTGATATAGCCAGGGAGCTGCAGGTCAGCCCTCAGGAAGTCCTGCTTTTTGTCAAGCAGGAAGGGGGCAAGGTAGCTTCCACCTCCTCCATGGTGGAAGATGGTATGCGGGACATGATCTTCGGCCATTTCAGCCAGGAGAAGAAACAGGTCGATGAAACCCGGAAGATCAGGGCGGAAAAGCAGAAGAGGCTGACCAGGCTCGAGGAGCAGTCCAAGAAGGCCTACGAGAAGGAGCAGCAGCTCAAGGAGACGCTCAGCACCGCGGTACCGGTGGCTCATGCCGCCGAGGCGAAGCGCGATCCCCATGTCGACGTGTTCCATCAGCCGGCCCCGATACCCGTTCCGGCTCCGGTTTTTCACGAAACGCCCGTCGAGCATCCGGAGGAGGCTGTCGTCGAAGCCGGTCCGGTCGCCGGCGAGATCGTGCCGCCTGTCGAGCCCTCTGTTCCTGCCCTGGAGACCGAGCCGGTGGAGGTCGAAGCAGTTGTGCCTGAGACATCCGGTTACGTCGTACAGACGCTTCCAGAATCGATGAATACCTACGAGGCGCCGCAGAAGATCGGCGGCCTGACGGTGCTTGGCACCATCGAAGTGCTGAGCGAGGCTGAGCGCAAGAAGAAGGCGCGAAAGAAGAGCTTCAAGGAGAAGGCCGATGAGCTCAAGGACGAGCTCGAGGCCGCCGGCACCACCACAACCGTCACCGAGGGAGGCGAAGAGGTTCGCAAGAAGGCAGTGAAAACCGGTGATGGCGAAACCGCTACGGTCAGCAGCGAAGACGCGGGCTCCAAGAAAAAGAAGGGAAAGAAGAAGAAGAAGCCGGAGGTGGACGACAAGGTCATCTCGCAGAATATCAAGAACACGATCAGCGGTATGGACGACAGCGGAAGCTCGGCTTCCCGTCAGAAGTTCCGCAAGATGCGCCGGATGGAGCGTGAGCGTGAAAACGAAGAAGCGGAGGCTATTCGCGAGGCCGAGCGCTCGATCGTTCGCGTGACCGAATATGCATCGCCCCACGAACTCGCCGAACTGATGGGCGTGACGGCAAAGGAGATCATCCAGAAATGCTTCTCCATGGGCAAGTTCGTCACCATCAACCAGCGACTCGACAAGGAGAGCATCGAGCTGATCGCGCTCGAGTTCGGCTTCGAGGCCGAGTTCATCTCCGAGATCGAGGCCACCTCTGTCATAGAGCAGCACGACAACCCGGATGACATGCAGATTCGCCCGCCGGTCGTGACCATCATGGGCCATGTCGACCACGGCAAGACCTCGCTGCTCGACTACATCCGCCGGAGCAATGTGGTTGCCGGTGAATCGGGCGGCATCACCCAGCATATCGGCGCCTACGAAGTGACGGTCGACGGCGAAAGCGACAGGCACATCACCTTCCTCGATACGCCTGGTCACGAGGCCTTCACGGCCATGCGTGCCCGTGGCGCCCAGGTGACTGACATCGTCATCCTCGTGGTTGCGGCCGACGACAGCGTCATGCCCCAGACCATCGAGGCGATCAACCATGCCAAGGCGGCAGGCGTTCCGATTGTCGTGGCATTGAACAAGATCGACAAGCCCGAAGCCAACCCGGAGAAGATCAAGACCCAGCTTTCCGAAGCCGGAGTGCTGGTCGAAGACTGGGGTGGCGAGTGCCAGTGCCAGGAGATTTCCGCCAAGAAAGGCATCGCCATCAAGGAACTGATGGACAAGGTGCTGACAGAAGCCGAGATCAGGGAACTCAAGGGCAACTATTCGCGGACCATTCCCGCCAGCGGCATCATCGTTGAGTCCGAGCTCGACAAGGGCAAGGGCGTCGTCTCGACCGTGCTCGTGCAGCGCGGCTTCCTGAAGGTCGGCGATCCCTTCGTTGCCGGAAACACGATGGGAAAGGTCAGGGCGCTTATGGATGAAAGGGGCAAGAGGATTCCCGAAGCCGGCCCGTCCCGTCCCGTGCGCGTCCTTGGTTTCGAGGATCTTCCGCAGTCGGGCGACGCACTGACCGTCATGGTCACCGACCGCGAGGCGCGCGATGTCGCCCAGAAACGCCAGGTGATCCGGCGTGAGCATGAGTTCCGTCGCAGCACGCGAGTCAAGCTCGACAGTATCGCCCGCCAGATCAAGGAGGGCCTGAAGAAGGAACTGAGCGTCATCATCAAGGCCGATACCGATGGTTCGATCCAGGCGCTTGCCGACGGCCTGATGAAGATCCACAACGAAGAGGTGAAGGTACAGATCATCCACCAGGGCGTCGGGCAGATCACCGAGACCGACGTGCTGCTTGCCGCGGCATCGGATGCCATCATCATCGGCTTCAGGGTGAGGCCGAACGTGAACGCCAAGAAGCTTGCCGAAAAGGAGGACCTCGACGTTCGTTTCTACAGCGTCATCTATCACGTGCTCGAGGATGTGGAGAAGGCCCTCGAGGGCATGCTTTCGCCGGAACTGCACGAGGAGAGCCTCGGATCGATCGAGATCCGCCAGGTGTTCAGGGTGCCCAAGGTCGGCAATGTCGGAGGCGCCTACGTGCTCGATGGCAGGGTTTTCCGCGACTCCAAGATCCGCCTGCTGCGCGACGGCGTGCAGATTTTCGACGGCCAGCTCGACTCGCTCAAGCGTTTCAGGGACGATGTCAAGGAGGTCGATGCCGGGTACGAGTGCGGCTTGAGCATCAAGGGGTATGACGATATCAAGGTCGGCGACGTGGTCGAGGCTTACAAGATCGTGGAAAAGAAACGTAAACTTTGAGCAGGGAAGGGGTGTGCCATGTCGATCAGGACCGATAAAGTCGCTTCGCTCCTCCTGAGGGAGCTGAGCGATATCCTGCAGAAGGAGCTGCCGAGAAACGGTGCGCTGGCCACGGTCGTGGAGGTGAAAGTCACCCCCGACCTGGGGATTGCCCGCGCCTATATTTCGGTCATCGGTGCCGACAAGGAGCGCGAGGCCGTCATGGAGTACCTGAAGTCCGAGACCAAGAGCCTTCGCAAGCTGCTCTCCGCAAGGATCAGGAACCAGTTCAGGCGTATTCCCGAACTCGAGTTTTACGAGGATCGGCTGTTCGAGCAGGCAAGCAGGATCGAGCAGTTACTGAAATCGGTCAGGAGTTCCGCCACCGAAGGGCCGACCGAAGGGGAATAACCATCTTTTTCGTTCCGGAGTTGTAACCATGGCAACTGAAGGCAGCATTTCCGTCCTCAGTGAAGAGGGCGATTTTCTTCTGGTCGACAAGCCGCTTGACTGGACATCGTTCGACGTGGTCGCCAGGGTCCGGGGCGCTTACAAACGCAACGGGTCTCCCAGGAAGGTCGGCCATTGCGGTACGCTCGATCCGAAGGCGACCGGGTTGCTGATCCTTGCAACGGGCAGGAAAACCAAGTCCATCTCATCGCTCGAGATACTCGACAAGGAGTATGACGGGGTAATCAGGCTCGGCGCACGAACGGCAAGCCACGACTCCGAATCCCCCGAATTCGATCATTGCGATACCAACCATCTTTCCGAAGAGCAGCTCAAGGCCGTTGCGGCATCGTTCGTGGGCATGCGGATGCAGCAGCCTCCGATGCACTCGGCTGTCTGGCATAACGGCATACGCCTCTACGAGCTTGCCAGGCGGGGGCATGAGGTCAAAGAGCGCAAGTCTCGCCAGATCGAGATCCACCGGTTCGAGATCACGGCGGTATCGCTTCCTGATGTCCATTTCACCCTCAGGGTCTCCAAGGGCGCCTATGTCCGGGTGATCGCCCATGAGTTCGGAGAACTGCTCGGGGTGGGCGGATATCTCGGGTCCTTGCGCCGGGTCGCCATCGGGGAGTACGGAATTGAGGGAGCCATGAGCGTTACCGGGCTGGTCGAGGAGATTTCCCGTGCCGCCGCCATCGAAGGGTAAAACAGAGGAAGGTATGCGTATTCTTGCATTGCACGGTTCGAAGATATGCGGCTATCGAAGCGGCAAGCAGGAGGATTTCCCGCCACTCCCTTCGGCGGTTACCGTGGGTTCCTACGACGGGCTGCATGTTGGCCACCGGAAAATCATCGACGCCATGATCGTCAGGGCCGGGGAAAAGAGCCTGAGGAGCGTGGTCGTCACGTTCGAACCCCATCCCCGCCTTGTGCTCGACAGGACATCGTCATGTCCTGTCAGCCTGTTGACCACCCTCGAGGAGAAGATCAGCCACCTGGAGTCCATGGGCGTCGACCTGCTGCTCGTCGTCCGTTTCGACCGCGAGTTTGCCGACAGGAGTTCCGAATCGTTTATCCGCGAGGTGCTGGTCGGCCTTCTCTGCTCAGCTCATGTCGTCGTCGGCTACGACCACGGTTTCGGCCACGACCGGAGCGGCAGCGGCGTTACCCTGCAGGCGCTCGGCGCCGAATGCGGTTTTGACGTCGATGTGGTCGAGGAGGTGCTCGTCGGCGATGAGCCCGTTTCGAGCACCCGCATAAGGAAGCTGCT
This sequence comes from uncultured Chlorobiales bacterium, assembly GCA_903929135.1. Taxonomy (GTDB): domain Bacteria; phylum Bacteroidota; class Chlorobiia; order Chlorobiales; family Chlorobiaceae; genus Chlorobaculum. The sequence goes on from CAIYTH010000036.1 coordinate 9,593, forward strand.
TCTGGAAGGAGGTGTACGTGAGGCCAATGCCTGCCTCGGAGCCCCCTACCTGGTCAGCGGAACGGTCGTCGACGGCCAGAAGCGTGGACGCCGGATCGGGTTTCCCACGGTAAACCTCCGCCCTGCAGAGCCCTGCAAGCTCATACCCGCTCACGGCGTTTACGTTGCCAGGACCTCCATCGACGGCAAAGCCTGGCCGGCAATGATGAACATCGGTGTACGGCCTACCGTCTCGGATGACGAAACCGTGACGGTCGAAGCCCACATCCTGGGTTTCACGGGAGATCTTTACGGACGCGAGATGATGTTCAGCATGCTGGAGTATGTCAGGGAAGAGCGGCGGTTCGGTTCCATCGGAGAACTGCAGGAGCAGCTTGAACGGGATAAAAAAATGGTGGAGTTGTATCGGGAATAATATTATATTGCAGGTCACTTTGTTTCGTACGTATTTTTAACGTTTTCTAACATACAATCATGGGTCTGACAAAAGAACACAAAACAGAGATTATCGGAAAGTTTGGTGATTCTGCGACGGATACCGGAAAAGCGGAAGTGCAGGTTGCCCTGTTCAGCCGCAGGATCACAGATCTTACCGGTCATCTCCAGCAGCATCCGAAGGACAAGCACTCGCGTCGCGGGCTGATGATGCTGGTCGGTAAGCGCAAGAGCGTCCTGAACTACCTCAAGAAAGTCGATATCGAGCGTTACCGCAAGGTTCTTGCCGATCTCGATCTTCGCAAGTAAGCGAACAAAAACGGCGGCATTGTAGCCGGAGGCCAGCGGGGGGCATGCCCCGCGGCCGTTTTTTTCAATGAATGTAACAGGGGTGGAAGTATGTTGGAAAGCATGACCGGTTATGGCAGCGCCGAGCGTATAGAAAGCGGCATCAGGGTGCTTGTCGAATTGCGGTCCGTCAACAATCGATTCGCCGAAATCAGCGTCAAGCTCCCACGGCAGTTGCTCTCCTTCGAACTGGAGGTGAGGGAACTGGTCCGCACCAATTTCCAGAGAGGCAAGATTTCCGCATTCGTCCAGCTGCAGCTCGAGGAGGCGGAGCAGCTTCCCTTGACGGTCAACCACGCCAAGGTGAGCGGCTACAAGGCGCTGCTCGATGCAGTCCGCCATGAAGCCGGCATCGAAGCCCCCGTGACGCTTGACCATCTTCTTCGCTTTTCGGAGATTTTCGAAACCGACCACTCGATCCTCGAGCGTCCTGAAGAGATCTGGCCCATCGCGCGCCAGTCGCTTCTTGATGCCATCGAAAGCCTCAAGGAGATGCGCAGGAAGGAGGGTGAGGAACTGGCCGGTGATTTCACTGCGAGGATCACTGAAATCGAGGAGACCCTCAGTGTCATCAAGACGATCGCTTCGGACAACCTGGAGACGATCCGCAAGCGGTTGTCGGGCAAGATATCGGCGATTGCAGGGCGTGACGTCGAGTACAGCAAGGACCGGCTCGAAATGGAGCTCGTCATGGCGGCCGAGCGGCTCGACATTACCGAAGAGTGCATCCGGTTCAACAGCCACAACAAGTTTTTCATCGAGGAACTGAACAACAGCGCGAGCGGTTCTGGCAGGAAGCTCAATTTCCTCCTGCAGGAGCAGCTTCGCGAAGCCAATACCATCGCCTCCAAGTCCCAGAACGCCGATATTTCCCAGAAGGTGGTCCACATCAAGGAGGAGCTTGAAAAGGTCCGGGAACAGCTGCAAAACATCGAATAGGTTCAATGGCTGTCGAGTGCGTTTCTAACAGGGGAAGGCTGGTCGTTTTCTCCGCTCCGTCAGGGACCGGAAAATCGACGGTGGCAAGGATGGTAAGGGAGCGGATCGTCGATCTCGGGTTTTCGGTTTCTGCGACGACGCGTGCCATGCGGTCCGGCGAGCAGGACGGAGTCGATTACCATTTTCTGAGTCGGGAAACCTTCGAGCAGAAAATTCTTGAAGGCGGGTTTATCGAGCATGAGTTCTTTTTCGGCAACTTCTACGGGACACTGCTCGACAAGACCATGGAGGTTGTCGATTCAGGAAAGAACCTGCTGCTCGACCTGGATGTGAAGGGCGCCCTGAACCTCAAGAAACTTTTCGGCGACCAGGCACTGCTGGTTTTTCTCAAACCCCCGAGCCTTGAGGTGCTGGCAAGCAGGCTGGAGGGCCGGAGCAGTGAAGGCCCGGAAGCACTCAGGATACGTCTTGAGCGTGCTGCAATGGAACTCTCCCTTGCCGACAGGTTCGATTACGTCGTGGTCAACGATGACCTGGAAGAGACGGTCGAAGCCGTAACGGCAAGGATCAGTCAATTTCTCTCACAATCATAATGCATAGTTGATATGTCGGTGAAACCAGTCGATCTGAACATGCTGAGAAGCACGCATGCCAACCTCTACGAAACCGTCGTGGCGATTTCCAAGAAAGCTCGCGAGATTCACGAGGAAGAGCGTGCAGAACTCGAGGAGAGGCTTCTGCCTTACAAGGAGATGATCAGGAATCCGACCTCGGAGTCCGAGTCGGAGAAGGTTTTCCCTGAGCAGATCGCCATCAGCGTCGAGTTCGAGGTCCGTGACAAACCTGCCCTGCAGGCTGTCGCGCAGTATTTTGACGAGAAGTACGATTATATTCTGGAAAAGCACTCCGAAACAAAGACAGCAGATTCTGAAGAAGATGATGAAACTGACGGGGATTAACCAGATCACGCTTCGAGTCAACGATGTTCGTCTGGCCGAAGATTTCTATGCAGGCATCCTGGGCTTTCGGGTCGATCACCGGGCCGGAGCGAACATTTCCTACCTGCGCATCAATTCCGATCTTCTCGTACTCGTCAAAGCTGAAACCCCAGGTTCGGCCGACGCGAGGGACATCAGGGTCGACCATTTCGGATTCAGGCTCTCATCTGACGAAGAAGTCGACAGATCGGCCATATACCTCAGCGACCGGGGGGTTCATCTCCTGACTCAGCCGGCGCATCGCCGCGAAGGTCGCGCCTTTTTCGTGATGGATCCCGACGGCAACCTCATCGAGTTCTATTCGATGCATTCCGAAGGCCTGCAGGAAGGTCCGGGACACCTCGACACCCGCTCTGCAAGCGAAATCGCTACCGACTCACGCAAGGAAGCATCAGCCGAAGGCGATGCCAAAAAAACAAGGCGCTCCCGCAAATAGCGCTGTTTCCAACGTTCGAAGGAATCCGTCCATGAATATCGGCGTGCTGACAGGCGGAGGCGATGCGCCCGGCATCAATGCATGCATCAAGACCATCGTCACGATCGGTGCCGAAGAGGGTTACCGCGTCACGGGCATACGCCGTGGCTGGAACGGCCTGCTTGCATTCAACCCTGCAGATCCGGAAAGCCGCGAAGAGCATGTGCTCGATCTCGACAGGGAGCTTGTCCGCAAGATCGACCGGACAGGCGGTACGCTTCTGCATACCAGCCGCATTCATCCCGGCAACCTCCTGAAAAACGAGATTCCGCCGTTCCTTCGTGACTCTTCGACCATCAAGCGGGCCGGCCTGCATCATTCCGCTAATTTTGACCTTACCGACCAGATACTCAGGAGCATCGAGGAGCTTGAGATCGATGTGATCATCGTCATCGGGGGCGACGACACCATTGCCTATGCCCAGCATCTTGCCGGGCGTGGCGTGAGGGTGATTGCCGTACCGAAGACGATGGACAACGACGTGTACGGGTCCGACTACTGCATCGGTTTCGGTACGGCGGTCACCAGGAGCGTTCAGTACATCCATCAGCTACGCACCAGCTCCGGCTCCCATGAACGGATCACCATCGTCGAGCTGTTCGGCCGCAGCACCGGCGAAACCTGCCTGATCAGCTCCTACCTTGCCGGTGTGGACCGTGCGCTCATTCCCGAGGTGCCGTTCGATCCTGAAACGCTTGCCGAATACGTCCTCGGGGACAAGGCCGGCAATGCGAGCCGTTATGTGATGGTGGCCATCAGCGAGGGGGCAAGAATGGTCGGGAGCAAGATGATCGAATACTGCGGGCACCGGTATGACGAGAACGGTACGCAGCCTGCAGGTATCGGGCAGATCACCAGGGAGACCATCGCCATGCTGACCGGCCAGGATGTGATCTGCCAGCCTCTCGGCTACCTGATGCGATCCGGTATTCCGGATGCACTCGACCTGATGGTGGGCTTCAATTTCGCCCAGCTCGCGGTCGAACTGATCAAAAAAAGGGTTGATGGCGTCATGGTCGCCCTGCAGCACGGCATCTACACCTACCTGCCGCTCGAAGAGGTTTCCGGCAACAGCAAGCAGGTCGATCTCAGGGAGCTTTACGACACCGCGCATTATCGCCCGAAGATGAGGAGTGTGCTGGGCAAGCCGATGTTCCTGTACTAGCGGCAGCGCCTCGATCTGCTGCGCAACCGGAGAGCTTCGTTGTGAGGTGCTCGAAATCCTCATGTACTGGGTGTACACTCCGGTTTCTGCGCTCCATCCGCCTTGTTCTCCGGCTGCCCGCGACGATCGGAGACGTTGCCGTTTTCCGTTCCTCTCCCCAGGTTGAAACCCGGAGCAATCGAAGAAAAATGGGCTGTGTCAGGAGCATGTTTTTCAACATGTATTCGACCGCTCTTTTCTTGTCATCCTGAGTGAAACGAAGGATCCAGCACGTTCCGGGATCAGATCTCATCAGTTAAAAAATAAGAATATACGAGACCACGGATGGATTTTTCACCCGACTTCGCCGGGTTCAGAATGACAGAGAAGAGATCAGCGAAAAAGTATGACCAAAAGAAAAGGCTGTCTCAGAAGCAAATCCGAGGCAGCCTTTTCTTTTGGTATGCCGGCTCGCTGTCTTACGATGCGTAGTGCTCGGTCTGGAGCAGCAGTTCCGCTTCCCTGAGCTGCTCGGGGGTGTTGATGCCACGGATCTCGTTGGGGTCGTCGACCTTGAAAGCGCAGACCTTCAGTCCCTTGCCGAAGCAGATGCCGAAGACGTCGGTGAGGTAGTACTCCTGCTGTGCATTGGTGTTGGTGATGCCCTTGAGCGCCGCGAAAAGTTCGCGAGCGTCGAATACGTAGACCCCCGAATTGATTTCAGTGACGGCCTTTTCAGCATCGGATGCGTCCTTCTGCTCGACGATCCTGAGCACCTCATCTCCGCCATGGTTCCTGATGACCCTTCCGTAGCCGGTAGGGTCGGCCATATCGGCGGTCAGCACGGTGGCAACAGCATGGTGCGAGCGATGAAACGCGAGCAGCCCCTTGAGGGTCCTGGTGGTGAAGAGCGGGGCATCTCCGGAGAGGATGATCACCTCACCTTCGAACCTCTTCAGCAGCGGCTCGGTCTGCATGACAGCATGACCGGTTCCAAGTTGCGGCTGCTGGAGTGCGTATGAGACGGGGAATCGTCCGGTCGCCTGGCGCACCAGCTCAGCCTGGTGCCCTATGACCAGGACTATCGCCTCAGGTTCGAGCGACAGCGATTTTTCAATGACATATTCGACCACAGGCCTGTCGTTTGCAGGATGAAGCACTTTCGGAAGGTCCGATTTCATCCGGGTGCCTTTGCCCGCTGCCATGATAACTACTGCAAGACTCATGAATGTCTCTGTTTAACGGTGGATTGAGCCTTCAACCCAGATATTCGTTCTCTTCGCCAACGCGGTGCCGCCGCTTCGGATTGTTCATCCTGTCCACGATCAACACCATGGGTTTCCAGGCCTTCGCTTCTTCGCGCTCCATTTCGGCGAAGGTCATGATGATGATCTCGTCGCCCGGCAGTGCGCATCGGGCCGCAGCTCCGTTCAACTGGATTTCACGGAGGCCGTGGGTTCCCTCGATGATATAGGTCTCAAAGCGTTCGCCGTTGTTGTTGTTGACGACCAGCACCTTTTCGTTGGCGATCATCTCCACCATGTCAAGCAACTCCTTGTCAATGGTGATACTACCCTCGTATTCGAGGTCACCGCTGGTGACGATGGCGTTGTGGATCTTCGATTTGAGCATGTGCAGTTTCATACTGATAGAAATAAATCGTTGTTATTTTGAAACGGCTTCGCCGCTGGCCTTGAAAATTTTGTACCGTTTCATGCCGTCGTCGCTTTCGAAGCCATATCCCCGAATAGTCTGAGACGGTTTGGTGATGGTGACGAATTTCTCCGACCTGAGCATCTGGTCGCTGCTGGTCCGGATGATATGTTCTGTGCTGACGGTCGTGCCGTCACCCGAGCGGATGAGTACCTTGTCGAATGCCTCGATGTCCTGGTTGTCGTGCAGGAGGCCCCGTCCTGCGGTCATGAGCGTCGGTGGTCCGCCTCTCCGGTCATAGAGCGTTACGGCGACTCCCCCGTCGATGACCAGCTCCTTTTTTTCACCCTGATGGTATTCGGCGGCATGTCCGGCCTTGATCAAGGCCTCCTGCCGTCCGGAATCCGAAATCGCAACCCGGATATCCCAGCTTTCCTGCGCCGGCAGCTGCCGGACTGAAACGCCTGAAGCCGGTGCAGGGCGCCCCTTGCCAGGAGCGCCACAGCCGGCGGTACACGAAAGTATGGCCAGAAGGATAACCGTTTTCAGATGAGGCAAGGCACAATGGTCATTACTTGATGTTCAGCTGGTCCATGACCTTGAAGGTGATGTCATATTCCGCATCACCGTAGACTCTTGCGCCTTTTTCGAAGATCAGGCTGTAACCATCTTTCTTGGAGATCGATTCGATGGCGGAGTCGATTTTCTGCCTGATGGGAGCGATAAGATCCTGCTCTTTCTTGGCCAGGGCATTCTGCCTCTCCGCGACGGTTTTTCTGAAGCTCTCTTCCTGGTCGCGCAGCGCTTTTTCTTTTGCAGGGTTCGGCTTGCCGGCTTTCTGGTATGCCTGGACAGCGCTCTGGAGGGCTGCCTGCTGCTTGCCGAGTTCGGTGTTTGTCTGGTTTCTCGCAGTCTGCAATGCCTGGTCGGCTGATTTGGTTTCAGGCATCTGCTGGAAGATCTTTCCGTAGTCGACCACTCCTATTTTCTGGGGTGAGCCTGAGGCCGCAAAAGCCCCGGGAATCGAAATCAGCATGCAGAGGGCAAGTGCCGGAACAATGCGCAGGGAAATCTTCTTAAATTTTTTCAGGTATGGCATTGATTTGTCAGTTATGGTTGTAAGTGAAACTTCGTGGTCTGGTTAGTAAGCATACGTGAACATAATACCCTGCAAGGTAATAATTTCACGGTAAAATAACTATGTCGGCAGAAAAATGGCTGTCCCGAAACGACCTGTTTTCCTGTGGTTCCGGTTCATCCTGTCCGTGTCTGAGCTCTCCTGAAAATCTGGCCCGACTCCTGCACGACGATCCCTTTCATTTCGAGATCGAACAGTCGGACGAGAAGCGTTTCGACGGTGAGGCGGGTGTTTTCCGCGATGAAGTCGATGTGCAGAGACTCCTGGCCAAGTGTGTCGAGGATCATGACCTCTTCCCGGTCGAGGCCTGAGGGGAAAGGAATATCCTGCCGGGTCTGCTGGCGGTTCATGGTGCCGGACGGACGGAGCTCCTCGAAGATGTCGCAAGCCGATTGCACCGGGTTTGCCTGGCACTGCCGGATCAGCCGGTTCGTGCCGCGCGAGTTACGTGAGAAGATGCTTCCGGGAACGGCGAACACCTCGCGGTTCTGTTCAATGGCGCTTGCGGCCGTGATCATCGATCCGCCCCTGATGTCCGATTCGACGATGAGCGTTCCGGCGGCGAGTCCCGAGATCAGGCGGTTCCTCCTCGGGAAATTCCCCGGAGCCGGGTCGCGTCCGATCCACTCTTCAGCGACGATGGCGCCCCGTTCGAGTATTTTCGGCCAGAGCTTGCCGGCAGGATCAGTGTAGATGGTGTCGACTCCACAGCCGAGCACCGCGATGGTCGAACCTCCGTTGTCGATCGCAGATCGGTGTGCCGTCATGTCGATGCCGTAGGCCAGGCCGCTGACGATGGAGTACCCTCCAAGCACGAGATCCCTGCAGAAGAGCTCCGTGGCCTGTTTCCCATAGGATGACGCCTTGCGTGTACCTACCACGGCAATCGCAGGAATGGAGAGCGCATCGGGGTTCCCACGGACGAAGAGCAGCGGCGGCGGGTCGTAGATCTCTCTGAGCAGTGGTGGGTAGCGAGGGTCGAGGATGGTCAGGACGATGGCGCCAAGGCGTTCGGCAAGATCAAGCTGGTCACTGGCTGCCTTGAGGGACCTGCGCCGCCAGTCGGCGCTCCCGAGGAATGCGGCGATTTCACCGGCAAGGATCTCACCGACGCCGGGCACTTCGGCGAAGCTTCGGGCACCGGCATCGAGAAGGGCTTCGTCGGCACCGAACCGGTCAATGATGGCGTTTGTCCTTGTCGGGCCGATGCCCGGAAGCTGAGAGAGGACGAGCAGCAGGAGTGCCCTGCCGCGTTCCGGGGGGAGAACGCTCATGGTCACCTCGTTGGTATGGAAATGATGCCTTATTTACCCCGGCCTTCAGCCTCCCATAATCAGGAGTCCCGATATGTCGGGACGACGGGCGTTGACTTCTTGCATTTTCTTCAATTGCCGCGGGCTTCAGCCCGGGGAGAGAAATCAGAAATCCCTCTTCATCAGGATGCAGGCAAATCCCTTCAGGTACTCCCTGCCTTCGCCGGGCAGGCTCTCGAGGGCCGAAAGGGCCGCCTCGGTATCGCTGTTGATGCGCTGCCGGGTCTCTTCGAGCACCCCGCACCGTTCGAATATTTCCCGGACGACAGGCACCTGGTCAGGTGATGTCCCGTTGTTGTCGATGATCGCCTGCAGGAGCTGGCGGTCGCTTCCCGTGGCGAGTTCGATCGATCGGAGCAGCAGCAGTGTTTTTTTACCGTTGATGACGTCGCCTCCGGGCACCTTGCCCGATTTGCCGTCGTCGGCCATGATGTCGAGGTAGTCGTCCTGGATCTGGAATGCCCGTCCGATCTTTTCGCCGAAGGTGACCAGGGCCGCAATCTGTTCGGGGGTGCCGTTGCCGGCTACGCCTCCTGCTTCGAGGGCTGCCGAAATCAGGCGGCCTGTTTTTTTCGAGATCATGTCGAGGTAGTCGGCGATCGAAACCTGCTTGCGTGTTTCGAGCTCCATATCGAGTGCCTGCCCTTCGCAGACCGTGATGTTGGCGTCGTTGAAAATGTGGACGAGCTCCAGATGGCGTCCGCAGGGGGCCTTCATTGCAAGTTCGTAGGCGTAGGCGATCATCATGTCGCCGGAAAGGATGGCCGAATTGACGTCCCACTGCTTGTGCACCGTCGGACGTCCGTGCCTGAGGTCGGCATGGTCCATGATGTCGTCGTGCATCAGCGTGAAGTTGTGCAGCACCTCGATACCGAGCGCGACGCTGAGCGCGCTGTCAGCGGTGCTTCCGACCGCTTCGGCAGCAAGCAGGGTCAGGAAGGGGCGGATCCTTTTGCCTTTTCCTTCGAGGATGTATCGTGCGGGACCGTAGAGCGTAACCGGGCTTTCCTGGGAGAAGCACCCTGCGAGGGCTTCGTTGATGCTTGCATGGTACCTGTTGTACCTCGATTCGACCTGTTCTTGGGTAATCTGTAACGTCATGACGCCGAGGCTCAATGTTTATGGTGAATGGGTGCTTGTTTCAGCTTTTCGATGGTTGCAGATCCGGTCAGGAACATGACGGCCCGCAGATCGTTCATCCAGGTTTCGATGGTCCGTTCGATCGTCCCGTTATGAAGTGCTTTCAGCAGTTGCTGGGCCGAGGCGGCCAGATCGGCGCCAAGTGCGATCGATTTGGCGATGTCGATGCCGTTGCGGATACCGCCCGAGGCCACGACGCCGAGCGTTCCGTACTTCGGTTGTTCAAACTTGAGCTTTTGAATTGCCGACAGGCAGGATGCGGTCGGTATGCCCCAGTTCAGCAGCTCGTCGAGTGCAGAAGGGCTGAAGCGGTCCTCTTCGGGGAATTGCGAAAGGTAGCGGCACTCTTCGACCTTCTGCCAGCTGATGCCGCCGGCCCCGGCGACGTCGACGGCCCTCACCCCTGCATCTGCCAGCCGTGCGGCGACCCTTGCCGATATGCCGCATCCGACCTCCTTGGCGATGACCGGAACCGGAATGGTGGAGGTGATGTCATGCAGCTTGTCGAGGAAGCCGCTGAAAGCCGTGTTGCCTTCCGGCTGGAAAAGCTCCTGGGCCGGATTGAGGTGCACGATCAGCGCATCGGCCCCGATCAGGTCGATCATGGTCGAGAGCTGGTCGCGGGTGAGGCCCGAGGCCACTTCCGGAGCGCCGATGTTTGCGAATACGGGCGCGGTGGGCGCGGCTTTACGGACGATGGCGAAACTGTCGCGGTGCGATGTGCCTTCGAGGGCCTGCCTCATGCTGCCCACGCCGAGCGGGATCGAATATTTTTCTGCGACCTCCGCAAGTGTGCGGTTCAGGGCCAGGGCATCCCCATAGCCTCCGGTCATCGAGGAGATCATGAGCGGCAGGCCGATCCTCTTTCCGAGGAAAACGGTCGAAAGGTCGATCCTCGCGGCATCGATCTCGGGGGCGGCGTTGTGTTCGAAGCGGTACTCCTCCAGCCCGGTGGACATCGCGTCGAAACAGACTTCCCGGTGAAGGCATATCTCGACGTGGCTGTGTTTGCGTTCAGCCGTTATGGTGGCGCTGGTCTGCTGCATGGCGACGGGAAAGGCGCGGTGAAGATTTGTCATACTGTTGGTTAAAAGTATAACTTATACAAAACATACCATAATTTTTTTGAGGCTTACGGTTCCTCCTGAATGTTCAGAACCCTCTTCGACATAGCCCTGCGGCACATTCTCGGACGCAAGCGCCAGACGCTGACGACCATGACGGGGGTTGCGGTCAGTACGATGGTGCTCATCACCACCATTTCGCTGACCAGGGGGTTGCTTGATTCGTTCACCGAAACCATCATCGACGTCGCCCCCCATATCACCGTGAAAGGGGAGAAGCTTGATCTGGTTCCTGTCGACCTCATGGAGGGCAATACCCTGCAACGCCGTGCTTTCGTCGAAGACCACATCGGACGTGACGACCGGGAAGAGGTTCGCAATTACGGGGAGATCCTCGACATTCTTGCCTCCCCGGCATTCCGTGGCGAGGTGCTTGCGGCATCCCCTTACGTGGCTTCGCAGGTCATGGCGGTCAAAGGGATCCGAAACCAGCCGGTGCTGGTCAAGGGCGTGATTCTCGACAGGGAGGAGAAGATCAGCCGTATCGGAAGGAGTCTGACCTCGGGGGATCTCAACCTGTTCAGGAAGAGTCCGGATGCGATTCTCGTGGGGCGCACCGTGGCGCGTGATCTGGATCTCAGGCTCAACGACGCGTTGACGGTCGTTTCGGTTGACGGCAAGAGCCGGCAGTGCAAGGTCGCCGGAGTGTTTTTCACGGGGGTCAACGCGGCCGACAACAGCGTCCTTTCGTCGCTCAAGTTCGCACAGATCCTTGAAGGGTTTCCGGCCAACAAGGTTACGGGCATCGCCCTCAAGATCCGGGATCCCCTCAGGGACGAAGGCCTGGCCAGCGACCTTCAGCGGATTACCGGCTATACCTGCCTGACCTGGCAGAAGGAGAACTCGAGCATCCTCATGCTGTTCGCCAGGATCGGTTACATCGTGTTATCCCTTGTGGCCTTCGTCGGCATCGTTTCAGGGTTCGGTGTGGCGAACATCCTGGTGACCACCGTCTTCGAGAAGAGCCGTGACATCGCCATCATGAAGTCTTTCGGATTCTCTTCGGGTCAGATGGTGGGGCTGTTCGTTTTCGAGGGGTTCCTTGTGGGCCTTGCCGGCGCCCTGTTCGGCGGCCTGCTTTCTGTCGGCTCCATCAGTCTCCTTGCCAGCCTGCCGATCGAAAGCTCACAGGGGCCGCTGACCAAAACCGGTTTCAGCATGTCGTGGAACCCGTGGTACTTCTTCTTCGTGATCGCCGTAACCGTTCTTATCAGCACCATCGCCGCCGCGCTTCCGTCGGCAAGGGCTGCGAAGCTGGAGCCGGTCAAGGTGCTGCGCGACGCCAACCTTTGAGTATCGTTATCAACCTGTTGCGCGATTCGATTGCTGCGTTGGTCGGTGCTCGAAATCCTCATGTACTTCGTGTACATTCCGGTTTCTGCGCTCCGTCCGCCTTCCACTCGAACCGCTCACGACGGTTGATAACGATACTTATATCAACCTGCGCAGAACAGTTCCACATTCAGCAGGGGTTCAACCCTGCGGAAATTCAACCTCTTACATTTTCTTGAGTTGCCCCGGGCTTCAGCCCGGGGGGAGAGGATCAGTTCTCTTCCATGCGGCTGCGTTCCGGGTGCTGGAGCAGATAGAGTTTGTGGTAGAGGCCCTTGCGGGCGAGCAGCTCCTGGTGCGTGCCGGTTTCGCGGATGGTGCCTTTGTGCAGGACGATGATGTTGTCGGCGTGCTGGATGGTCGACAGGCGGTGGGCGATGATGATCGATGTCCGGTGTTTCATGAGCCGGTCGGTCGCCTGCTCGATAAGCGATTCGGTCTCCGTATCGACCGAACTGGTCGCCTCGTCGAGCACGAGGATGTCAGGATTGTACAGGAGGGCCCTGACGAATGCGATGAGCTGTTTCTGGCCGACCGAAAGTCCCGAGCCGTTTTCGCGTATCCGGTAGTCGTATCCGCCGGGCAGCTGTTCGATGAACCGATCGGCGCCGACGATGCGTGCCGCCTCCCGTATCTTTTCGTCAGGGACCGACGGGTCCCCGAAACAGAGGTTCTCGCGCACCGTACCCGAGAAGAGGACGACGTCCTGCATGACCACGCCGATGAGCCTGCGGAGGGCGTGTCCGGGGATATTGTCGAGTGAGGTGCCGTCGATGGTGACCGAACCCTTCCGGACGGGATAGAACCTCGAAAGGATGTTGATGAGTGTCGTTTTGCCGCTGCCGGTTGCGCCCACGATGGCCACGGTCTGTCCAGCCCTGATCTCCATATTGATGTCGCGGAGCACCCAGTTCTCCTCGTCATAGGCGAAAGAAACGTCACTGAAGACGATCCGGTCGGCGAACCTCTCCGGGACCTTTCCGGCCTCCTCGAGCGGTTCCGGTGTCACCGGCTCTTCGAGCAGCCGGAAGATGCGGTCAGAACTGGTAACGGCGTTCTGCATGATGTTGAACCGGTCGGACAGGTGCTGGAGCGGACGGAAGAACAGCCAGATGTACTGTACGAACGAGACGACCACTCCGACCGTGAGGTCCGACCTGAAGATCCTGGTCGCGCTGTACCATATCACGAAACCGGCCGTCAGCGAACTCAGGAACTCGATCAGCGGGTAGTAGATTGAAAAATAGAAGACGGTCCTGACGTTGGCGTCCCGGTGGTCGGCGTTGATCTCGGCATGTCGCTGAAATTCGGTCTGCTCCCTTCCGAAGAGCTGGACGATCTTCATGCCGGTGATATGCTCCTGGAAAAATGAGTTGAGGCGCGCCAGGTGCGTCCTGACGTCGAGATAAGCCTGGCGGACGCGGTTCTTGAAGGCGACGGTCGAGTAGATCATGATCGGCAGCACGCTCAGCACCAGGAGCGTCAACCGCCAGTCGATCCAGATCATCATGACCACGATGAACACGAGCTGCAGTATGTCCCCGATGACCGTGATCAGTCCGCTGGAGAGCATTTCGTCGAGCGCTTCCACGTCGTTGGTGGTCCTGGTGATGATTCTTCCGACCGGATTTCGGTCGAAATAACGGATAGGCAGGCGCTGCAGGTGCTTGAAGATGTCCATGCGGAGGTTGAAGACCGCTTTCTGCCCGATGAGCTCGGTGAGCCAGGTGACCTGGTATTGCTTGAGGCCGTCGAGGATGACCACGGCAAGCATGATAAGGCTGACGACGGCGAGTCCCTGGTGGTCTCCGCGTCTGATGAAGTCGTCAATGGCGATCTTGGTAAGCCATGGCCTGAGCGGCCCGAGCAGAGCTCCGGCGGCTGTCAGCAGGACCGCACCGGTGACGAGCCCCTTGAAAGGCTTGACGTATCCGAACAGCCGCTTGACGATATACAGGTCGACCGAGCCTTTCTGTTTTCCGCCGAGTGTTTCGTCACGTTGCGTACGGAAGCCGGTCGCCGGTTTCGCTGCTCCACTCACGCCGTCACCCCTGTTTATCCCTGCCGGTGCCGAGCGATTCGGAAGCATTTCTGATCTCGCCGATGAAACGGTCGGCCAGGCTGTCGGCAAGCTCTTTCGAACCGGCTTCCGTATAGATCCGGACGATCGGCTCGGTGTTTGATGGCCGCATGTGGACCCACCCTTCGGGGAAGTCGAGCTTCAGGCCGTCGAGCCTGCTTGCGGATGCTTCGGGGTGGCTGGACGCCACCGTGGTGAAAATGGCTTCGAGGGTCGCTTTCGACATCCCGTCGAGCACCACCTTCTTTTTCGACATGAAGTAGGTCGGGAACGTTCTCCTGAAGTCAGACAGGGAACCTCCTCCGTTGGCCGTTTTCCATTCGGCGAACGCCTGCACGAACAGGGCTGTGCCGACCAGGGCGTCGCGGCCGTAATGCAGCTCCGGCAGGATGACTCCGCCGTTGCCCTCTCCGCCGATGGTGGCGCCGCGCTCTTTCATGACATCGGTCACGTTGGCTTCGCCGACCTTGGCGCTGAAGCATTCCACATGGTGTCGCCGTGCGATGTCCGAAAGGGCGCGGCTGCTCGAGAGGTTGTTCACGACCGGGCCGGGCCGGTGCTTCAGGTAGAAGTCGGCGCAGGCGACCAGGGTGTACTCTTCGCCGAAGAGGGATCCGTCTTCGCAGACCAGCGCCAGCCGGTCCACGTCGGGATCGACGATGATGCCGAAGTCGCAGCTCTCGCGGCGCAGGATATCCATCGTCTCTTTCAGGTTCTCCTCCACGGGCTCCGGATTACGGGGAAAGATGCCGGTTCCGTGACAGGCGAACGTTTTGACTTCTGCGATGCCGAGCTGACGGCAGAGTTCGGGAATCACGAACGATCCGGCCCCCTCGACACCGTCGACCAGTACGCGGAAGTTCATGCCGGAAATGATGTCGCGGTCGATGCAGGAGAGCTTCAGGATAGCTTCGATGTGTCTTGCATCCCAGGAGCTGTTGGTCGTGATGCCGCCGATTCGCTCCCATCCGGCAGGCTCGAACAAACGGTTGCCGGCAATTTCGAGAAGCAGTTCGACGTCCGGTGCGGACAGGAACTCCCCCTTTTCGTTGAGCATTTTCAAGGCGTTCCACTCGACCGGGTTGTGGGATGCCGTGACGATAAGTCCGCCGTCGGCATCTTCGCCGGCCGTAGCGAGCTCGACGGTAGGGGTGGTTGCCACACCGAGGTCCACGACATCGCAGCCGCAGAGACCAAGGGTGCTTGCCACCAGTTCGGTGACCAGGCTGCCTGTCGGGCGGGTATCCCTGCCGATGACGATTTTCGGTTTATCCATCGCATCCGCTCCGCCCCGGCTTTTCTTTCGCTGCGAGATCCATGCGGCGAATGCCATGGTGAAAGAGGTAAGGTTTTCGGGGGTCAGGCTTTTTCCGACGACTCCCCGGATGCCGGAGACGCTGATCATCAGGCTCATGGTGGCGGTGGTTTGCGGTGATTGGTGATACGCCTATCGGTGATGCGTGAATATAATAAAAACCTTCGACGCCGGAGCGCAAAAGGGGGCTTCGCCGGAAACAATTCCGGAATAATTGTGTCGATACGTTTTATCTTTTCAAAGCTTTCTCGTATATTACATGCCTTTTGTTGCGGATATCGCATCAGTTCAACGAGACTTCATACACAGACACTAACAGCACAAGGTTATGCCTTTACACAAATCAGCCGAAAAAAGACTCAGACAGGCATCACGCAAGAACGCCAGGAACAGGGCAAGGAAGAAAGAGCTCAAGGTCCTGTTGAAGGACATGCAGAAGCTGATCGATGCGAAAGCCCAGAACAGCGAAGTTGAGGCTGCATACCGTTCGGCAGTGCAGAAGCTCGACCGCCTCGGCGTCAAGAATTACATCCATGCCAACAAGGCTTCCCGCAAGAAAGCCCAGCTGACGAGGATCTTCAACAATTACACGAAGGCCGTTTGAGCCTTTCCGGCCTGCCCGGCGCATGCGTCGGGTGAACCTTCTTTTCAGTATTTCCGGTCTTCGCTCCTGAACCGTTTGTGGTTTCAGAGCAGACGAAGGCCGGGTACCGTCCATCCAGTCCGTCATGTTTGCATTTATAAGGGGTGAGCTGATAACGGCTTCGCAGGACGAAGCGGTTATCGAGGCGTCCGGTATCGGATACCGGCTTCACATCTCGGCGGGGACCAGCCGCAAGTTGCCGGCCCCGGGTGCGCAAGTCTGTCTGTATACCCACTATCAGGTCCGCGAAGACGCCCATCAGCTGTTCGGATTTCCGGATCAGGAGGAGCTCCAGCTCTTCAGGCTGCTGCTTTCTATTTCCGGCGTGGGTCCGAAGCTGGCAATCGCCGTGCTTTCCGGACTTTCGGTCGGCCAGATTCAGGAATCGATCGTTTCGAACCGGCCCGAAACTCTCTACGGCATCAGTGGCGTGGGAAAGAAGACCGCCGCACGCATTATCCTCGAACTGAGGGACAAGATCCTGAAGATTCAGCCGGCGGTTTCCGGTCAGACCAGCCCCGGAGGGCGTGACCTGCAGCTTACGGAGGACGCGGTCGCAGCGCTGATGACCCTCGGGTTTGCCCGGGCGCTTGCACAGAAGGCGGTTTCGGGCGTACTTGAGGCTACTCCGGGCCTGTCTGTCGAAGAGACCGTGAAATCCGCCCTTGCCGCCATTCGCAATAACCCTTGAGGTCCACGTGGAGTATCAGGAAGCCATCGAATTTCTTTTTCCCCTTCATCGCTTCGGCATCAAGCCTGGACTTGACCGTATCCGCGAGCTGCTGCGGGTGCTCGGTTCTCCTGAAAAGAGGCTCGGCAAGGTCGTGCACATTGCAGGCACCAACGGGAAAGGGACCGTCGCAGCCTGCATGGCGTCGATATTCGAGGCTTCAGGCAGAAAGACCGGGCTCTTCACCTCGCCGCATCTTGTCGATTTCACCGAAAGAATGCGCATCAATGGACGTCAGATACCAAGAGAGACCATCGCCGAGTGCTGTACGCGCTTGAAACCGGCGGTTATTGAGCTGGGTGCGACCTTTTTCGAGGTGACCACAGCCATCGCATTCGCATTCTTTGCTGAAGAGGAGGTCGAGGTGTCCGTGATCGAAACAGGTATGGGCGGTCGTCTCGATGCGACGAACGTCGTCACTCCGGAGATGGTGATCATACCGACGATCGGGATCGACCACACGGTGTGGCTTGGTGCGACCATCAGGGAGATCGCCGCCGAAAAGGCTGCCATCATCAAGCGGGGTTCAAGGGTCTACACTGCAGTGGACGAAGGGGCAGGGCTCGACGAAATCAGGGCGGCAGCGGATCGTTGCGGTGTGCAGCTCGCCATTTCCGGGAGGGAAGCCTCGTTCCGCGTCAACGATGTCCAGCCCGGGCTGCTCGACCTCGATGTCCTGCTGGAAGGGGAGCGCCGGAACCTGAAGGTGCCGCTGACCGGGTCGTTTCATGCCTCGAACGTGACGCTTGCGGTTATGGCAGCCAGGTCCGAAGGGATAGGCTGGGCCGAGATACAGGCAGGGTTGTCCCGCCTGTCGGCAACAGGTTACCGGGCGAGACTGGAACAGATCTCCGCGAGCCCGTTCGTCATGCTCGATGTGTCCCACAACCCTGACGGCATGGAGAAGAGTGTTCAGGCATTGCGGGAGATACGTGCTGCGTTCCGCGATCTCTATGTGCTGATCGGAATTGCTGCGGACAAGGATGCGGCCGGTATGGTCAGTCCACTCGCGGAGCTCGCGCACATGGTCGTCGCTGTGGACCTGCCTTCCGAGCGGAGTCTTCCCGCAGATGAACTCGGTGAGCTGTGCCGCAAGGTCGGGGCAGCCGAGGTGCAGGTTCGCCGGACTGCCTCGGAGGGCCTGGACCTGCTCTGCTCAAGGGCTGGTCCGGAAGACATGATCCTGGTGACGGGTTCGTTCTTTCTTGCCGGGGAGGTTGCGGCGGATTGCACCAGATTCGGCAGTGCTGAAACGGCTTGCCGGACATGAATCGTGGAGTAGAAGAAATTTTTTTATATCTTAATGTACTTCTCTGAAATTCTCCAGAAAATCGGTCTCAGAGCCAGTCATGGTCACTGTTCTGTCGATTCCGGTTTAACTAACCGTCTTCCTCATTTAGCTTCTTTATCTGGCTTTCATATCGTTCTCTAAGCAATGCAGGTTTTTCCCATAGTCTCCACGTGGTCATCAATCATGATCCCGTTATTTCCCCGTGATCAGCACGAGGCAGAGCTTTTGCTGCATATTTAACCACTAAGCGTTGAAAGAATCCATAATGTCGAACACTTCGGTATCAAAAGGTCTGGACATCAATATGCTCCAGAAGAAAAAGGTTCATGAGCTGAACGCCATGGCCAAGGAACTCGGTGTGACGACTGCCGGCTTCCGAAAGGAGGAACTGATCTACAAGATCATCGAGGCCCAGTCGCTGAAGAACACCGATCCCGAGAGCGGGCAGGTGATGGTCAACACCGGCGTTCTTCAGGTCATTCCCGAAGGGTACGGTTTCCTCCGCTCCTCGAACTACAACTACCTCTCTTCCCCTGACGATATCTACGTTTCCCCCTCCCAGATCAAGCGGTTCAACATGCGTACCGGCGACACCGTTTCCGGTCAGGTCAGGGCACCGAAGGAGGGAGAGCGCTTTTTCGCGTTGCTCAAGATCAACACCATCAATGACAAGGATCCCGAAGTCACCAGGGATCGCCCATTCTTCGAGAACCTGACGCCGCTGTTCCCGCACGACCGCCTGAAGCTCGAAACGAGGCAGAACGAATATTGCGGCCGCATCATGGACATCTTCACGCCGATCGGCAAAGGGCAGCGCGGACTCATCGTCGCCCAGCCGAAAACCGGTAAGACCATTCTGCTCCAGATGATCGCCAATGCCATCATCAAGAACCATCCGGAGGTGTACCTGATCATACTGCTGGTCGACGAGCGCCCGGAAGAGGTGACCGACATGGCCCGAAGCGTTGAGGCAGAAGTGGTCAGCTCGACCTTCGACGAAGATCCCGAACGCCACGTGCAGGTTGCCGACATGGTGCTCGAGAAGGCAAAGCGAATGGTCGAGGTCGGCCGTGACGTCGTGATCCTCCTCGATTCGATCACCCGCCTTGCACGCGCGCACAACACGATCATTCCTCATTCCGGAAAGATTCTTTCCGGCGGTATCGATGCCAACGCCCTGACCAAGCCCAAACGCTTTTTCGGAGCTGCACGAAACATCGAGGAGGGGGGCAGCCTGACCATCATCGCCACGGCGCTTGTCGATACCGGTTCGCGAATGGACGATGTCATTTTCGAAGAGTTCAAGGGAACCGGCAACATGGAGCTCTGCCTCGACAGGCGGCTTTCCGAACGCCGCATCTTTCCCGCCATCGATATCCTCCGTTCCGGCACCCGAAAGGAGGAGCTGCTGTTCAGTCAGGAGGAGCTTTCACGCACCTGGCTGCTCCGTAAATACCTGGGCGACAAGAACCCGATCGAATGCATGGAGTTCATGCGCGAGAAGATCGTGGAGACGAAGGACAACAGGGAGTTCTTCAAGTACATGAACGCGTAAGGTCGTGACGCGAGACTTGTAGTAACACGTGAGAGATGTTGAGCCTCGTGTCACGAGTTACGAGTCTCGCATCACGATTATCGTTGGATCCATACGGTGTGTACCCTGTGTGACAAGAAAAAAACTATAGGGCATTTTTTGCTTGTTAGTAAGTGCCAAAGTCCCTATATTATTTGCCTTTAAAAACTGAGGAAAGACCTTACATTCATGCCCTGCGGAAAAAAAAGAAAACGCCATAAAATGGCCGTACACAAACGCAAAAAGATGCGCCGTAAGAACAGGCACAAGAAGCGTTTGAGGTACCAGAACAAGTAGGCCTGACAGCCTGGAGCTTGGTTGAGAATATAGCTCAGTTGGTTAGAGCATCTGCCTTTTAAGCAGAGGGTCGAAGGTTCGAGTCCTTCTATTCTCACGAAGGATACCGTATGTTCTCTGGAATTTAATATCGATGCCCGAGTGGTGGAATTGGTAGACACACCATCTTGAGGGGGTGGCGCCGCGAGGTGTAGGAGTTCGAATCTCCTCTCGGGCACATCGAAGACAGGAAAGCCGCAGCATGCGGCTTTTTTGTTGTCCTTTACTCCCGTTCCTGAACCGGGTAGGACGGATTTTTTGAACTAGAAATGTTTAGCGGTACTTTACAGTTAATAGTCAGGGGATTAGTGTGATCCCGCTGCAACGTTTTAATGTTCCCGAATTATGGATAAACTTCAGGTAGATATCCTTGGACTGTCGACAAGTCCTCATACCAACGGCGCATATGCGCTCATCCTGTATGAAGTTGAAGGCAAACGCAAGCTTCCGATCATCATCGGTGGATTCGAGGCCCAGGCAATAGCCCTCAAGCTCGAGAACATCAAGCCTCCGCGACCATTTACCCACGACCTGTTCAAGCACATCGCCGATGCCTTCAACCTCCATGTGAACGAGGTGTACATCGACGAGCTGCATAACGAGACATTCTATGCCAAGGTCATCTGCGAGATGGGAGGCGTGGTGCATGAGATCGATGCCCGGCCGAGTGACGCAATAGCAATCGCCGTAAGGTTCAATGCGCCGATTTTCGTTTCCGAAGAGATCATGAACGAGGCGGGAATCGTCGAGGAGCAACCCAAGGAGGGCGAACCTGCTCCTGAAGAGGAGGAGGAAGAGGTTGTTGCAAAAGAGCCCGTTCCGGAACCGGCCAGCGACGAGACCCTTGCCGATGAGCTGAACCGGAAACTCGAAGAGGCGATTAACCGGGAGGATTATGAGGAAGCTGCCAGGCTGCGTGACGAACTGGGCCGTCTGAAGAGGCCCTGATGTGAAGGCCTGCTGTCATCAGGACGACATCAGAATTTTCAAGAGAGGCTGTCTCAGAAGTAAAACTGAGGCAGCCTTTTCTTTTTGTTGTACCGTTCAGCAGTTCTCCTGTCTGTCATTCTGAGCCCGGCGAAGCCGGGTGAAGAATCCATTCGAACTGTGGTAAGTTCTTTCTGTTTATTCAATAAGAGCCAAGTCGAGAGAATGCCGGATCCTTCGCTTTGCTCAGGATGACTGTAAGAGAGTTTTCCTCACCACGGTGCCCGGCCGGTAAAACAGAAAAGCCATGGAGAGGCTCTCTCCATGGCTTTGTGCAGTGGTCGGGACGGTTAATCGAATGACTGGCCGAAAGAGAAGAGGAAGTTCCAGCCCTGTCGTTGCTTGCTGGGCTCCGATGGAACTGCGTTGAAACCGTAGCCGTAATCGATGCCGATCTGTCCGATGATGGGGACGAAGAGGCGGAGGCCTACGCCAGCCGCTTTCTTGAGGTCCGAAATGCGGACTGACGAGACACTCTCCCAGAGGCCGCCGGCTTCGGCGAAGGTAAGGGCATAGATGCTCGCGGAAGGGTTCAAGGACAGCGGGTAGCGGACTTCAGCCGTGTATTTCGAATAGACCTTGCCGCCGTAGAGGTTGGTTTCCCCGGCGAACAGTTGTCCGAGGCTGCGGTCGGGATAGCCGCGTAGCGGGACTGTGGGCAGTGTCGACATGCCGCTGCCGCCCATGAAGAAATAGTCGGTGTAGGGGATGTAGTCGCTTTGATGGAACGGTGAGAGATACCCGTGCTGGGTCGAAAGGTTGATCACCAGGTTTTTCTTCAGCGGGAAGTACCAGCTCGAGCTCCCGGTGAACTTGTAGAAATTGATGGTGCCCGGTAGCGGCCCGCCGGCGAGCTGTGCGGTGATGACGTTCTTGCTGCCGTGGCGCGGATAGACAGGGTTGTCGATGCTGTTCCTCGAAATCGACTGGGTGATGGAGTACTCGTCGGCTTTGTCAGGCGAGTTGGATTCGCTGAGGAAGCTGACGAAACCACCCTTGGTGTGCAGGTACTGCACACGCCAGCTGATGGCGAAATAGTCGTCCGGCCAGGTGAGCCTGCGACCGATGTTGAGGTTTGTACCGTACTGATCGATCTGCTTCGGGTCGTAGATGCCGTTGTTCGAATAATCGTAGCTCGTGTGAGTTTTGAAAACCGTGAAACCGACGGAAGTCGGGGTTCCGAATGCCCATGGATCGCTGAGCGACATCGACAGGGTACGGTAGTTGTCTGCACCGAACTGCCACTGGAAGTTGAGTTTCTGTCCATCGCCGTGCGGCAGGGGCTTGTAGGCCTCACCCTTGAAGATGTCGCCGAGCGAGAAATTGTTGAACGTCAGGCCGAGTGCGCCGGTCATTCCGGTCGAGGCGCTGTATCCGACTGCTGCGTTGAAGGTGTCCGACTGTTTTTCGGCAACGCTGTAGGTCAGGTCGACCGTGTTCGATTCCGGGTTGGGCTGGATGTCCGGGGTGATCGATTCCGGGTCGAAGTAGTTCAGCATCGAGAGTTCCCGGATGCTGCGCACGACGTTTTTCCTGCTGAAGGTCTCGCCGGGAAGCGTGTAGAGCTCCCGCCTGATGACGTGGTCCTTCGTCTTGGTGTTGCCCTTGATGCTGATGTTGTTGAGCGTGTAGGGATCCCCCTCGGTAAGGGCGATGATGAGGTCGACCTGGTTCGGCCGGATCACTTTCTCTTCGAGCTTCGCCCTGAAGGAGAGGTACCCGCGGTCGAGGTAGAGCGAGCTGACATCCGTATGTTCCGACGAGAAGTTGAGTCGCTCGTTGATCTTGCTGGCGTTGTAGATATCCCCCTGCTTGATGTCGAAGGTGGTATTGAGGTTTTCTGTTGTTGCGAACTCCTTGGTATTTCCGAGCCAGACGACGTTACGGATGGTATATCTGGGACCTTCGTCAACGAATACATCGAGAATCAGTCCCTTCTTGTCCGGAGTGTACGAGATCGAATCGCGCTGGACGCGCGCGTCGCGGTAACCGTTGTTGCGATAGAAATCGGTCAGAAAGTTTTTGTCTTCAGCAAACTTTTCCGTGTTGAGCTTCGGCTGTCCGAAGATTTTTCTCCACCAGGAGTTCTGCGATGTTTCCTTGAAGGTACTGCGGAGCTTCTTGTCACTGAAGGATTTGTTGCCGTGGAAACGGATCTTTTCAATGACGACCTTCGATCCTTCATTAATCGTGAAATGTACCTTGACCTTGTTGTTGCCGATGTCAATCAGTTTGTACTCCGCGCCGGCCGAGAGATAGCCTTTGTCGGAGTACTGCTTTTCGATTCTTGTCGAGGCGTTGAGCAGATCCTGCCCGGAGATCCTGCGGCCTGTTTTCAGGGCGATTGTCTTGTTGAGTTCCTTGGCGTCGTATTTGCGGTTTCCCTCGAAATCGACGGCATCGAGAACAGGGAGCTCCCTGACGACGAACTTCAGGCTGATCGAGTTGCCGCCAAGTTCGGTTTTTTCAACCTTGATGTCGCTGAAGTACTGCAGGTTCCAGAGGTACTGCAGGGCGCCGGGCAGCTCGGGTCCCGGAATGCTGATTTTATCGTACATCTTTACCGGCAGGCTTTTGAGCAGGTCGGCCTCCTTGAGGGAGTTCAGTCCCGAAAAGGATATTCCGCGTACGATTCGCACCCGGTCTTTCAGGGCAGGGTTATCGACGGCGGGTGCTTTGACGGCGCTCACCGTCCCGTTGACCGTCGTGGCTTTTTTTGTGCCGCTTTTTGCAGCCGCTCCGGCTGTCGTGCAGTTGATCAGGACCAGGAGAATCAGGAGACCGGATGTTCTGGCTGATCTATGAGATGCTTTTTTCATGAAAAGGCGAAGTGAAACTTTGGAAATGTTAAGCCTGTCTTTTGAATGATTTTGTGCCAAGCTGTTCGCTTGTCTGGCCGAAGCGGCGTTCCCGGCTCTGGAACTCCCTGATGGCTTCGTAGAGCTGGGGGCGTCTGAAGTCGGGCCAGTAGGTGTTCGTGAAATAAATTTCCGAGTAGGCGCTCTGCCAGAGCATGAAGTTGCTGATGCGGAACTCACCGCTGGTTCGGATCAGCAGTTCAGGATCGGGCATCATGGAGGTTGAAAGGAGTGATTCGATAAGGTTTTCATCGATCGATTGCGGGTCGATTGCCCCCGAACGCACTTGTTCCGCAATGTTCCTGCAAGCCTGAACGATGTCCCATTTGCCGCTGTAGCTCAATGCGATGTTCAGCATCATGGCGTTGTTGTTCTTTGTCAGTTCCATGGTGTCGGTGAGCGTCCTCATGACCTCGGTAGAGACCATGTTCAGGTCGCCGATGACGTGCAGGCGGATGTTGTTGTCGTGCAGTTGCCTTGTCTCCTTTTTCAGCACCTTGATGAGGAGTCGCATCAGCGCCGAAATCTCGTTCTCTGGTCTTTTCCAGTTCTCGATGGAAAAGGTGAACAGGGTCAGGCAGGAGATGCCGAGCTGGGAGGAGGCTTCGACGATGTCCCGTACCGACTCGACCCCGGCGACATGCCCCTCGACGCGGGATTTGCCTTTGAGTCTTGCCCATCTGCCGTTACCGTCCATGATGATGCCGACGTGGCGGGGAAGTTCACAGGAGGATTTCAGTTCGTTCTGGATCCGGATGTCATCCTGACTTTGCTTTGACTTGAACCAGTGAGGCATGAAGGAAGAGGAATGAGCCATGAATAGAACTTCGTGTCTGTGATCGTTGTCAAATCGTAGTCATACGCTGTCATGGAGCGCCTTGCAGGCCGGCGATCCGATAATCTATGAAATTGAATTATAGACAGTAATTTAGTATTATACAAGCCTCATGACTGCAGGTCGCAACCTCTTTTGGCAGGCAGCTTCCAATACAGACAGCAACCGTCATCCGGCGCATCATGCAGCTGATTTCGCAATTCAAATCATCCATCCAGTACAGACGTGCAGTTTAGTGGTTATAAGGACCTCCGGTCCAGACTGGTCTCGCGTGAAATTTCCTGCGAACAGGTGGTCGAAGCCTATTTGCAGCGAATCGATTCCCATCGTGACGATAATATTTTTACCGCCGTTTTATCCGAGGCCGCCCTTCGGCGAGCAAGGGAACTCGACGCAAAGCTTGCCCGTGGCGAAGCCATCGGGAAGCTGTTCGGCATGCCGATAGCCATCAAGGACAATATCTCCATGAACGGCGCGCCCCTGACCTGCGCCTCGAAAATCCTGAACGGTTACGAAAGCGTCTATGACGCCACGGCAATCATCCGGCTGGCCGCCGAGGATGCCATTTTCGTCGGTCGGACCAACATGGACGAGTTCGCCATGGGCAGTTCGAACGAGAATTCGGCTTTGGGCCCCGTGCCCAATCCGTTCGACAGGAGCCGGGTTCCGGGCGGCAGTTCAGGCGGATCTGCGGCAGCGGTTGCCAATGACCTTGCCATGGTCGCCCTCGGTTCCGACACCGGCGGTTCAGTGCGCCAGCCGGCCGGGTTCTGCAACATCGTCGGCCTGAAGCCGACCTACGGACGCATCTCCCGCTACGGACTTGTGGCTTTCGCTTCCTCCTTCGACCAGATCGGCATCCTTGCCGGCAACTGCGACGATGCGGCCATCGTGCTCCAGGTCATCGCAGGAAAGGACGATCGTGATGCGACATCTTCGCGGCATGAGGTCGAGGACTATGAGTCCGCCATGGGGAAGATTTCGCTGAAAGGTCTGCGGATCGGCCTTCCTTCGGCATTTTTCCCGGAAAGCCTGAACGCCGATGTGGCTGCCGTGGTCAAGGCCGGCCTGAAGAAGCTCGAGGATGCCGGTGCTGAACTGGTCGAGATCGAACTTCCCGAAAGCGATTATGCCATTGCGGCTTATTATATCCTCGTGACTGCCGAAGCCTCTTCGAACCTCGCCCGTTTCGACGGTGCCCGTTACGGTTACCGCTCACCCTCATCGGAGGACCTGTCGAGCATGTACGTGAACTCCAGGACTGAAGGATTCGGGGCTGAAGTGAAACGGAGGATCATGCTCGGCACCTATGTGCTTTCGGCAGGCTATTACGATACCTACTACAAGAAAGCCCAGCAGGTCCGGCGCGTTTTCCAGGACCGCTACCGTGAGGCCCTCGAGAAGGTTGATGTCATTGCAGGGCCGACCTCTCCTTTCCCTCCCTTCGGTATTGGAGACAAGGTCGACAACCCGCTCGAAATGTACCTGGCTGATGTCTTCACGGTTCCGGCCAGCATTGTCGGCATGCCTGCCGTCAGTGTTCCTGTCGGCTTCGACAGCCTCGGGCTGCCGGTCGGCATCCACCTGATCAGCAATTTCTTCGAAGAGGGCAAGATGCTCGGCATCGCCCGTCACCTCCAGTCTTTCTGTCAGTCACTCCCGTCGAATTGACGGCATTTTTCATTCATCAAACAGGATAACCGTTTATGAGCGTACTGGTCAATAAGGATACCCGCCTGGTCGTCCAGGGCATTACCGGCGGTGAGGGAACCTTTCATACCTCCCAGATCCTTGAATATGGCACCAATGTGGTGGCAGGTGTTACTCCCGGTAAGGGCGGAATACTCTATAACGGAAACGAAAAGGATGCCTTCTGCCGTCCGGTTCCGGTGTTCAATACGGTCAGGGAGGCGGTTGAGAAGGCAGAGGCCAACACCTCCGTCATCTTTGTTCCTGCCCCGTTTGCTGCCGACGCCATCATGGAGGCGGCTGACGCCGGACTCAAGGTGATCATCTGCATCACCGAAGGCATTCCGGTCAATGACATGATGAAGGCCTACAGCTTTGTCAAGGAGAAAGGCGCCGTGCTGGTCGGTCCGAACTGTCCGGGCGTCATCACCCCCGGCGAAGCCAAGATCGGCATCATGCCCGGATTCATCCACAGGAAAGGTACGATCGGCGTCGTCTCCCGCAGCGGCACACTCACCTACGAGGCTGTCCATCAGCTGACCCAGGTCGGGCTCGGCCAGTCGACCTGCATCGGCATCGGTGGCGACCCCATCATCGGCACCAGATTCATCGATGCCCTCAAGCTGTTCGCCAAAGACGACGAGACCGAAGGGCTGATCATGATCGGCGAGATCGGAGGCAGTGCCGAGGAAGAGGCTGCCGAATACATCAGGAAATATTTCAAGAAGCCGGTTGTCGGGTTCATCGCCGGACGTACTGCGCCTCCCGGCAGGAGGATGGGACATGCAGGAGCCATCGTTTCCGGCGGCAAGGGAACGGCCGAAGACAAGATCAGGGCCATGGAGGCTGCCGGCATCCATGTCGTGGAAAATCCGGCGGACATAGGTCCGGCAATGCTGAAGGCTCTGGGACGGGCGTAATCAGCCGAGATCATAGAGCAAAAGAGCGCCGATGGCGCTCTTTTGCTTTTAAGGAAGAAATGGACGTGGTGGACTTTATGGACGGTATGGACTCGACATCGAAGATCGGGAGAAAAATGATGGAGGGTTTTCATAAACGCCGCCACCCAACCTCTCGCGACGGTTTCCCCGTAAGGAATATTGATTATGGTTGAAAACAGAACCCCGCCAACTGGCGGGGTTCTGTTTTTTATCCGGTGGCTTTAAAATCCACCTTTTCTGGACACTCTTGTCCTTTGTTGTGTTACAATCCCTGCGTCACCAGGTCGTGGATGTGCACCAGGCCGACGGGACGGTTGTCGGCATCGCACACCAGGAGCTGGGTGATCCGGTAGGTTTCGAGGATTTCGAGGCAGTTCTTGGCAAGAAGGTCCGCGCTCACGGTTTTCGGATTGGCCGTCATGACCTCACGGGCCATCCTGTCGAGAAAATCGCCCCCCTGCTGTACGAGGCGACGCAGGTCGCCGTCCGTGAAGATGCCCGTGAGACGGCCCTCACGGTCCACGACTCCGCTCACGCCGTAGCGTTTCGAAGTCATTTCGAGGATGAGGTCCGAAACAGTTGCCTCTTCATCGACGAGCGGCAGCGACTCTTCCCTGGCCATGAGGTCAGCGACCTTCATGGTCAGTTGTCTGCCGAGCGAGCCTTTGGGGTGGGTGAGCGCGAACTCGAGATCGGTGAAATTCTTCCGCTTCATCAGGCAGATTGCCAGTGCGTCCCCCATGGCGAGCATCGCTGTCGTCGATGTGGTCGGTGCGAGGTCGTAGGGACAAGCCTCCTGCCCGACACCGACATCGAGCACGACGTCGGCATTCCTGGCAAGGAATGACCGCTGGTTGCCCGTGAAGGCGATGATCACTGCTTCGAGCTGCCTGAGCGGAGGGATGATGAAGTTGAGCTCTTCGGTCATGCCGCTTTTCGAGAGGCAGATGACCACGTCGTTCTTTGCCACGACGCCGAGGTCGCCGTGAGCGGCTTCAGCCGGATGGAGAAAGATCGCAGTCGTGCCGGTGGAGGAGAGGGTTGCGGCGATTTTCTGGCCGACGATACCCGATTTTCCCATGCCGGCGATGATGATCTTGCCCTTGCAGGCAAGGAGAAGCTCCACGGCTTTGGCGAAGCTCTCATCGAGCCGTTCGGCCATGCTGCGGATGCCTTCAGCTTCCTGGATGAGGATGCCTCTGCCTTCCGAAACGGTCTGTGTTCGTTCTCCCGTCATAAGTCTGCTACTTCGTTGGTGCCTTATTTATCCTGCGAGCCAGGAAAAGAAAGAATATGTTTTTTAATCCAATATCCGCTAAAATCATAAAAAATCCCGTTATTTTCCTTGACGCGGCGAGCCTGTCTCCGGGGAAACCATCCGCGGTCCGGGTGTTCCGTATCCCGTTCCGAGGCACTGTTTCGCAACAGGCCGGAAGGTGGCCCGTCAAGGTTCAACAACGGTTTATGCCAATTTCAACGAGGGTGCTATGAGCTGGATCTATCTTCTCGGTTTCGCTTTGTCGGTGTTCTTTGTTCTCGTGTATTTCCTTTCAAGGTTCGTCACCTACATGAAGGAGGAGCAGAACCTGGAGATCGAAACACTGAAGGATACCCTGATCGACAAGGACAATCCCGTCGGCCTCTCCGGCGAGGAGCTGGAGAAGCTCAAGAAGCAGCAGGCCGAAGCCCAGCAGCACCTGCGCGAGGTCATCTCGAAGATTCCCGTGATCCAGAAGGACGGCAAGTTCCAGGTCGATTACGAGGCCGTGAAGAGGCAGAAGGAGAGCAACGCCGACTCCTCCGTCAAAAACGGTGCCCAGGCCCAGAAGGGCGACAGTTAACCCCATCGACAGAACCCGGCACCGGATGTTCTCCAAACTCAAGCTTCTTGCCAAGGATACCGTTATCTACGGGACGAGCACCATTCTCTCCCGAAGCCTGAACTACATCCTCGTTCCGCTTTACGCCAACAAGCTGTCGACATTCGACAACGGCATCCAGGCGGTCATCTACGCCAATATCGCCCTGGCCAACGTGCTCTTCTGCTATGGCCTCGAGACTTCGTACCTGAAGGTCGCCACTGATGCCATCAGGAACAATCGGGACGAACGCCCCTATTTCTCGACAGCCTTCATCAGTCTCCTGGCGACCTCGACCCTCTTCGCCCTGCTGATGGTGCTGCTCGCGCCGACGCTGGCCGTAGCCATCGGACTTGCGCCCGAGTCCGGTACCTTCATACGCTTTGCCGCAATGATTCTCTGGCTCGATACGATGCTGGCCGTGCCTTTCGCCGAACTTCGGCTGAAGCGCAAGCCCATACCGTTTGCCCTGGCCAAGGTCATGGGTGTGGTCGGTGGCGTAGTCAGCACGTTTCTGCTCATCCTGGTTTTCAAGGCGGGCCTCTCCGGGGTGTTCATCGGCGAGGCGTTCGGTTCCCTGGTCAGCCTGCTGTTCATCCTGCCGGTGCTCAGGAACCTGAAGCCCTTCTTTTCGGTCGACATGTACAGGGATCTGCTGCGCATCGGCCTGCCTTATGTCCCGACCGGCATAGCCGGCCTGCTCATCCACCTGATCGACAGGAACCTGCTCATCAGGATTCCGCAGGCAGATGTCGAACGGCTCTACGGCAGCGGTTTCCAGCCTTCGGACATCGTCGGCATCTACGGCCGGGTGGCGGCGTTCGGCGTCGCCCTGCAGATGTTTATCCAGATATTCAGGTTCGCCTGGCAGCCCTTTTTCCTGCAGCATGCGGAAGACCCGGATGCGAAGCAGCTCTTCAGGCAGGTGATGAACCTCTCGAGCATCGCGGTCATCGTGCTTGCCGTGGCGTGCACATTTTTCGTTCCGGACATTGTGCGTTACCACTATGGCGGCCGGCTTTACCTCCTGCCGCCGAAATACTGGATGGGTATGTCCATCCTTCCATGGATTTTTTTCAGCTATGTGTTCGACATGATGTCGACGAACCTTTCGGCAGGGTTGCTGATTACCGGCAACACCCGCTACCTGCCGGTGGTGACCTTTGCCGGGGCAGCCGTCACCACGCTGTTCTGCTGGCTGCTGATTCCGGTCAGCGGCATGGACGGGGCAGCTATGGCCATCCTGGCCGGTACTGCGGTCATGTGTCTCTGCATGGGCTGGTATTCGGTGCGTTTCTATCCGGTCCGATACGACTGGGGGCGCCTGTCGCTGCTGCTCGGCGCAGGTCTCGTGTTTGCCGCCTGGCATGATGACCTCCTGCGGTTCCTCGTCGGTTACGGTGTTTCCGGCTGGGGCGCCCTGCTGATGAAGCTGCTGATCGTGTTGCTCTATCTCGGGCTGGGTACCCTCATTTTCCGAAACGAGGCCGTTCTGGTAGCGCAACGTCTGGCGACGAAGCTCCGTCCATCGTCCCGCGGAGGTGCCGGAGCGCCATGATCCGGGTGGCCCTGATCCAGTATACGCCCATCCACGGCAGCAAGGGCGTAAACCTTCGGGCGATCTCCGACCTTCTCGAAGAGACCGTGGCCGATCTCATCGTGTTGCCGGAGTTGTGTACGACAGGATACTTTTTCACTTCCGGGGATGAACTGGCTCCGCTGGCGGAGGGAACCCATGGCGAGGCATCCCGTCTCCTCGGCGATGCCGCCGTCTCGAAACGGGCGATCATCGTCGCCGGCATCGCGGAGGTCGCCGGAGATCTGCTGTACAATTCGGTGTTCGTCTTCCGGCCAGAAGGCGGAGAGCCTCTGGTGTATCGAAAGTCCCATCTGTTCTACAAGGAGTCCATGGTGTTCGAGCAGGGTGATACCGGGTTTCCGGTGTTCACTGACCGCCGACTCGACGTGACGATCGGCATCATGCTCTGTTACGACTGGCGGTTTCCCGAGGCGGCGAGATGCCTCGCACTCGACGGTGCCGACATCATCGTCTGCCCGTCGAACCTGGTTACCGATGCGTGGATGAAGGTCATGCCGGCGCGCGCTATCGAAAACAAGGTTTTCGTTGCCGTGGCCAACCGGGCGGGTTCCGAGACGAAGGAGGGGGAGACTCTTGAATTCAGGGGGCGATCTGCGCTTTACGATCCCCGGGGTGAACCGCTTCTCCAGGCCGATGCGACCGGTGACAGGGTCCTGGTGGCGGAGATCGATCCATCCATCTCCCGCGATAAACGCTTCAATGACCGTAACGACATCTTCCTTGACCGTCGTCCGGACCTCTATGGTCGTATCACCCGGACCTGACAGGCTGGAACCTGGTGACGGATTCCGGTTATCGGCTTATTTCAG
This sequence comes from uncultured Chlorobiales bacterium, assembly GCA_903929135.1. Taxonomy (GTDB): domain Bacteria; phylum Bacteroidota; class Chlorobiia; order Chlorobiales; family Chlorobiaceae; genus Chlorobaculum. The sequence continues at coordinate 41,178 of CAIYTH010000036.1, forward strand.
CTGACGGCAGCCATGATCAAGGCTGCTGCTGATCGTGAGGCGGCGGGGGGCCATGGTGGTGAGGTCCTGGTTCGTCGACCGGTCGTATCTCCCTCGTCCAGCGTGATCCACGTTCGTATTTGCGGGAGTAGACATGACCGAGAAACGCCTTGAGCGAATCCCTCTGGGCAGGCGTGCAGAAACTCGACATCTCATGGAAATGAAGGGCGAGGCCTCGCTCAAGCCTGGCCTGCTGCTTGCCGATCCTGTCCGCGATCAGGGAGATTTTCGAGGTGTCGGGTGCCGGTTTGACCGCTTCGTCGATCAGCTCTTTCTTGAGTTCGACGATCTTCTGGATTTCAGGCAGGCTTTTGCGGAAATGTTCACGCCGGAGGTTCATGAACTGCGTGCGCTGTTCAGGGCTGAACGACATTTCGGGATCCTGTGATGAGCTCCTGGAATAATACTCCCTGACCTCGATCGACCTGAAATTTCTCGACAGGAAATTCTGCCAGCACAGAACGCCGAGCAGGGTGACGTTGAGGATGCCCAGAAGCACCAGGGCAGTCGTTACGAATCGTTTTGAAGTCAGGAAATCCATTGCTTGTCGTTAATTTTGATCGTCAAATGAGGCTCGATTTACCGGTCTTGCCGTCTACTGGCAGTCGGAATCGTCATTGCCAGGGCTTTGGGCCATGCTTTCTCCAGCGTCCTTCGCCAATGCCTCCCTCTCCTTGGGGGTCATGCGGGCTACCCGTTCTTGCCACTCTTTTCTGAATGCCTCCCTCGTCTTTTCCGGCTCGTGTTTCATTGAGGCTCTCAAAGCCGCCAGTTCATCGTTGGTCAGACTGCTGAAGTCCTGCGCCGCCATGGCTGAAGATCCGCAGGAGAGGAACAGTGCGGCTGCAAGGGCCGCTGTCGCGATTGATTTCATGGTATGACGCGTCGATGTGTTATTTGGTTGGTTCGCTTCCCTGGCTGTCAGGTGTTTGCTGATCGTAATAGGAGAGTGCCGGACTTCCGTAATCATCGCTGAACGATTCGGCCGTAGCGACCGGCCGGGCAGTCGTCTGCGGTTCCTGATGCAGGAACAGCAGCGTTCCCATGGCAATGTTGATGCCGAGCAGGAGGCCGAAGAAGGCCAGCCGTGGATTGAATCCGCCGGCAAAGGAGCGACTTTCCCCGGCAGCGTCGATGCGCTGCAGGAGGTGAGCCCTGAAGAGATGGTTCACCTTGATCGAGGGGATATTGTCCAGGATGCCCATGGTCTTCATGACCTCGGCGTCCCGCTGTTCCTTGCTTCTGTTCATTGCTGTTTCCGGTTGCTTTATTTTTTAGACGTCAATAGCCGGTGAAACTTGTATTGTTTTTCATACTGTGTTCAGCGATCGGAATCATAGTATTTCTGCAGACGGCCCTGCAGGTTTTTTTTCGCCCTGTGGACCAGCGATTCGACGGCAGGAACTGTCGTCTGGAGAATGTCTGCGATTTCCTGGTTGCTGTAACCGTCCTGCTTGCTCAGGAGGAACGCCGTCTTCTGGTTGTCTGGAAGCGAGTCGAGCGCATCCCTCATGACGGCCACCCGCTCCTTGTCGGTAAGCGCATCGGCCGGATTTTCCCGATCCGGGGCCGCAATCGAATCGGCAGGATCGTCGTCCACGCCGATGATCCGCCTGAGTGAGCTGAACCGCTTTTTCCGTTTCAGGCGCCGCAGGTGGTCAAGCGATTTGGTGACCGCTATCCGGTAAATCCAGGTTGAGAGTTTCGATTCTTCCCTGAACCTGTCAAGCGAACGGTGCACTTCGATGAAGACCTCCTGTGCGAGATCCTCAGCATCTTCACGGTTGAAGACGAAACGGTAGCAGGTGTTCACGACCATGTCCTGGTGTTCCGCGACAAGTTCGCTGAAGAAAAGGTCTTTTGATATGGGTTCCTGCTGCTCCAATGATCCTTGTTTTACATGAACGGGTTTCGACCCGGGGGGCGGTTATTCGATTTCCGTACTTCAGTTCCGGTTTGACGTCGAAATCCGCAGATTCTTCCGGTCAGGCAGGAAAAGCATTCCCGCCGCCGGTTGTTCAGCCGAGCCTGGATGCGAAGCTGAGCACTTTTTCAACCTTATCGCGGTCGTCCGCTTCGCAATAAATCCTCAGGACCGGTTCGGTTCCTGAAGGCCTGATGAGCAGCCAGCCGCCGTCGAAATGATATTTGAAGCCATCAAGGTCGCCGAACTCTGTCACGGCGTATCCTGCGATAGACGTAAGCTTGCCGCCTGCAGCCGCAGAGATGATCGCCTGCTTCCTTTCGTCAGACACGTGCAGGTCGAGACGGTTGTAGCTGAAGAAACCGTACTCCTCGAACAGCTCCTCGACAAGCCCTGAAAGCGTCTTCTGCCTGCGGGCCATGATCTCGAGTGTGAGGAGCCCGATATAGACGCCGTCGCGTTCAGGCAGGAACGAGGTGATGCCGATGCCTCCGGACTCTTCGCCACCGATCAGGATGTCGTTGGTGGTCATCAGTCGGCTGACATGTTTGAATCCGACCGGCAGGAGATGCATTTTCAGGTCGTGTTTGCTGCAGATTCGGTCGATGACGTCGGTCAGGGCAAATGTTTTGGCAACCTCTCCCCGCTGGCCTTTCACTTCGACAAGGTACTTGAGGATGATCGCAAACAGTTTATGCGAATCGACGAACTCCCCGTGCTCGTCGAGCATGCCGATGCGGTCGGCGTCACCGTCGTTGATAATGCCGACGTCGGTCTTCACTTCGTTGAAGAATTCGACGAATTCGCCGATGTACTGGGGAATCGGTTCCGGGTTGATCCCGTCGAAGCCGGGGTTGACCGAACAGTGGTAACAGTTGACCATCGATTCGTCAAGCAGTCTGGTAATGATGTCCTGACCGGCACCGAACATGGCGTTGTGGGCGATTTTCAGGCGTGATTCGCGGATCAGCCCGAGGTCGAGCTTCGATTTGAGGTAATCGACGTAATGCGTCTTGATGTCGACCATCGTGATCAGGCTGGGTGCGGGCTGTGCGGGGTCGGCCGGATCGACTTCAGGCAGGTACCTTTCAATTTCATCGATGACCTCCGGATGAGCCGGGCCGCCGTAGGAGGCTTTCACCTTGAAGCCGTTATAGATCGGAGGATTGTGCGAAGCCGTGATCATGACGCCTCCGGCAAGCTTCTGGTCGCGGGTATAGAGCGACACGGCCGGCGTCGAAACGAAGCTGTCCGAGAGGAAGACCCTGAGGCCCAGGGAGGAGAGCACTTCTGCAGTGAACCGTGCGAACTCCTTTGACATGAACCGGGTGTCGTAGCCGACGCAAACGCCGTTGGCCTTGTCCGGATGGGAGAGGAAGTAGCGCCCCGAAGCGAGGGCGGCAAGTTTAAGGTTGTCGTAAGTATAGTCCCTGGCTATAATTGCCCTCCAACCATCAGTGCCGAATTTGACTTGCATTCTGTCGTATATTTAATATAATGGTGTTCAAAAAAAAGGGGGCCAACTCTGTTTTGCTGGTCTTGCCGTTCCAAAGCTGTCCCTAAAATACAGTTTCCTTTCTGATGATGCAATTACAGCGGGCGAAGCCTTCCGGGAAGCTCTTTGTGCTTGCCGGTGAGGTTTCCGGTGATCTTCATGCAGCAGGCGTCGTTCGTTCGCTTCTTGAAGCGCGTCCCGATGTCAGGGTGTTCGGCGTCGGGGGACCGAAGCTTCGCGAGCTGGGAGCAGAGCTGCTCTATACGACCGACCAGATGAGCATCATGGGCTTTGTCGAGGTCCTCCGCCACGCATCGTTTCTCAGGAAGGTGATCGCCGATCTCAAGAGAGCGGTGTTGCGCGAAAAGCCGGATGCCGCACTCCTCATCGACTATCCGGGCATGAACCTCCATCTTGCGGCATTTTTCCGCAAGCAGGGCATCCCGGTCATCTATTACATCTCCCCGCAGGTCTGGGCCTGGAAAGAGGGGCGCGTCGAGAAAATCCGCAGATATGTGGACCGGTTGCTCGTGATTTTCGATTTCGAAGTCGATTTCTACCGAAAGCATGGAATCGTTGCCGAGTTCGTCGGCAACCCCGTGGTCGAGGAGCTCGCCGGTCTCGAGTTTCCCTCGCGTCAGCAGTTTCTGGAAGATGCAGGCATCGATCCTGGAAGCCGGGTTGTCGGCCTGCTTCCGGGAAGCCGGAAACAGGAGATCGAAAAGATTTTTCCGGAGATGCTCGGCGCGGCAGTGCAGCTTCAGAAGCACGATGGCAGGATGGCCTTCCTGCTCGGCAAGTCCCCGCATATCGACAGCTCGATCTACGAACGCCAGATCCTCAAGGCCGGATTGAAGCCGGTTGTCCGTCCCGCATACGACGTGATGCATTTCAGCGACCTGGTGCTGGTGACTTCTGGAACGGCAACCCTCGAGTCGCTCTGTTTCGGGGTGCCGATGGTCGTTCTCTACCGTACCGCACGTCTCAACTACATGATCGGCAAACGGCTGGTCAAGCTGAAGAACATCGCCCTGGCAAATATTGTCGCAGGCGGTCTTCATGCCGAAAACCAGGTCGTGCCTGAACTGATCCAGGAGAGGGCCAACGCACTCGACATCAGCATCGAGGCCAGCAAGATTCTCGATGACCCGGATGTTGCAGCCGCGATGAGGCAGGGGCTTCGGGATGCCCGTTCCCGCCTGTCGGCCGAATCTCCGTCCCGGCATGTGGCTGCTGTTCTGCTCGAATATCTCTAACCATCCACTTATGAAGAACTTCATTGATGCGCTTGTCGGAAATCCGGTGCTTTTTGTGGTTGCCGTGATCGTCTCGATCTTCATCGTGCTCTCCTTTGCGAGGAAGATCCTGCGGGCGGTCGTTGTGCTGATCGCCATTGCCGTACTCTATGCCGCCTGGCTGGTCTGGCACGGTGAGAATCCGGCCGAAAAGGCAGAGAAAGCTCGGAAAACGGCCGGCGAGACTGTAGAGAAGGGCAAGGCGGCGGTGAAGTTCATCGACGGAGTACGCAAGATGGGGGAAAAGGAGAAGTGAAGAGTTGAGGGAAATGGACGCAATGGACTTAGTGGACGTTATGGACAATTCAAGATGACGTTCAGTTAAGGCTAAGAAAGGAACGTGCCCTCTTTAGCCATTCTTTCTGTCCATTCTGTCCACATCGTCCATTCCGTCCATTTCTTTTTTTCTCACTTCCCGCTGATCGCACCGGTAGGGCAGGAGTCGATCAGGGTGCGGAAATCGGCGGCGGAAACTCCTGATTTTTCGAGGTTCCTGACGCAGATGCCGCAGTCGACGCATTTTTCCCGCTCGAACCTGACCTCTTTCGTGCCGTCGATGGAGAACTCCCCTTCGACCGGGCTTTCCGCTTCCTGAGAGATCTCGAATGTCCCGGCGAGCTCACGCAGCCTGCAGGAATCGACCGCCCGGCAGCGGCACTGGAGGCAGCGGCGCGCCTCGCTCAAGGCCTCTCCGGGCCCATAACCGGTTACCGCTTCGGCGAAGCTGCGGCGGCGTTCCGAGGCCGGCAGTTCCGGCACGTGCACTCTCGCAGCAGGTCGTGCGCGTTCATAGAAGGGTGCAGGTGCATGGTCGCGTTCGCCGTAGGAGGAGTTGAACACGGAGGAAGCGCCTTCGGGCGGCAACCCGTTGAGGAACCGGTCGATGGCGTTTGACGCATTCCGTCCCTGTTCGACGGCGCGGATAGCCAGGTCCGGGCCGGTGACGCAGTCTCCGCACGCGAAAACGCCCGGCAATTCGCTCTGCAGTGAGGGGGTGTCGACCATGACCGTTCCGTTCCGCCTGATACCCAGGCCCGGCAGGGCCGATGCAGGAACCTCGACAGACTGCCCGGTTGCAGCGATGACCTGGTCGGCGGTCATCTCGAATCCGGACCCTTCCACGGGCACAGGGCTCCTCCGCCCGTCGGGGCCTGGTTCCCCGAGCCTCATTTCGACAGCCCTGACCAGAAGGCCGTCGGATGTGCTGCAGATCTCAGTCGGCGCGGTGAGCAGTCGAAGTTCAACCCCTTCGGCAACCGCCTCCGCGATTTCGAGTGCGTTGGCCGGCATCTCGTCGAGACTCCTCCGGTACATGATCGCCACCTGTTCGGCGCCGAGCCTCAGCGCGGTGCGTGCGGCGTCGACGGCCGTGTTGCCGCCTCCGACCACGATGACCGTTTTCCCGGCGCGTTCCCCTTTTCCGGAAGCGGCACTCCTCAGGAAGTCGATGCCGCTCACGACGCCCGCTGACTCCTCGCCGGGGATGCCCATGCGGGAGGCTACGCTCGCCCCGACGCTCAGCAGGAGTGCATCGTGATCACGTGAGAGGGCAGGCCAGTCGATGTCGCTGCCGAAGCGGGTGGACATCCTGAATCGTGCGCCCATCTCGCGGATGGGTCGGATGTCCGCTTCGATGACCTCTTCGGGCAACCTGAACCGCGGGATGCCGTAGCGCATCATCCCGCCCGGCTGCTCATTGGCGTCGATGACCGTCACGCCGTGTCCTGCGGCAAGCAGGTAATAGGCAGCGGTCAGGCCGGCTGGTCCGGCCCCGACGATGGCCACACGCTTGCCGGAGAGCTCTTTCCTGGCCGGAACGAACGGGTCCGGGGACAACGCGTCACGGTCGGCGGCGAAACGTTTCAGGGCGCAGATCGAGACGGGATCGTCCACACCGTGGCGGCGGCAGGCATCTTCGCATGGGGCGGGGCAGACGCGACCGAGGATGCCCGGCAACGGAATGGTCTCCATGATGATCCCCATGGCATCGCGGTCACGTCCGGAAGCGATGGCCGAGACGAATCCCGGAATGTTGCATCCTGCCGGGCAGGATACCTCGCATGGGCCGAGGCAGTCTCCGCAGTGCTGGGCGATGATGCGTTCGAGGCTCTGGCGCCGCATCCCTCTGAGCTCGGCGTTGTCGGTTTCGACCACCATGCCTTCGGATACCTTCGTATTGCAGGCAGGGATGAAGCGGTTCTGCCCTTTGAGCTCGACGATGCAGAGCCAGCAGGAGCCCCGTTCCGGCAACGCTTCATGGAAGCAGAGGGTCGGAATGTCGAAGCCGTTCAGGCGGGCAGCCTCAAGGATCGAGAGTTCAGGGGCGACCGATACGCTGCGGCCGTCGATGGTGATGGTGACGGGTTTCATGCTCAGTATGGTTTCATGGGTGCACCGGGCTTGTACAGCATCATGCACCCTTACTTGCTGCAGAGTCGTTGCCGAACTTTTCCTCGATATGTATCGCCACCTTTTCGAGCAGCCACATCGGGGTCGAGGTGGCGCCGCAGATGCCGACGCTGCCTGCCTGTTTGCCGTTTTCGAGGGTGAACCATGCAGGGTCTATGTCGCCGATGTCCTCGATGAAATAGCTGCGCGGGTTGGCTTCCCTGCAGATCAGATAGAGCACCTGGCCGTTCGAGCTTTTCTTTCCTGCCACGAACACGATGCAGTCGTTGGCCAGTGCGAAGTCGTGCAGCTTGTCGTTCCGGCTGGAAACCTGGCGGCAGATCGTGTCCTTGAAGACCAGATGCGGCATGGCACGGATGCCGGTCATCTCGGCAGTGATGTCGATGTCCCGTATGGCCAGCCAGGGGTTGGAGGCTTCGCCCGCATGTGCCGCGAACAGCCTTTCGAGGTTGGATTTCAGCTCGTAAAAGCCGGGTACATCCATGGTGGTCTGCGAGATCAGGGCCGTTTTCCGGTTGAGGTCGAGTGCGGCCATCTCCACTGGATCGGAGAGGTCGGCATGCTTGATGATAACGCCCTGGTTGTCGCACTGACCGTTGATGCCGATCACCTCCGGATGGGTGCTCTTGCCGTAGATCACGACCTGGTAGCCGATTTCGTGCAGCAGGCGCGCCGTGCGCTGCAGCTTCGAGACGACCGGACAGGTGGTGTCGGTGATGGAGAGGTTGTTCTTCCTTGCCGTTTCATAGGTCGACGGCGGTTCTCCATGGGCCCTGATCAGCACGCCCGTGTTCGAGAGGCTTTCGAAGCTCTTTTCGTCGATGGTCTCGAGGCCGAGCGCCTCGAGCCTGCGCACTTCGACTTCGTTGTGCACGATGTCTCCGAGCGAATAGAGGCTGCCGGACTCCCTGAGCTTCTCTTCCGCGACATGGATCGTGCCCTGCACGCCGATGCAGAATCCGGATGATGTTCTGTCAAGGTTAACTTTCACGTGAGCCTCGTTCGTCTAAAGGGAAGGTCGTCGGTAAATCTGGTTCTGAGGCAGAAAAGATACGATTAGAAAAAGGGAATACAAAGATACCCAGGCCTAGATGCCGACAAGCTCGACGTCCGGAAGTTCGGTGCCCATGAACAGGCGGTAAAGCTCGCGGAACTTCTGGGGAAGGTCGCTCACCATGAGGTGCGGCAGGGCTTTGCCGGTGCCCGGGTTCAGCATGCCCTGGGCGGAGAGGAGTTCTCTCGCCTTGCCGGCGACGGCTTCGGCCGAATCGATGATCGAAATGCCCGGTCCGGTGATCTGTTCGATCACCCTGCGCAGGATCGGGTAGTGGGTGCAGCCGAGCACGAGGGTGTCGATCTCGCTTCCTGCGATGCCCGAAAGGTACTCCTCGGCCACCAGCCGGGTGGCAGGATGGTCGATGAACCCCTCTTCGGCCAGCGGCACGAAAAGCGGGCAGGCCTTCGAGACGACCTCGAACTCACGGTTCTCCTCGTTGATCGCACAGGCGTAAGCGTTCGAGAGGATGGTGGCCTGGGTGCCTATGACCCCGATCTTTCCTGATCTTGTCCTGCGGGCAGCCAGTTCCGCCCCGGCTTTCAGTACGCCGATGACCGGGATATCTCCAGCGGTCTGTTCGACGACGTCGAGCGCAAGGGCCGAGACGGTGTTGCAGGCGACGATGATCATTTTCGGCTGGTGCTTCAGCAGGATCTCCGTGTCCTCGCGGGCGTACCTCCTGATGGTGACCTGGGATTTGGGGCCGTAAGGCACGCGGGCCGTGTCACCGAAGTAGATGATGCGCTCGGCCGGAAGGCAGGCCTGCACGGCCTTGACCACGGTCAGGCCGCCGATGCCCGAGTCGAAGATCCCGATCGGGCTGTCGGGTGAAATCTTGTGCTGAGACATAAGCTGCAATTTCAGGAAAAAATTTCTGCCCTTCAAGGAATTCAGTTATCTGAAGAAACGCCGTGCAACCGTCGTGAGCGGTTCGAGTGCAAGGCGGCCGGAGCGGAGAATCCGGAGTGTACAGACGGTGCATGAGGATTTCGAGCACTTGACCAACGCAGCAATCGAATTGCGCAACAGGTTAAACCGCGTTTCATTACACGTTGAATCTGAAGACGATCACATCCCCGTCCTTCACGATGTACTCCTTTCCTTCGGAGCGCATCTTGCCGGCCTCCCGCACCTTCTGTTCTGAGCCGAGGGCAATCAGGTCGGCGTAGTGCATGACCTCGGCCCTGATGAACCCTTTTTCAAAGTCGGAGTGGATGGCCGCCGCAGCTTCAGGTGCGGCAGCTCCCTTGCGGATCGTCCATGCATGGACTTCCTTGACGCCTGCCGTGAAGTAGTTGTGCAGCCCGAGCAGGTCGTAGGCTGTCCTGATCAGGCGGTCCAGGCCGGACATCTCAAGGCCGAGGCTCTCGAGGAAGTCGGGGCGTTCCTCTTCGGGAAGCTCTGCGATGTCTGCTTCGGCCTTCGCGCTGATGATCAGCATTTTCGAACCGGTCGCAGCCGCGATCTCCGCAACCTTTGCGGTATAGTCGTTGCCGTCCGGCAGGTCGCTTTCGGCCACGTTGGCCGCATACAGCTCCGGCTTGGCGGTCAGCAGGAAGAACTGTTTCGCCATTTCGCGCTCGTCGTCGGTCTCGAGGATCCGGCGCACCGGGATGCCTTCGCCCAGCCCGGTCACGATCTTTTCGCCGAGGTCGACCAGCAACTGCTGCTCCTTCTCCTTGCGGGCCCCTTTCCGGAGCTTGTCCATCTTCTTCTCCATGCTGTCGAGGTCGGCAAGCATGAGTTCGGTTTCGATGGTGGCGATATCGCCGGCAGGGTCGATCTTGCCTTCGACATGGATGATGTTCGGGTCGTCGAAACAACGCACGACATGGATGATCGCATCCACCTCGCGGATATGCGACAGGAACTGGTTGCCGAGACCTTCACCTTTGCTCGCGCCCCTGACGAGGCCGGCGATATCGACGATGTCGAGCACTGCAGGTACGAGCACCGGCGTCTTGACGACGTTTGCAATCTCCCTGAGACGATGATCCGGAACCAGAACGCTGCCGACGTTCGGTTCGATGGTGCAGAACGGATAATTGGCGGCTTCGGCCTGTTTGGCCGTGATGGCATTGAAGAGCGTTGATTTGCCGACGTTGGGCAAACCGACAATGCCGCAGCGAAGTGACATGGTGGGGCTGGTTTGATGACTGAAAAACCGCTTCTTCCGCGGTTTTAACTGTAATTAATATGTTTGGAAAAAGCAAATATTTTTAATAAAATGACAGGCTAAAGTAAAATGCTGTGGAGAATCGAATCGGAACACGACCCATCATTATAGCCATAGACGGTCCAGCCGCGTCAGGCAAGAGTACGACGGCAAAGATCGTCGCAGGAAAACTGGGCTACACCTACATCGATACCGGGGCCATGTATCGCTCCGTGACCCTCAGGGTGCTTCGGTCAGGGCTTCTCGACGCACTGCGCCGGGATGCCGGGCAGGTCGCCGGATTGCTCCGTGACCTGACGATCGAATTCCGGGGCGACAGGGTTTTCCTCGACGGCGAGGATGTCTCCGAAGCGATCAGGGAGAATCTGGTGAGCCGTGAAGTGAGTTTCGTCAGTTCGCTCAAGCCGGTCAGGGACCGGCTTCTTGAACTCCAGCAGTCGATGGGGGCTGCACGCGGTGTCGTCATGGACGGCCGCGACATCGGTACCGTCGTATTTCCCGATGCCGAGCTCAAGATATTTCTCGTTGCCGATCCCCGCGAGCGGGCCAGGCGCCGACATGCCGAGCTCGCCAAGAAGGGCGGAAGCGCCACGGTTCCGACCGTCGAGGAGCTCGAGGAGGAGATCAGACAGCGCGACCGTGAAGACGAGCAGCGCACCCATGCGCCGCTGAAGCGTCATCCGGACGCAGTGGTGGTCGATACGTCGATCCTGACTATAGAGGAGCAGGTCGCACAGGTGTACGGCCTTGCCGTGAAAGTGTTGGAAGGGTAATGTCATCCGGGCCTTTCCGACCCGCTTTTTACCGGATGCATCAATAACTCTAAAACCGGCAGCTTAAATCTCTCGCAGCTGACGGTACATCACCAGAGAGGAAGGAAAACATTAATGTCAGAAACACAAACGCTGGAAATCCCGCAGCAGAAAATCGTGCCGGGCAGGAAGAAGATCAAGATTTTCGCTCATTACGAGCCCGCCGAGCTCGCGCAGATGGAGTCGCTCTACACGAGCACCCTCTCCGAGATCACCGAAGAGGAGATCGTAAAGGGTCGCATCGTTTCGATTTCCAACAAAGACGTAACGATCGACGTTGGCTTCAAGTCCGAAGGTATCGTGTCGCTCCTCGAGTTCAGGGACGATGACGAAATCAAGGTCGGAGACGAAGTCGAAGTTTACCTCGAGAACATCGAGGACAAGATGGGTCAGCTCATCCTCTCCAAGAGGAAGGCAGACGTTCTCAGGATCTGGGACAAGATCTATGATTCAATCGAGAACGACACCATCATCAACGGCAAGATTATCAACAGGGTCAAGTGCGGCATGACAGTTTCGCTCTCCGGCGTCGAGGCGTTCCTTCCCGGTTCGCAGATCGATGTCAAGCCGGTCCGCGACTTCGATGCCCTCGTCGGAAGGACGATGGACTTCAGGGTCGTCAAGATCAACCCGGTCACCCAGAACATCGTCGTCAGCCATAAGGTCATCCTCGAAGAGGAGTATGCGGCCAAGCGTGAGGAGATGCTCGCCAGCATCAAGGTCGGCATGGTCCTCGAAGGCACGGTCAAGAACATCACCGATTTCGGTATCTTTGTCGATCTCGGCGGTCTCGACGGCCTTGTCCATATCACCGATATCACCTGGTGCATGATCAAGCATCCGTCCGAGGTTGTCGAGCTCGACCAGCCGATCAAGGTTGTGGTCGTCGGCTTCGACGAGAACACCAAGCGTGTCTCTCTCGGCATGAAGCAGCTCGAAGCCCATCCGTGGGAAAACATCGAAATCAAATACCCTGTCGGCATCAAGGCGAAAGGCCGCGGTGTGTCGATCACCGATTACGGCGCGTTCGTCGAAATCGAGAAGGGAATCGAAGGCCTGGTGCACATCTCCGAAATGAGCTGGACACAGCACATCAAGCACCCGAGCCAGTTTGTGTCGCTCGACCAGGAAGTCGAGTGCGTCATCCTGAACATCGACAAGGAGCACACCAAGCTGTCGCTCTCCATGAAGCGCGTCAATGAAGATCCGTGGATCGCCCTCTCCGAGAAGTACGTCGAGGGGACGCTGCACAAGGGCGTAGTGAGCAACATCACCGACTTCGGCGTCTTCGTCGAGCTCGAGCCCGGTGTCGACGGTCTGGTGCACATCTCCGACCTGTCGTGGACCAAGAAGATCCGCCACCCCAGTGAACTGGTCAAGAAGAACCAGGAACTCGAAGTCAAGGTGCTGAAGTTCGACGTGAACGCGCGCCGTATCGCCCTGGGCCACAAGCAGATCAATTCAGATCCGTGGGGCGAGTTCGAGCAGAAGTATGCCGTGGGCGCCGAGACCCCCGGCCAGATCTCGCAGATCATCGAGAAGGGCGTCATTGTGATCCTCCCCGGCGATGTCGACGGCTTCGTGCCGGTTTCGCATCTCCTGCAGGGCGGTGTCAAGGACATCCACTCATCGTTCAAGGTCGGCGACGAACTGCCGCTGCGGGTCATCGAGTTCGACAAGGAGAACAAGCGCATCATCCTCTCCGCCCTCGAGTACTTCAAGGACAAGAGCAAGGAGGAGATCGAGGCCTATCTCCAGGCCCATCCCAATGAGAAGAAAGAGATCGAGGACGCCAGCGCCGAGCTGGAGCCGCAGCCGAAAGGCCGCTGATCACTTGATTCTGCTGCAGGCAACGCAAAAAACCCTTCCGTCACCGGAAGGGTTTTTTCGTTTGAGGGCGAAGAGGTGAAGGGGCGAAGAGGTGAAGAGTAAATGGACGGAATGGACGAAGAAAGAGTGGACTTGATGGACGTTATGGACAAGACAAAAACAGCGAAGACTCCCTGGCGCTGTCCATTCCGTCCATGTCGTCCATTCCGTCCATCACGTCCATGCTGTTTGCGCTCTTAGTACCCGTAGCTTTTCAGCAGGGTCTTCTTCTTCCTCCAGTCGGGCCTGATCTTGACGAAGATCTCCAGGAATACCGGTCTGCCGAGAAGCTCCTCGATATCGAGTCGCGCAGCCTGGCCGAGCCTTTTCAGGGCCGCGCCCTTTGCTCCGACGACGATCTGTTTCTGGCTGTTGCGTTCGACGATGATCGAGCAGCGGATCAGCTCCTTTTTTCTCGGTTCACTCTCATGCTGCTCCCTGAATTCGTCGATGACGACTTCGGTCGAATAGGGGATCTCCCTTCCGTACTGCAGGAATATCTTCTCCCGGATGATCTCGGCGGCAAAGAACCTTTCCGGTTCCGTGCTCAGCATCTCTTCAGGATAGAGCGGTTCGTCGAGGGGCAGGTGAGGCCTGATGAGCTCGACCAGTTCCTCGACATGGCTGCCCTGCAGGGCGGAGAGGGCAGGGGCTGCGACGGGAGCATAGGCTGCCGTCATCTCCTGCTGCACTTTCCTGGCGGTCTCTTCAGAGACGAGATCAGATTTGTTGAGGGCGATGATGAACGGTTTTCCTGCCTGACGGACCCACTGGCCGATCAGCTCGTCGGCAAATTTCCGGTCGACAGGTTCATCTCCTTTGGCGAAAGGGATGAGCGCAACGATAACGTCGGCTTCACGCAGCGCCTGGCGTGTCGTTTCGAGCATGGATTCGTGGAGGAACTGTCTCGGCTCCATGATGCCCGGCGTGTCGAGGATGATGATCTGGCTGCGGTCGTCATGGAAGATACCGGTTATTTTTTTTCTTGTTGTTTGCGGTTTTGGCGTTACAATAGATAGTTTGTGATCGAGCAGACGGTTGAGCAGTGTCGATTTTCCGGCGTTCGGAGCCCCGACGAAGGCTGCGTGGCCGCATGAGAATGAAGATGGCTGCACTGAATTGGTTCTGTTGTATGGTTCGGCAGGCATGCCAGGAGCCGCAAAGGGAACGGCGTTTTTTTACAAGATAACATCATGGACTCCCGGTTCAAGAGATGGAAAAGATTAACAGACTCGATCCCTGGCTCATCATTGCGATGGCCGGCGCGATCATCATGGGGTTGTCGGCCATATACAGCGCCACGCACAACTCCACCCATGGCCCCGAAGATACGGCGTTGTTCCTGAGGCAACTTTCCTCGGCGATGATCGGAACCATGGTCGTTGGCGTGATGTATTTCATCGATTACCGGAGGATACGGGAAAACTCCTACTTCATGTACGGTGGCGGCATCATCCTGCTGCTCGCCGTACTTGTGCTTGGCAAGAAAGTAGCCGGTAACGCCGGCTGGTTCCGGTTCGGGATGTTCAGTTTCCAGCCCTCCGAACTGGTCAAGATGATCACCGTCATCACGCTCGCACGTTTTTTATCCGACGACCAGACTGACATAAGCAACCCCCTGCACCTTGCGACAGCCGTTGCCATTCCGCTGCTTCCTGCAAGCCTCGTTCTCCTGGAACCCGATACCGGCACGACGCTCACGTGCCTTTCGTTCATCGTGCCCATGATCGTGCTTGCCGGATTCGATCCCTACAAAATCCTGCTGTTCGTCGTGCCCCTTGTTCTGCTGGTATCCGGCTTTTTCAACATGACGTTCCTTCTCGTATTTGCCGTGTTGTCCCTGGCCGCGTTCATCTTCGTCAGGAAGAAGGCGGAGCTGCATCAGTTCCTTGTCGTCGGCGGAGGGGTGGCGGGAGGGCTCATGACCTGGAAATTCACCTCGCTGATCCTGAAGCCCCATCAGATCAAACGTATCCAGATCTTTCTCGATCCCATGTCCGATCCGAGGGGGGCAGGCTATAATGCACTGCAGGCGAAGATCGCCATTGCTTCCGGAGGTTTGCTGGGAAAAGGGTATCTTCACGGCACCCAGACTCAGTTGCGCTATATACCGGCACAATGGACCGATTTCATATTCTGCGTTATTGCCGAGGAGCGCGGCCTTATCGGTGCGACATTGCTGATCGCCTGTTATCTCGTTCTCGTACTTCGACTTGTATGGATGGTCGGCGCCATAAGGAACAAGTTTGTGGAGCTGGTGATTACAGGATATGCAACGCTCCTGATGACTCACGTTATCATCAATATCGGCATGACAATAGGCGTCATGCCTGTTATAGGTGTTCCTCTTCCGTTTGTTTCGTATGGCGGTTCATCCCTTATAGCAAATATGATGATGGTGGCGCTGGCCATGAACTTTTTCCGGAACAGGCGGAATATCGGTTATTGATTTATTCTACGGGAAAACAGAGAAGGCTGCCTTGCCGGCAGCCTTCTCTGTTTGTCGATTTCAGGAGTCGGTTGTCAATCCGTTCCGCGATCAGCGCCTGGCTTTGTAGATAAAACGCTTTCCGCCTTCTCCGACAGGGATACGTTCGATCTCAGGGTCGTTGTTGCCGTACTTGTTGAACCAGAGGCTTACGGCAGTGCCTTTCGTCTGTAATGCAGCCGCGATATCCTTGGGCTTGAACTCCTTGTCGGGGTTCGCCTTGAGCAGGCTCTTGATGGATGCGCCAAGCTTGCCGCGGCCGAACTTGGCTGTTCCTGTTTTTGCGGCAGGTGTGCCCTCTATCTTCGCAAGATTGAGTTCGAGCTTCCTGACAACGGCGCTTAATTCATTTTCGAGAGGTTTGATCTTTTCTTCGAATTCAAGGCGCATGGATGCAATTTTATCCTTAAGATCATTTTTTTCTTTGTTCAAGGCCTTGAAATCATCGACATTCAGAATGTAGAGATCAAATTTGTCTGGTGAAGTCTTCGTGCTCATATTGACCTGTTGTTATGTTTAAGACGAAAAATATTATCTCCGGAAATAATATAATGTGAAGAATCGAATTAATGCAATAAATAAATAAGCGGGTACAATCGATACGATGAAAAGAGGTGTTTATATACAAAAAAAATGTATGGAAACGCGTTGCTTTGTCCGGATGATTGTCATAAAAGAATGCTTTTTCCAGGTCAGGAAATATGAATGAAAAGAAACAGAAAAGCGTTGCGGCAATCACTCTCGGATGTAAACTGAATTATGCTGAAACATCGTCCATACTTGATATGCTGGTTTCGCAGGGCTGGAGCCTTGCTGCGATAGATGAGGGGGCAGACCTTATCATCGTGCATACCTGTGCGGTCACCGGCCAGGCCGAACAGAAGTCCCGGCAACAGATCAGGAAGATCATCCGGAAGAATCCGGGAAGCCGCGTGGCGGTCATCGGGTGTTATTCACAGCTCGATCCGGCTCGGCTTGCCGATATCGAAGGTGTCTCTCTCGTACTCGGTACCACCGACAAGTTCGAGCCGGGATATTACCTCGCTGATCCGGATGCCGAGCAGCCGGTTCCCCTGGTGAAAGTCTCCCCGGTCAGGGAGCTTGATGTGGCCCTTCCAGGCAGCTCCATGCTTTGCCGGCCTGAAAAGGGGCGGACAAGGGCATTCCTGAAGATCCAGGACGGTTGCAGCTTCGGCTGCGCCTATTGTACGATTCCGAATATCAGGGGCCGATCGAGGTCAGTGCCGCTTCACCAGGTCATTGAGCGTGCGGCCAGGATCGCCGATGCCGGCTATCATGAAATCGTCCTGACCGGAGTGAACATTGCCGACTACCGCGATGGAGATACCGGCTTTTCAGGACTGCTGCAACGACTCGAGGAGATCGACATCAGGCGGATCCGGATCGGTTCGGTCGAACCGGACCTTCTCGACGACGAGGTGATCGGCGTCGTGGCAGGCTCGCAAAAGATCATGCCACATTTCCACCTGCCGCTGCAGAGCGGATCTGACGCCATCCTGAAGGCCATGGGTCGTCATTACGATACGAAAACCTACAGGCAAAGGTTCATGAAGGCCGTCGAAGCAATTCCCGGCTGCGGCATCGGTGCTGACGTCATGACCGGCTATCCGGGAGAGGGCGAACGGGAGTTCGGGGAGATGTACCGGTTCCTCGAAGCACTTCCGGCCGCCTATCTGCATGTGTTCACCTGTTCGGTCAGGCCCGGCACGGCGCTTTCACGGCAGGTCGCCGGAAAGGAGCTCGACCCGGTACCGCACGCCGTGGCTGCAACACGGGCATCGCAGCTGGCCGAACTTGGCGGGCGCATGGAACGAAGATTCGCCTCGGCGTTTTGCGGCGGCGAGCTGCAGGTGCTGTTCGAGGAGAGCTCCGCCAACGACGACGGTACGACGCGCTGGAGCGGCTACAGCGGCAACTATCTCAGGGTTGATGTCAATGTCGATGCGGGGGTAGATCCCGACCTGATGAAAGGGTTCATCCATAATGTCCTGGTCGAAGGGTTCGGAGAGGATTTGCATTTACAAGGCAGACTGTTATTTTGACCTGTTTCTTTTCAGCACCACTTTCCACCAACAACATCAACAGCTATCGCCATGCCCATCAAATCCAGGATCCGTACGGTGCCAGATTATCCCAAGAAAGGGATCATGTTCCGTGACATCACCACCCTCATCAAGGATCCGGTCGGATTCCGCCTGGTGATCGACACCATGACCCAGCATTACCTTTCGGCGGGGCTGGATTTCGATATCGTCGTCGGCATCGAGGCCAGGGGCTTCATCCTTGGAGGTGCGCTCGCCTACACGCTCGGCAAAGGATTCGTGCCGGTCAGGAAGCCGGGCAAGCTGCCGGCCGACGTCGTCAAGCTCGAGTATGAGCTCGAATATGGCAGCGACACCATCGAGATGCATATCGATGCCCTCGGCAAGGGCCAGAAGGTGCTGCTTGTGGACGATCTTCTCGCGACAGGCGGAACGGCACTTGCGGCGGCGGCCCTGGTGGAAAAGGTGGGTGGAGAGGTTGCAGGCATGGCCTTCATCGTCAATCTTCCCGACGTGGGGGGCGAGAAGAAGATACGCGACAAGGGTTACAACATCTATTGCGTGACAGAGTTCGAAGGGGACTGATCCTTTATTATCTCCCGAAAACCAGGGGACAATGCCATGAATCCGCCGCCATTCCGGTCGAGTGGGGCCCTCTGCGGAACCGTTGCCGCCGTTGTTGCGGCACTGCTTCCGTTGCCGGTCTTCGCCTCCGGAACAGCGGCGGCAGGCGGATCATCGGCCGTCATGCCTCCTGTATGGCTGGTGACGCCGTTCATGCTCCTGCTCCTGATGATCGCCACCGGCCCCATCCTGTATCCGAGGTTCTGGGAGCATCATTACCGGAAGGTTTCCATCTTTCTCGGGTCCCTGGTGGCGCTTTACTATGCTGTCCGGGTCGACAACGGCATACGGCTTCTTGAACACACGTTCGAGGAGTACCTGTCGTTCATCTCCCTTATCGCAGCCCTTTTCGTGGTGGCTGGCGGCATCCTCATCAGGATCGAACGCAGAGGCACGCCGCTGGTGAATGCTCTTCTGCTCTTCTTCGGCGCCGTCCTGGCGAATATCGTGGGTACGACGGGGGCCTCGATGCTGCTGATCCGTCCTTACCTCAGGATCAACGCCGGGCGTCTCAGGGCGTTCCACACTGTTTTTTTCATTTTCATCGTCAGCAATGCGGGCGGCTGCCTGACGCCGGTCGGCGATCCACCGCTGTTTCTCGGTTTTCTCCGGGGAGTGCCATTTTTCTGGGTTCTCCGGCACCTCTGGCTGCCCTGGCTCCTGACCGTCCTGATGCTGTGCCTGATCCTGATGGCCCTCGATGCCCGGACCGCCGGCCGAGCGGCTGAATCCGAGCCGCTTTCCGGCCGGATCGTCGTCAGGGGGTCGAGGAATTTCCTGTATCTTGCGCTCCTGATGCTTTCGGTGTTCCTGGACCCCTCGGTGATCCCCGGGTTTCCGAGCCTGCACGACCGGTTTCATCTGCCTTTCGGCATCAGGGAGGCGATCATGGTGATTGTGGCGTTCACGGCTTACAAGACCTCCGACAGGGAAGCGCTCGAAGGCAACGGGTTCAATTTCGAGCCGATCATCGAGGTAGGGTTTCTTTTCGTCGGGATCTTTGCCACCATGATACCGGCGCTCCAGCTGATCGGCGACTGGGCCGGGAATCATGCCGGCGAGTTCACCGTCACGAAGTTCTACTGGTGCACCGGCCTTCTTTCCGGTTTTCTCGACAATGCGCCGACCTATCTCAACTTCCTTGCCGGAGCAACCGGCAAATTCGGCCTTGATGCCGGAAACCCTTCACATGTCAGGCTTTTTTCAGAGGGGCTGCCGTCGCCTGTTCCCGGAGACGCCTCTTCTACGATTTACCTTATGGCAATTTCGATGGCTTCGGTCCTTTTCGGGGCGTTCACCTATATCGGTAACGCACCGAATTTCATGGTCAGGAATATCGCCCTCCAGTCGGATGCCGAGGTTCCGGGTTTCCTGGAGTACCTCTACAGGTATTCCATCCCTGTGCTGATTCCGTTGCTTGCAGTGCTCTGGTTCTTCCAGTTCAATTATTAGGAACCGACGATCCTTAAAGGCGTTGACGTGGCGACTGCCGCCGGCTCGAAAAGAGTCGTTCCGGCAGTATCTTCCAGGCAGGCGGGCAGGCGGGAATCGACCTGCCCGGTGGATGCGAACGGTGATGTGGTGATCGATTACGGCAACGGATATAGACACGCAGGCATGGATGCCGTCGGGGCGGGACGCGTCCTTTTCAGTCAGGAGCAACGTCATGATGACCTTATCGGTTTCGCGACGATTCAAAAAGGGAAATCCATCGGGATCTTCGATGATACCGTTCAGCTCCCAACCGGCCTGAAGGCCGGTTCAGCTTTTTGTCAGGATTCCACCGAGGCATGGAGATGATCGGCCCGGTTTGCGAAAAGCCCGGGGATTGTCAGCCGTAAAGGGCGTGTCGAAAGCTTTTTACGACGTTTTCAGGCTTTCGCTGACGGCGTGCTTGAATTCCTTCGAAATCTTGAAGGTCGGCACGTTTTTCGGGTTGACCGTCACCTTCTCGCCGGTGCGGGGGTTTCTGGCCTGCCGCAGGTTCTTGTAGCGGATGTTGAAGGACCCGAAACCGCGGATTTCGATTCTCTTGCCCGACTTGAGCGAATCGATGATGCTCTCGAACAGGCAATCGACGACCGCTTCCGTCTCGTTTTTTGTCAGACCCGTTCGTTGGGCAATCACGTTCACCAGATCGGCTTTTGTGGTTGTTTGTCCCATGGTAGTGTGTGCTTATGTTATAGGTATGCCAACTGTGTTTCAAATCCAGAGCCGAATTGCGACGAGTACCAGAAATATTGCGAATCCCCTGCGAAGCATCTCGCCCGACATGCCGAGAGCGATCTTGGCGCCGAAGAGCGCCCCGGCGAAAAGGCCGAGGGCGATGACCAGTCCGAACCAGACGTTGTCGATCGATATCTTTCCGGAACGGAAGTATTCGATGACCCCGAGAATCCCTACGGGAAGGAGGAGCGCCATAAGCGAGGTTCCTGTTGCGGTCTGCTGGCTCATGCCGAAGAGCAGCACGAGGGCCGGCACGATGATCACGCCACCACCCACGCCGAACATGCCGGAGAGCATTCCTGCGGCGATTCCGATCGCGAAAAGGTAGACAAACTGCATTTCAGGTCCTTTATTTTACGCCATTGCGCCAGCTGCAGCTCCATTGGCTGAGATGATGGCTTCAATGTCGCCGGCGTCGAGCGACTCTTTTTCGACAAGCTGCATGGCCAGGGCGTGCAGGGTCTTCGTGTGCGAGAGAAGAATCCTGCGTGCATTATCCATGCACTCGGTCACGATTTTCCTGACCTCGATGTCAATCAAGAGGGCCGTCTCCTCGCTGTACTCCCTGACATGGGAATAGTCCTTTCCGAGGAAGACCTCCTTGTGGCTGTCCCCGTAGTTGATCGGCCCGAGCTTCTCGCTCATGCCCCAGCTCCTGACCATTTTGCGTGCGATCTCGGTCGCCTTTTCGATATCGTTGGCCGCGCCGGTGCTGCTCTCCTTGAAGATCAGCTCCTCGGCTGCCCTGCCGCCGAGCGCATAGGTGATCATGGCCACCAGGTAGTTCCTGTTATGGGTGTATCGGTCCTCCAGCGGCAGGTAAGCCGTTTGTCCCAGGCTTCTGCCTCTCGGGATGATGGTGACCTTGTGGATGGGATCCGAGCCCGGGGTGAATTTCGAAACGAGTACATGCCCGGCTTCATGGTATGCGGTCAGCTGCTTCTGGTCAGGCGAAATGAACATGCTTTTTCTTTCCGGTCCCATGAGCACCTTGTCCCTTGCCTGTTCGAAATTATCGCTCGTGATGGTCTGCTGATCCTGCCTTGCGGCCAGGAGGACAGCTTCGTTGACCAGGTTGGCCAGGTCCGCCCCGGAGAACCCCGGGGTGCTTTTGGCAATGACGGCGATATCCACGTCGCCCGCAAGAGGCGTGTGCCGGGTATGAATTTTCAGGATGGCCTCGCGGCCCCTGATGTCAGGCTTGTCGATGACCACCTGCCGGTCGAACCTGCCCGGACGGAGGAGGGCCGTGTCTAGCACGTCCGGCCTGTTGGTCGCGGCGATGAGGATCACGTTGTCCTTGGTCGTGAACCCGTCCATTTCGACAAGCAGCTGGTTGAGCGTCTGTTCCCGCTCGTCATGGCCTCCTCCGAGTCCGGCTCCGCGGCTTCTGCCGACGGCATCGATCTCGTCGATGAAGACAATGCAGGGGGAGTTTTTCTTGGCGGTATCGAAGAGGTCGCGTACCCTGGCCGCGCCGACCCCGACGAACATCTCGACGAAATCGGCGCCGGAGATCGAAAAGAAGGGCACCTTGGCTTCGCCGGCAATCGCTTTTGCCATCAGCGTCTTCCCTGTGCCCGGAGGTCCGAGGAGCAGCACCCCTTTCGGGATCTTGCCGCCGATTTTCTGGAATTTTTCGGGATTCATGAGGAACTCGACGGTCTCCTTCAGTTCCTCGACGGCCTCATCCACGCCCGCGACATCCTTGAACGTGACCTGTACGTCGAACTCGCTGATGAGCTTCGCCCGGCTCTTTCCGAAACTGAAGATGTTCTTCGACGCGCCTCCATTCTGGAGTGACATCTTTCTGAAGATGAAGAAATAGGCCGTGCCGAAAAGCAGCCAGGGCATGAAGAGCATGATGAAGCTGGAGATGTCGTCAGTGCCCTGCAGCACCTTGAGCTGCACGCCGCTGTCGGTCAGACGGTCGGCCTGGGTCAGATCGAATCCCGGGACCCTGACCATGAACCGGTCGCTCTGGGTAACGGTGCCGTTGGCAAGCGGCAAACGGGCAGGAGCTTTCAGCTTGCCTGTAAGGATAGCGGATTTGTCCTGGTTGGTCTTGACGGTCACCTCGGTCACGAGGCTGCCGCCAAGCATCGAACGGTACTGGTTGTAGGAGATTTCGGGAGCCGTATCCTGCATGAAGAATCTCTGGAACACAAACAGTGCCATGAGTCCCAGCATGAGGAAGACGAGGAATTTCGGAAAGTTTCCCCCATCCCGCTCCTCCTTTTCCGTCGTGCGTTCCGGCGATTGGCGGTCCTTTCCCGGCGGCAGAAACCTGTTGCCGGGCCGGCTTTTCGGGGCCTTTTCGCTGTCATTTTGATTCTGCATCGGAAGCTTTTCGGATGATGCAAGATAACTTACGTCAATACAAGTAATTAAAAGTAAAACTTCCGTGGAAACCAAAAAGTTTATCTTTTATTGTCTGATCAGCATGCAATCTCGAAGTATTTTATGACGAACCATGCGGGAAGAAGGGCTTTTCACCCCTTTTTTCTTTTACATCTTGAGGTTACCAAATGCACCGGGATTTTTTTAAATTCCATGCGATCGATAATAAAGGACGGCAGTATCAACTAAACTGGGTTTTTTTCGCCATGGCCGGACAGCGGGTTAGAACGAGGTTTGCTCCATCTCCAACGGGATATCTTCATGTGGGTGGTCTTCGTACCGCCCTTTACAACTACCTGTTCGCCA
>CAIYTH010000037.1 GCA_903929135.1 uncultured Chlorobiales bacterium
ATCTCTGACGCATGGAGTCGTCGACATGCTTCTTGATGTGGTTCTTTTCGACCGGTTCGATCGCCCTTGCGGCGTCCTTTACCAGTTTGTCGAGGTGGTCGACCAGCACGCCGAAGGTGTCGCGGAAGATCGAACTGATCTGGATAAGCACGTCGATTCTCGGGCGGCCGAGCTTTTCGAGGGGCACGAGGCGATAGTGGCTGATCTTGTTCTGGGCGTCGTAAGCCGGTTCGGCTCCCATCAGGTGGATGATGACCGCTACGGCTTCACCCTTGCTCTTGATGGTGTCAAGACCCCAGAGAACCTGGGCGATGGTTTGCGGATATTCGCCGTTGTTCTCCTCCTGGTGTTTCCGGATGATCGTGTCGGCGATCTGCTTGCCGCGCTTGAAGGCCAGTTCGGACGGGATTCTCCATGGATCGATGGCGTGGATGTTGCGGCCGGTCGGCAGTATCGCCGCGCCGTCGCGCACAAGGTCTCCGCCGGGGCCGGAGGGAAGATATTCGCCGTTCAGTGCGCGAAGGAAGCTCTTCATCTCCTCGCCGTTGTCCTGCAGGGCGCGTTTCAGTGCCAGGCCTTCCTGAAGGGAGGTGTTGATGGCGGCCGCCATCTCCTCGTTGACTTTGGCGTTATCGGTCAGCGCGCTGAAGACGGTGCCGGGGTTGCCGTTGCCGAAAATGGTCTTTTCAATGAACTCTTTCGTAAGGTCGTCCACCTTTTCCCTGACCTTCAACGCTTTCGGGTCGCCTTTACGGGCAATGGTTGCCAGCGATCCGTAGTCGCCCCAGCTCTTTTTCTCGCCGATAGCCTCGATGATCACCGACGGCAGGGAGTGCTCGTTGCCGCGCACCTTGAGGTACTCGGAGATCGTAGTGACCTGGAATGAGAGTTCCGGGGTTTCACCGAAGATGTGCAGGGCGTTCGAAATGAGGCGGCTCTCGAGTTCGAGCAGGTAGATATAGAGGCGGCTGATGTAGTCGTTGAAAGCCTCGCCCTCGATTCTCGGGCAGTCGTCGGTCAGGTTGAGCTGTGCAGCCTTTTCGGCGATGGCCATTTCGGTTTCCACGTCAACGATCTTCTCGAGCCCGCGTTCACGGTAATCGTTCAGCATCTCCTTGAACGCAGGGAGCTCCTTGTAGAGGCCTGCACGTGCGAGCGGGGGGATGTTGTGCGAGATCATGGTCGCATATCCGCGGCGTTTGGCGATGTTGGCCTCGCTCGGGTTGTTGACCGGGTAGATGTAGAAGTGCGGGACTTCGCCGAGCAGCGCGTCTGACCAGCACTCGCCGGTGAGGCCAAGCTGAAGGCCGGGCATCCACTCTGCAGTGCCGTGCATGCCGACATGTACCAGGGCATGTGCGCCGAACTCGCGGCTGAGCCAGCGGTAGAAGGCGATGTACTGATGGTGTGGTGTATTCGCCTTGTCGAAAAGCAGGCGCATCGGGTCGCCCTGCACGCCGAGCCTCGGCTGCACACCGATGAAAAGGTTGCCGAGTCTCACTCCGCCGATGAAAACTTTGTTGACGCCTACAGGGGCGATGTCGCCGGGGAATCCGCTCCATCTGGCCTCGATGCGCTCACGCTCGTAGGGTGTCGTGATGGCGTTGAAGGTCTCGCGTTCGATTCCGAAGCAGTCCGGCTCGTGGGCCTGGATCTCGTAATCGGTCGCCCTGTCGAGCATGGCGAGCAACGCTTCCGGGGATTCCGGAATTTCGCCGACGTTGTAGCCGTCGCTTTTCAGGCGCTGAACCATTTTATAGAGGCTTTTCGGAACGTCGAGCAGGGCGGCGCTTGCCTTCTTGCCCATGCCTGGCGGATAGTCGTATACGACCAGCGCGACCTTCTTGTCCCTGTTCGGGGTATGACGCAGGTCGGAGAATTTTTTTGCCAGTCCGGAGAGCCGGTCGAGGCGGTCCTGCACGGTCTGCAGGCGTCCGTCCTTGATCGCGCCGAGCACGACAGGGCAGACTGCGCCGTCCATTTCAGGCAGGGCAAAGGTCATGGCCGACTGCAACGGCACGACGCCCTGTGTTTTCCATGAGTTAATGTCCTGTATGAAGAGCGGCTGGGCGACGACGTAGGGAGCGTTGATTTTACCGAGTATCTCCTCGCGTGCCGCTGAGGATGCGCCAGGGGTGGTCGCGCCGGCTGGACCGCCGACGAATCCGAAGCCCATCATGTTGATGAGCATGTCAGGTTTTGCATGGGTGAACCACTCTCGCGCAGCGACGTGGCCCTCGACGCCCATCACGAAAACCGGCAGGGGATTCAGGCCCTGCGACTCGATTGCCCGGATGGTGTTGTCTATGTAGCCTTTCTCCTGCAGCAAATGCTTGCGGAAGAAGAGGAGAGCGATATTGTGCTGCTTCGCTGAGTTCTTGTTGTGCTTGTGCAGCCACTTTTCGTAATGGTGCAGGTCTTTCAGGTATTCCGGCGCGTCGGGGTGGTAGAAGCCCATGGTCGGCACTTCCTGAACCTTTTCGGCC
>CAIYTH010000038.1 GCA_903929135.1 uncultured Chlorobiales bacterium
ATCGAGACCGGCAAGTACGAAGGCGACAACCGTCGGCTTTACAACCGGTTGCAGGCTGGAAACCAGCACTTCGGGTTCAGTCTGGTACAGGAGAGCGATGTCGGTGAACCTGACCTTACCGATTTCCTGTCGTTCAGCTTGCATGTCGAGGATATCGGGATGCTTCGGGAGGCTGTTGCCGGAAACTACAAGCTGAGTTTCGGGCAGGGACTTCTGTTCGGACAGGGGCGGTACTTCTCGAAGGGTTCCGAGCCTGTGGCGGGTGTGCAGGGCGCAACCGGCGCAATCAGGCCCTATGCATCCGCATCTGAAGAGGGCTTCATGCAAGGGGCTGCCGTGACGGTCACTCCCGGCCCCTTCGAGATCACGGCATTCGAGTCGAAGAACAGGGTCGATGCGACGATCGATGGGGGAGTGGTCACCAGCATCTCGACTACCGGATATCACCGCACAATCTACGAGCAACAGAAAAAGGATGACCTCGTCCAGAAAGCCGAAGGGGTCAATCTCAGGTACCATTACCGCTCGGACGGCGTAAGCGCCATGATCGGCGGCACGCTTGCCGGCTGGAGCCACAGCCTGCCTCTTGCCTGGCTTGACCCCGGTGTCGCCGACCGGATGGCGGAATCAATCGAAGGCACCGTTCTTGTAGGCCAGACGCAGCTTTTCGGCGAAGCCGCGCTTTCTCATGCGCCCGATGCCCTTTCGTGGATTATGGGAGTGCAGTCCAATCTCAGCACTGACGTTACCGGCATCGCGCTTCTACGGCAGTACGACAAAAAGTATTACTCACCCTTTGCTGGTGCCTTTGCCGAACGAGGAGAAGACGGGGCGAACGAAGAGGGCTTCTATCTTGGCCTTAACGCGAAAGTTCTCAAAAACCTTCAGTTGGGCGCATCGTACGACATGTTCAGGTTTCCGGAGCTGAGCGACACCTTTGCACTGCCCTCGACAGGGCACGATGGACGGCTTTACCTCTTCTGGCGTCAGAGCCCGGCGATATCCTGGTCTGGAATGTACCAGCACAGGCAGAAAGATGAGGCGAGAACAGAGGTCGGGTTCGGCGGGCTGACCTACGTCACGGCGGTGCCGATGACGACCAATCACCTGAGGTTAGGGCTTGAGACCAAAATGTCCTCGATGTTCACCCTCAAGACGCGAGGAGAGTACAAGACTGTCGAGAGCGAACTGCTGACGGGAAAGGTGCATGAACAGGGATGGCTTGCCTATGAGCAGATCAACTGCACGCTTGGCAAGCTTGCCATAAAGACGCGCCTGACGGCTTTCAATACTGACAGTTACGATTCGGCCCTCTACTCCTATGAAGATGATCTGCCTCAGGTCTACACGCTGAGCCCGTTTTATGGACGGGGGCAGGCCATGTTCGTCATGCTGAGCTACGATCCCCTTCGCAACTTCCATCTGGCGGCAAAATATGAAACCACCTGGTACGCCGACCGCGAAGTGTACAGCAGCGGCAACGATCTCCGGGCAACCTCATCGCCGGGATCTTATCATGTCGGCTGCTCGTTGCAGTTTTAGGAAAAGAAAGAAAGGGACATAAAGG
>CAIYTH010000039.1 GCA_903929135.1 uncultured Chlorobiales bacterium
CTCTGGGCATGTCTACCTGACCCTCAAGGACAGCGAGGCCCAGCTGCCGGCGGTCATCTGGAAAACGGTGCGCAGCCGCTTCCCGCTCGAACTCAAGGACGGTCTCGAAGTCATTGCCGAAGGCCGGCTGGAGGTCTATCCTCCGTCCGGGCGATACCAGCTCATCTGCACTTCGCTTGCAGGAACCGGCGAAGGTGAGCAGCAGCTGGCTCTGGCTCGGCTGATCGCCAAGCTGGCAAAAGCCGGATACTTCGATCCAGAACGAAAAAAGCCGCTGCCCCGCATTCCGAAGAGGATCGGCATGATCACCTCACCGACAGGGGCCGTCATCCAGGACATGAGCAACGTCTTCGCCCGGCGCTTCCCTGCCGTCGAGCTTCTGCTCTACCCTGTGCAGGTTCAGGGAGAAAGGGCTGTGGAGTCGATTGTGCGCGCCCTCGACTACTTCAACGATCCAACCGTTCCGGAGCACCGGCCGGAGGTACTTATCCTTGCCCGAGGGGGCGGATCGTCGGAGGACCTTCAGGCGTTCAACGACGAGACGGTCGCCGAAGCCATTTTCAGGTCGCGCATTCCGGTCATCAGCGCCATCGGCCATGAAACCGACCTCTCCGTGGCCGACATGGTCTCCGACCTCCGGGCGGGAACCCCCTCCATCGCCGCCGAGCGTGCGGTGCCGGATCGGGAAGAGCTCATGAGGCATATCGACAGCATGCTCGCTCGCCAATCCATCCTGCTGGAGGGAAAGATCTCGGGAGCCCAGCTTCAGATCGATTCAATCTGCAACAGCTATGCATTCAACCGCCCCGTGCTGATGCTGGAGCAGATGGGAGAGAGGCTGGCCGTATTTGAAAAAGAGATGATGAGAGCGACCTCCGACAAGCTCCGGGAGACGGAACAACGATTCAGTGCCGCTTCGGAGCGGCTCAGCATGCTCGACGTCAGGCGTGTGCTGAAACGGGGGTTCACCCTCGTCTCGCAGAATGGCGGGTATGTGACTTCGGCGGCAACCCTTGAGCCAGGCTCAGAGGTCAGCATCGTGTTCCACGACGGCCACAGAGAAGCTGCTGTCAGCTGCAGTAGCGGCTCCTGAACAGGCGCCGCACCTCTTCAAGCTCCTCCTCTGTATTGACGCCCGGAGTATCGATGGCCGTTTCGACGCAGCGTATGCGATATCCGTTCTCAAGCAGCCGGAGCTGTTCGAGCGACTCGGTGCGTTCGAGCATCGATGGCGGCAGGGTAACGAATGCCCGGAGCACATCCGCCCTGAAGGCATACAGGCCTATGTGCCGGTAAAACTTCGTGTCGGCGCAGGATTCACGGCAGTAGGGAATCGGACTCCTGGAAAAGTACATGGCTTCGCCACGGCTGTTGAGCACAGCCTTGACTATGTGCGGATCGTCGATGATATGGCGCTCTTCAGGCCCGACGGGAAAGACAAGCGTCGTGCAGTCAGGCGGAGGGGTCGAATCGAAAAAAGGGGCGATGGCAAGATCGATCGTAGCAGGATCGATCAGCGGCTCGTCTCCCTGCAGATTCACAAAGACCTCCCCACTGACCAGAGCTGCCGCCTCGGCAATGCGGTCGGTGCCGCAGGAGGCATAGGGAGAGGTCATGACAACTTCGGCACCGGCGGCGTGCAGGACAGCAGCGATACGGTCGCTGTCGGTAGCCACGACGACCTTTGAGGCAAGAGCCGATTTCATGGCCTGCTGCCAGGTGCGCACAATCAAAGGCTCTCCCTCGATATCGGCCAGCATCTTCTCTTTCAGCCGGCTCGATGCAAGGCGGGCGGGAATGACGATAACTACGTTCATGACGGTTGGGGGGATTCAAGAATGAGGGTTACGGGACCGTCGTTTATAAGCGACACCTGCATGTCAGAGCCGAAGCTGCCTGTTTCGATCCGGCAACGAGCCTCCTGCCGGAGGAGTTCGACAAAGCGGTCGAACAGCACTCTGGCCTCATCGAACGGAGCCGAACCGGAAAAGCCCGGCCGGTTGCCACGGCTAACGTCGCCGTAAAGCGTAAACTGGGACACGGCAAGA
>CAIYTH010000040.1 GCA_903929135.1 uncultured Chlorobiales bacterium
GGCGCTTCCCAATGCTGAGCTTGCTCCGGAACAGAGCTGGAACTACGGGCTCGATTACACCCTCAGGCCATCCGCTCAGCTGACCGTCAGCGCCTCTCTGTACCAGAGCAAGTTGTCGGATGTCATCCAGCAGGTCTACGACCCCGCCATAGCTCCGCTCTATCAGCTCCGCAATGCCGGCAAGGCGACCTTTACCGGAACGGAGTTCGCCGCCGACTGGAAACCTGAGGGGTGGCTCAAGGCCCATGCAGGTTACGGTTACATCGTCAGGAAAAACGACACCAATCCGAACCTCTACTTTACCGACGTGCCCCGCAACAAGCTGACGGGATACCTCCAGTTTCTTCACAGCAGCAACACCTGGGCACTGGTCGAGACCGAGTACAACTCTAAACGTTACAGCAACAGCAACGGTCTGTATATGGCCGGAAGCTATGCTGTGGTCAACCTGAGGGGCAGCGCAGGAGTGAGCAAGGTGCTTTCCCTGCAGGCTTCGGTCAACAACCTCTTCGATCGCAACTACACGGTTTCGGAAGGCTACCCCGAATCGGGCCGGGAGTATGTGGCTTCAATGACCTATGCCTTCTGAATGTAAATGTCGGCAGTTATCTGTGGCGGTTCGACCCGCTTTGTTTTGTCAACCAGAGGGCCGTTCCGCCTTTTATTGATCCGGTAGTTAAAACTCTTGATAATTACCCTGGCCTTTAGGCCGGGGCTCATGGATAAAACAAAATAAATCAGGGCTTTAGCCCAATCTCTTTCTGTGGTGGTGTTTGCTGATCATTGTTGCTGAAGTAATAACGACTGATAATTATGAAAAGTGTTTCGCTGATTGTGGTTTGCCTCTGTATGCTTGCCGCTTTCTCTGTGGTCTCGGCTGGTATCGGGCGCTACCCGGTTTCGCCTGCAGCGATCCTGTCATGGATGGCGACCGGGCGAAGCGTGGATGCCAATGTTCCGTTCATCCTGCTCAATATCCGGCTGCCACGCCTTATTGCGGCCATTACCGCAGGAGGGGCGCTGGCGCTCTCAGGGGCGGCCTATCAGGGGCTTTTCCGTAACCCGATGGTCAGTCCGGATATCCTGGGGGTCTCATCCGGTTCAGGCTTCGGCGCCGCACTCGGCATTCTATTATCCCTGCCTGTGGCTGGTGTTCAAATCATGTCGTTCACCGGGGGGATCACCGCGGTGCTTGTTGCCATGGCGGTCAGCCGGAGCATCGGGCGCGGGCACGATTCGGTACTCGTGCTGGTGCTCTCCGGCATCGTCATATCATCACTGTTCGGCGCGCTACTGTCGATGCTCAAGTACGTGGCCGATCCGCTTGACAAGCTTCCGGCCATCACCTACTGGCTCATGGGCAGCCTTGCCGATATCCGCATGAGTGAGCTCTCAATTGTGATTCCGCTGGTGATCACCGGCGCGGTTCCGCTGATGCTGATCAGCTGGCGGTTGAACGTGCTGTCGTTCGGCGAGGATGAGGCCCGCTCTCTCGGCCTGAATACCGGTCTGATGCGTGGCGTGGTCATCGTCTGTGCGACGCTTGTTTCGGCGAGCATCATCTCTCTCAGCGGCATCATCGGCTGGGTCGGGCTTGTCGTGCCGCACATCGCGCGATTTGTGGCCGGTCCGAATCACCGGATTCTCTTTCCGGTCTCGTTTCTTTTCGGTGCGATGTTCCTGCTCGTTGTCGATACTCTTGCCCGCTCCGCTGCGTCAGTGGAGATTCCCATCGGCATTATCACGGCGGTCGCAGGCGCTCCGTTTTTTATCTATGTCATGAAAAAATCATCGATGAAATCATGGTAAACGGCGACGGTATTTTGCTCGAGATGAAAGGGGCCGGGCTGGGATACAACGGCCGGGCAATCGTCGATAACGTTGATTTCACCATCCGGTCAGGCGAGATTGTCTGCCTGCTCGGCCAGAACGGCGTCGGAAAAACCACGCTGTTCAAAACGCTGTTAGGCTTCATCAGGCCGGTGTACGGCAAGGTCACCATCGATGGAAAGGAGCTTTCACGCTTCTCTCCCGGAGAGCTTGCCCGACTGGTCTCCTGGGTGCCGCAATCTCACTCGACGCCGTTCTCCTATGCCGTGCGCGATGTGGTGATGTTCGGCCGGACGGTGCACCTCGGCATGTTCGCCGCTCCGGGTAGAAAAGACCGGATAGTCGCCGAGAGGTGCCTTGAACTGCTTGATATAGGTCACCTTGCCGGCAGGCCGTTCACCGAACTCAGCGGAGGGGAGCGGCAGATGGTCATCATCGCCCGTGCGTTGGCACAGGAGGCGCGGTTCATGATCCTCGACGAACCGGCCTCGAACCTCGATTACGGAAACCAGGTGCGGGTGATCCGGAAAATAAAGGAGCTGGGAAGTCTCTCTATAGGCATATTCATGGCGACGCACCATCCGGACCATGCCTTCATGGCCGCCTCCAGGGTGGCTGTGCTGGACAGCGGGCGCCTCTGCCATGTCGGGCCACCCGAAGAGATACTGACGTCGGAGACCCTGAAAGAGATCTACGGTGTCGAAGTGCAGGTTTTTGACACCCCATTCCGGGAGTCCGGTACGAGAAAGGTCTGTGCTCCGTTGGTTGTGTGAGACCTCGAAGTGAGGCGTTACAGAGATGCACCGGAAATTAAAAAAAACAAAGGAGGGAAAGCATGTACACCATGAATGCAGTTGAGTTCAACGAGAAAATAATGAAAGGCCATTTCCGGAAGATCTATCCGGTGATCGCCAGGCAGATGGTCGAGCGTACCGGCATCACAAAAGGCGAGTGCATCGATCTTGGCGGAGGGCCCGGCATGCTCGCCGTCTGCATCGCCAAAATTACCCTGATGCACGTCACGGTCGTCGATCTGATGCCGGAGTGTGTCGAACTGGCGATCGAGAACAGCCTGGAAGAGGGTGTCCGCCACCGGGTTGACGCCGTGCAGGGGGTGGCCGAACAGCTGGCTTTTGCCGACGCTTCGATCGATCTGGTTGTCAGCAGGGGTTCGATCTTCTTCTGGGAGGACCAGCAACAGGGTCTTGCCGAGGTCTTCCGCGTGCTCCGTCCGGGCGGCTGGGCTTACATAGGAGGCGGATTCGGTACCGTGGAGCTTCTCCGGGAGATCGATGAGCTGAAGGCGGACGACCTCGAGTGGCAGAGAAAGCGAAAGGCGCGGATGGCGCAGAATCCTCCGGAGCATTTCAGGGCAATGCTCGATCGTCTCGGCATCGAGGGTGTGGTGGAGCATCAGGAGGCCGGCACCTGGATTATTTTCAGAAAACCTCAGTCATAAGATAATGAAGAAATTGATGATACAACCAAACCGCTTTTTG
Source organism: uncultured Chlorobiales bacterium (assembly GCA_903929135.1). Taxonomy (GTDB): domain Bacteria; phylum Bacteroidota; class Chlorobiia; order Chlorobiales; family Chlorobiaceae; genus Chlorobaculum. The sequence continues at coordinate 3,330 of CAIYTH010000040.1, forward strand.
CGGCTCCTTCTGCCGCTCTTTCTGCTGCTGCTTGCGGTTGGCGGCACACCCGAAAAAGCGGTATCGGCCACCCGTGAGGTCGTCGATATGGCCGGTCGAAGGATGAGGGTTCCTGCCGTCATCAGGAGGGTCTATACCGGCAAGCCGGGAAGCGTGGTCCTCTACGCCGTCGCTCCCGACATGATGGTGAGTCGGGGATTATGGACGACCGACGGATCGGAACAGTTCATGCTCGACTCTTACATGAAGCTGCCCTTCGTCGATGGTTCGACCGAGGAGATCATCAGGCTCCGGCCGGACGTCATCATCTACTGGTTCAACATCGATCAGAAATCGATCGACGATGCAAACCGACTGAGCGCAAAGACCGGCATTCCCGTGTTCATGGTCGATATGAATATGGAGCACTATGCCAGGTCGTTCGGAGTTCTTGGTGATCTCCTCGGGCGGAAGGCTCAGACAGACAAGATGAGCGGATTTCTCAATACCTACCTTGCCAGGATCGTGACATCGGCGAAGCGAATTCCCGAGAGCCGGAAGGTGAGGGTTTACTATGCCGAGGGCGGACGGGGGCTCAATACCGATCCCTCTGGCTCCTTCCACAGCCAGGTGCTCGATCTCTGCGGTGGTGTGAATGTAGCCAGGGTCGATGCCATCTCCGGCAAAGGCATGAGCCCGGTCTCGATGGAGCAGCTTCTCTTGTGGAATCCCGATGTCATCCTTGTATGGACAGGTATGGGGCCTGCTCTGACAACCTGGCGCGCCATCATGGCCGACAGCGCCTGGTCGAGGATTGCCGCCGTCAGAAATCACCGGATCTACCAGATTCCCAATCAGCCGTTTGGATGGTTTGACCGCCCCCCGAGCACCAACAGGATTCTTGGCGCGGTCTGGGTGGCACAGATTCTCTACCCCGACATCTACCATTTCGATCTCGAACGCATCACGAAGGAGTACTTCACCATTTTCTACCACCGCGATCTGACCGATGCCGAACTGCAGGAGGTGTTGCATCCTCTTCACTCTGCCGCAGGCCAACAGGGGCAGGTTGCCAAATAAACGCTCAAGCCATGACAAAACCAGCAGAAGAAATGGAGAGGGACGGCAGTGTCCTGGCGTACTGCGGTGCGCCGCCGATCAATCGTAAAACCACAGGAAACGGGGTGCCGTTACTGAAAAGAGGGGCGATCAATCTCTACATGAACATGCCCTGCCCGCTCAAGGTGGTGTGCAAAATGGTGATCGGTGAATTTGCCGAACTGTACAACAGATCGCATGAAGTGCCGATCTACTCCCCGATGCTGCTCGACGGCGACTCGAAGGGGATCGAAGGGGAGCTCAAGGCGGCTCTTACGGAGGATGAGCTGCCGGAGGTGCTGATTGCCTCGGGTCTGCACACCGTCTTCTCGAAGGGGTTCAGGACGCGCTTCATCGATAGCGGCGTGTACAGCGGTGTGACCAGCGCAACGGCCATTGAGCGCATGCCGGAGACGTACCGCAGACTTGTCACTCAGCATAACATAGGCATCTACAGCACCGGGTTCTGGAGCGTAGTCGCCGATCTCTCAATGAGCTCCTGCGTGCCCTGGCCGCGCCGCTGGACCGATCTCGTCGATCCGCTCTACAAGGATCTCATCACGGTTCATGGCTACAACGGCAAGGCGAGCATCGCATCCCTGCTTCTGCTTCTCAAAGAGCAGCTTGGCAGCAGTGCGGCAACCGATTTTGCCGGCAATATCCGCAATGTCTGGCACTTCGCCGAGATCCTGAAGCGTATCGACTCATCCGAACCAAGGCGTACACCACTGAACATCCTGCCCAATGCCGCCACGGTGCAGATGCCGACAAAAAAACGGGCAGCCATCATCGAGTTCGAGGATGGGCCGGTACTCGCCCCCATGCTCATGTATGTCAAAACCTCTAGGATGGAGGAGTGCCGGCCGCTCATCAATTTCATGCACAGCAACGCTATGAGCCAGGCGTTACGCAGGGGCGACTTTTACCATGCCGGGGATTTCGACTGGACTCAGCCCTTCTGTTTTCCGTCATGGGACTTTCTTCTGAACTGCGACTACGAAGAGATGATTGCCGGGCTCGATGTCGAACTCAGAAAAGGGCTGCGTGCCGATGTTTTTCAATGCTGATCAAAACCACCGATATCCACTATGAAGCTTGTTACCATATCCGGGCCGCCCTCTTCCGGAAAGACCGCCGTGCTTGCGGGGGTCATCCGGTCGATGAACTCCTCCGGGATCAGAACGGGAGCCCTCAAGTACGACTGCCTCGCCACCGACGACGACATCCTGTTCCGTGCGCTCGGCGTGCCCGTGCAGGTGGGCCTCTCGGGCAACCTGTGCCCTGACCACTATTTCGTAAGCAATATCGAGGAGTGCCTCAAATGGGGGATTGCAGAGGGGCTCGATATTCTCCTGAGCGAAAGCGCCGGACTCTGCAACCGCTGCTCACCGCATATCAAGGGGGTGCTGGCAGTATGCGTCATTGACAATCTGATGGGGGTGACCACTCCGAAAAAGATCGGTCCGATGCTCAAGTACGCCGATATCGTTGTGATCACGAAAGGCGACATCGTCTCCCAGGCCGAACGCGAGGTTTTCGCCTTCCAGGTGCGCCGTGCCAACCCCAAGGCCAGGATCATGCATGTCAACGGGATTACCGGTCAGGGGGCGAGTGAACTGGCATCGCAGTTTCTCAAGGCACCCGAGACCGAACAACTCGATGGCGAGAGGCTGCGCTTTTCCATGCCGGCTGCCCTCTGCTCCTACTGCCTCGGCGAGACGAGGATCGGCATGGAGCATCAGCTCGGAAACGTCAAAAGGATCAAACTGCGACAGGAGGCATCATGAAGAACATACTTGAACAGAGCATAGCTGACCTGAATGCCCGGACACCGGAGGTCGCACAATTTCTCGCTGACCACGGGCTGGTTCCGGAAGAGGAGGGGATCGCCCTCGGCGCCTGGCTCGACAGGGTGAATGAAGAGGTGTACGAAGATATCGGCATCGACCGCGATGGCCTGGTGGAAAATCTGGAGGCATTTCTCCGGCAGCAAAGCCTGCTCTGTAGCAGTACGCTGCCGGAGGTGTTGAGCATCACCGTTATCGGTGGTCATGACAAGAGTGGTAAGCCGGAACAGGTCAGCCTGAGCCTTGTTCGTGGCTCGGTCACAAGCATCGTCGGTCCTACCGGTTCGGGCAAAAGCCGCCTGCTTGCGGACATCGAGTGGATGGCCCAGCGGGATACGCCTACCGGACGGGCGATACTGGTCAATGGAGAGGTACCCGATCCGGAGCTGAGGTTTTCGCTCGAGTACAAACTGGTTGCCCAGCTCTCCCAGAACATGAACTTCGTGATGGACACGACGGTCTCGGAATTCGTGGCCATGCACGCCGAAAGCCGCATGATCGACAATGTCAGTGAGGTCGTCAGCGAAGTCATCCGGCAGGCTAATTTTCTCGCCGGAGAGCCTTTCAGCGCGACGACCCCGGTGACATCGCTCTCCGGCGGGCAGTCGAGGGCTCTGATGATTGCCGATACGGCATTTCTCAGCTCATCACCGGTCGTGCTGATCGACGAGATCGAAAATGCCGGCATAGACCGCAAAAAGGCGCTCTCACTTCTGGTCAGGAAAGAGAAAATCGTGCTCATGGCCACACACGACCCGATTCTGGCTCTGATGGCCGAGCGTCGTCTGGTCATAAAAAACGGAGGAGTTGTACGGGTGATTGAGACCACCGATAAGGAAAAAGAGAACCTTACGGTACTCGAGTCGTTCGACAACCGGCTGCTCGCCCTGCGAACCCTTCTCAGAAGCGGCGAACTGATCGAACAGATTCCCTGACGGGCTCGGTTCGCTGCATTTTTTTGTTTTTCATTATAACCTGAAAGATATAACGATATGTATTTTCTGAACAAACGCCCCTGCCGTCTCGTCATGCTTGCGGCGCTCATCTGCTGCGGGGCGAGCCAGGCCGAAGCCGGTGAGCTCCCCGGTGCATGGCAGGGTGACGAGATCGTGGTGACCGCGACGCGCACCCCGAATCCCATCTCGAAGCTGCCCGTTGCGGTCGAGGTTATATCACGCCAGCAGATCGACCAGAGCGGCGCACTGAACCTGGCGGATGTGCTTACGGAAGCGCACGACATCAATGCCCTCGAACCGACCAGCGGGCGGCTCGGTGTCGCCAGACTGCGCGGTCTCGACAGCCGGCTGACCCTTGTGCTCATAGATGGCTATCGGATCACCTCCGGATTCCAGGGGTATGTGGACCTTCACGAAATTCCTTCCGGCATGATCGAAAGGGTCGAGATCGTCAGGGGGGCCGGATCGGCGCTCTACGGCAGCGATGCGGTAGGTGGCGTGGTCAACGTCATCACCCGTCAGCCCTCCAGAGAGCTGCATGGTGGTTTGTCGGTCTCAGGTGGGGAGAGCCGCTACGGAGAGGCCGGCACCTTCGCGACCGACGGCTGGCTGAGTGGTATCACGGGAAAGCTTGGCTTCTCCGTCGCCGGTTCATGGTACAACCGGGGAAGTTACGACCGCAATCCGAGCGACCTGACGACCGATGGTGACCACCGGGCTATCGGTTCAGGATCGACGGCGCTGACCTACAATCTTACGCCCACCGTCAGGCTCTCGACCGGCTTTATCTACGCCGATAACCATCTCGACGGTCTGCGCTCCCAGAGCGCCGGTGATTTCGACCGGTCGGTCAGCAGCGACCGGCTGCTTGGCTATGCCGGCCTTGATGTGAAGACAGGAGATGACTCAAACCTTTCGCTGCGCGTATCGAGAACTACCTATGACTGGTCGTCCGACATGGCGAACGTCAACGGATTGCCCTATGTGGCGATATCCATCTCGGGAGCGACAAAGACAACGACAGAGACGACCACGACGACCCGGACGAAGGTGGTCCAGGATTCCGACCAGTTCGATGCGAAATGGACAGGAAGTCTTGCCGATGCCCATCGCGTGACGGCGGGTGTGGAGTACCTCACAGAGAACAGGGAGGACTACAGCAGGACGGTGACGAAAAAGGTTGTGACGAAGAGCAATGTTTCGACAGGGTTGATAACGAGCGGACCGACCACCATGGTCACCACCGATGAGCCTCGGCTCACCCATGACGCCAATAACCTTGGCCTGTTCATGCAGGATGAGATCACGGTTTTCAGTCCCCTCACCGTCATCGCGGGGCTCCGGTTTGACGACCACTCCGACTTCGGTTCCGAAGTCAGCCCCAAGATTGCGGCGCTCATGCGCATCGACGACCATCTGAAGCTGAGAGCCTCCTACGGCGAAGGGTTCCGCGCACCGTCGCTCTACGAGCTCTACACCGGAGCGGTACAGACAAAGAAAAGCATCATACTGGCGAACCCCGCTCTCGATGCGGAGAGATCGAGGACGTATGAACTCGGTGCCGATGTTTCATTGGGCAGCTTCAATGCCGGAGTGACCGGATTCAGGAACGAGATCAGGAGCATGATCTCCCAGGTGCTGGTCGATGCAACGACCACGCCCGCCACCTACCAGTTCAGAAACCTGGCGCAGGCCATGACCCGCGGCCTTGAAATCAATGCCTCGTTGAAGCTCTCAGAGGGCTTTACCCTCTCCGACCAGGTCACCCTTCTCGATACCAGGGATGAGACCACAGGCCGCGAACTTCTTTTTGCGCCGGCGGCAACCAACATCGTCAGGATCGACGGCCTCAGCAAGCGGCTCGGACTGAAAGGCAACATCAGGGTCGTCACCACAGGCAGCCAGTACATCTCGAGTACCGAGAAGGTCGGCGCCTATTCGCTTGTCAACTGCTATCTCTCTAAATCGATCTCCAGGAGCTCAGCGCTGTTCGCCGGTGTGGACAACCTCTTCAACAGCGACGCCAATGCAGCCTACGGTAACAACGAAGGTGCCGGCATGACGGGCACATACCTCTATGGCGGTGTGAATTTTCACTTTTAACCATTCAATCAAACATCAATGAACAAGAAACGTATCGGATTACTCCTCGCACTCGTCCTCAGCGCCTCGCAGATGTCAGCACAGGCGCAATGCAGCACTCCTCAGTCCGGAACGATAGTGGTATCAGGTCTGGTCGAACACCCCTTTACTCTGTCCAC
>CAIYTH010000041.1 GCA_903929135.1 uncultured Chlorobiales bacterium
GCCCCATGATATGGTCGTCATTCTCGGACTAAATCAACCCCTCATAATATTCGATAAAACTGACAGGTCTTACTGATGAGACAGATCTTACAGATTCCTGGCCTCATGTTGTGAGTTTTTTCCGAAATAATGTAGTTTTTCCTCTGTGCATTTCATGTCGCAGCCGAGATCGGTACGTCGAACTCGTAGTGCCATCGAACAAAGGTTCTCCCGGATCATTATCCATTATATCCCGATGCCCAAGCTCCTGAAAAATACCAGATCAACCTCTGTCGACATGGGTGGCCACCCGGTTTCCGCCCTGCTGGAATCCCTCCCCGATGCAGGTTTCATCATGGATCCGGAAGGCCTGATCATGAATGCCAACACGCTTTTCTCCCAAAGGTTCGGCATGCGGCCTCCTGAGTTTATCGGCAGAAACATCTACGAGATGTTCTTCAAAGTGCTGGGATCGCCCCAGCTCGTGGAGTATTTGAGTGAGAAATGCCGAACGGTGCTTCAGAGTGAAACGGGCATGGTTTTTGAGGACGGGACTGATATCTGGAAGGTGGCAATCAATCCGTTGAGGGATCAGGATGGAAAGATCTCGTGCCTGTTCGTTTCAGTGCAGGACATCTCCGATCAGAAGCGAATCGACAAAACCTTGCAGAAGGAACGTGAGCTGAAATCAATATTGCTCGATTCGATCACCTGTTCCGCGATCATTCTCAATGCAGACCTGAAACTGGTCGCCTGGAACCGATACGCGCACGACATCCTGTTCAAAACCACGAATGAGGGAGGAACTGTCGTCGATCCTGCCGATTTCTTCACTCCTGAAGACATGAAGTACCACAGGAAGAAGTTCCGGCATACTCTGGAAACCGGAGATGAGGACCTGAGTGAAATCGAGGTCCATCCTCAGGGAGGGAAGCAGTCCCGCTGGCTTCTGACCCGATCAAATCGGATATGCCTTGACGGTGAACCCTGCATCGTCTCGATCGGCATCGATATCACCGAACGCAAATTGCTGGAACAGGAACTCATCGAGAGCAAAGCCAGGAACAACTATGCACTGGCAGCTGCAAAGTCGGGTATCTGGGAATGGGATGTCACCACCGACGAACTGAAGTGGTCGGAGCAGGTGTGGGAATTGTACGGACTGAAAGTCGAAAGCGTACCGTTGAACCATAGCCTCTGTGTCGAAACCGTACATCCTGAAGACCGCGAAACCGCTTCAAGTATCATCAAGGAGGCGGTCAGGACCCAAAATGCGGCAGCGGTCGAATATCGTTGTTGCCATCCGGACGGCTCAGTTCACTGGCTGACCTCGCGAGGCATGCCGGTATTTGATGCGTCGGGTAATGTGACCCGTTATATCGGAACCATCATCGACATTACCGAACGCAAGCAAACCGAGCTCGAACTCATCGAAAGCAGGAAAAGGCTCAGCCAGGCTCTCGAGGCAGCTCGGGCAGGTGTCTGGGAGTGGGACCTGACCAATGACGAGAACATCTGGTCTGACGAGATCTGGGCCCTTTACGGATTGACACCAGTTAAGGATGTGAATCCGTCATTCAGGCTCTGGAGCAGCTCGATTCATCCCGATGATCGCCAGATGGCGATATCGGCGGTGACCGAAGCTGCAAAAAGCGGAACGAACCTGAATATCGAATATCGCGTCTGTTATCCGGACGGCTCAGTTCACTGGCTCATGTCCCGAGGCAAACCATTGCTGGACGAAAAGGGGGTGGCGGTTCGATATATCGGTACGATCATCGATATCACCGAACGCAAGGAGACGGAAATCGCGCTCAACGAAAGCCGTATGAGGTTCGATTTCGCCCTGGAAGCTACAGGCGCCGGGATCTGGCAATGGGACGTGAAATCCGACAAGGTAACCTGGTCCGAACAGATATGGTCGCTGTACGGATTGAAGCCGCATAGCATCACCCCTTCGCACAGGCTTTGTGAAAGCAACGTCTATGCCGACGACAAGGAACTGACGTTTGAAACGGTCATGTCGGCAGCCAACAGGAATGTCGAGTTCGCAGTCGAATATCGAGTCGTTCATCCTGACGGTTCAGTTCACTGGCTCATGTGCCACGGTGTGCCGATGCCCGGTAACGACGGCGAGACGAGCTGTTACCTCGGCATGGTCATGGATATCACCGAGCGCAGGAAGGCGGAGGAGGAGTGGCGGAAAACCCAGGCAATACTCAACCTTGTCCTGCAGAAGAGTCAGCTGGGAATCTGGGATATGGATCTGAAGAAAAAAAACGTGCATCGTACATTCGAGCATGCACGTATTTTCGGCTACGACGACATCTCTTCCGAATGGTCGCTGGAACAGTTTTACAGCCATATTCTGCCCTGTGATCGCGAAAGAGTGGAAACCCTGGTCAGCGAGGCTTTTGAAAAACACGAAAACTACAGCTTCGAATGCCAGATATGCACCGCCAGGGGTCAACTGAGATGGATCTGGGTCTTCGGCGCCTTCGATACCGGCAGAGGCGGCAAGGCAAAACACCTGTCCGGAATCGTACAGGACATAACCGAACGCAAACATACTGAAACCCTTCTGGAGGAGAGCGCGCAGAAATTCAGGAACATCTTTGATTACTCTCCTGTCGCCATTGCCATAAAGGATGTGCAGCAGGACGTATTGAACGATGTGAATACCTCCTGGCTCAGGCTTTTCGGTTTTTCAAAAGAGGAGGTTATCGGAAGACGGAGTTCAGATCTGGGTCTCTACGTCCACGCAGAGGATCATGAGAAGATCGCCGACGAACTCCGGTTGCAGGGCCGGATATTCAACAGGCCGCTGGAGTTCCGCAAAAAAACGGGCGAGTTGGTCAACGTCCTGCTGTCTGCAGAGTACGTCACGATGAACGGAAATATGTACCTGCTGGTCATGCTGACGGATATCACCGTCCAGGAGTTGCAGCAGGCGAATATCTCCCAGCTTGAAATAGCAGTTGCTGAACGGACCGAGCAGCTCGAGCTCGAAGTGGAACACCTGCACCGTTTTTTAAGCATGATATCTCATGAGTACCGTACTCCCCTCGCGATCATCAGGGGAAACCTCGACCTTATCGACCTGAAGCATAAAAGCGGAGATTTTTCGAATGCCCGCGAAATAGGCAAGATAAAAAGGGCGATCGACCGGCTTGTCGAGGTGATGGAGGTTTCGATCCAGGAGAGCCGCATCCTGGATGCCCAGAAGGCTGTTGTCACTACCAACTTCGAGATCAGTGAGGTTGTCACCTCCCAGTTGGAGGCTTTCAGGTCCATGTGGCCGGAAAGGGAGATCCGTTATACCGGAAAACTTGGCGATGCAAGGGTTTCCGGCGAGGCCTCGCTGCTCAAGATGGCCATTTTCAACCTTCTGGACAATGCCCACAAATACTCGCTTCCTGAAACCCCGATTGAAATCGTTTGCGTCATGGAGGATGCCGAGGCCGTGATCACCATTCGAAACCATGGAAAGGGTATCACCGGAGACGAAGGGGAAGCGTTCTTTGAAAAATACCGGCGCGGCAGCAATACGGCCAATACCGGCGGTGCCGGCATCGGACTCTGGCTTGTCCGGAGCATCATCGAACAGCATGATGGCATGGTGAGCCTGGCGAGCACGGAGACCGGAGTCGAAGCGTCGGTGAGGCTGCCGCTGGTGCATTGAGCGAATTCAATGAAGGAAACAAATAATATCATTTCGCATCCACTCATGAATGAAGGCAAGAAGATTATCGTGGTCGAGGACGATCGGGACTTCCGTGAAAGTATGGTCGAATATCTTACGCTTGCAGGATACCATGTTGCCGGCGCCGGATCAGCACTTGAGTTCTATCAGGCCTTCGCCCGGGAAAACTATATCCTGGCCATCCTGGATATTGGCCTGCCTGACCAGGACGGGTTGGTCCTTGCGGAATACATTCGAAAAAATACCGACATGCGCATCGTCATGCTTACGGCGCAATCAGCCCTCGACAGCAAAATCATGGCTTACCGCTCGGGTGCAGACACCTATCTGGTCAAACCGATAGATTTCGCGGAACTTGTGGCTTCGCTGGACAGCATGCTCGGACGTCTCGACATCAAGGGTTCTCAAATACCGGAAAAGCGACCTGGTGAATCCGCACCAGGGGGGAAACCGGAGCATTGGCGTCTGTTGAGCAAGGAGCACACGCTTTTCGCCCCGAACGGCAACATGACGTCGCTTACGGCCAGGGAGTTCGATCTTCTCGAAAGTCTGGCATCCGCTCCAAAAACGGTCGTCGAACGCAGAGCCATCCTTCAAACCCTCGATTACGATGACGACGATCTGGGAAATCGGGCCCTTGATGCCCTCATTCATCGCCTGCGTCGCAAAAAGGAGGATCTCGACTGCTTTATCCCGGTCAAGACCGTCCACGGATCCGGATACAGCTTCTCTGAACTTATCGTCATTGAATGACACCCCGAACCATGGCCTCATGACTATCCCAAGACCCCAGGCATGATACGTCCAAGGTGGTCGGTGGTTCCCTTCAGCATCCGGAAACCCCCGTCTCATGGAGGTTATGTCATGCAGGGCAGCCTGATTCTTCCTTAGTTCGGGCCGGAATCTGCGGGATTTGGAGTATTGACCTCCTTTGAAAAATAAATTAGACTTTGGCCGAATAAAATCGTACTATGATGTCGATTTATGGTGTGGTGAATATGCCAAGAAAGAGAACGGGAGTCGCGAGTCCAGCGAGAACGCGGTTTTTCCCCTGATTGTGACGGATCGAAGGCAGGATTTTGTACCTGCCGGCTGACGGATGCTCCGGTTGACAACAACCCCTTTTCATTCCTCTTCTTTCCAGCATTGCTGCCACTTCGCCTCATTCGAGGCTTTTTTTATCAATGACACGGAAAGAACGAACTATGAGTGAACAGCATGACATGCCGGTGACCTTTCGCAGCCTCAACCTTGCGGAACCCATCTTTAAAGCCCTCGAAGACGTGGGCTACGAAACTCCGACGCCGATCCAGGCACGGACAATTCCCCTTATCCTTGAAGGCCGCGACGTGCTCGGACAGGCCCAGACCGGTACCGGCAAGACGGCGGCTTTCGCCCTTCCGATCCTGTCAAACCTCGACCTTTCGCTTACCGATCCCCAGACGCTTGTGCTGGCTCCGACAAGGGAGCTTGCCATCCAGGTGGCCGAGGCGTTCCACAGCTATGCAGATCATCTTCCGGGCTTCCACGTGCTGCCGATCTACGGCGGCCAGGACTATGGCGTACAGCTTCGCAACCTGAAGCGCGGCGTCCATGTCGTTGTCGGCACCCCCGGCAGGGTCATGGACCACATGCGACGCGGCTCGCTGAACCTCAACTCACTGACATGCCTGGTGCTTGACGAAGCTGACGAGATGCTCCGCATGGGATTCATCGACGATGTCGAGTGGATCCTCGAGCAGACACCTTCCGGCAGGCAGGTCGCGCTCTTCTCGGCCACCATGCCGGCGCCGATCCTTCGTATCGCCCGCAAGTACCTGAACAACCCGGCCGAGATCACGATCCAGTCGAAGACCACGACGGTGGATACGATCCGCCAGCGTTACTGGATGGTCGGCGGGCACCACAAGCTCGACGCACTGACGCGCATCCTCGAAGCCGAACCGTTCGACGGCATCATCATTTTCGTACGTACCAAGACCGAGACCGTCACGCTTGCCGAAAAGCTCCAGGCAAGGGGTTATTCGGCTTCCGCACTGAACGGTGACATGGCCCAGCAGCAGCGTGAGCGCACCATCGAGCAGCTCAAGGACGGCACGCTGAACATCGTGGTCGCCACCGACGTTGCGGCCAGGGGCCTCGACGTCGACCGCATCAGCCACGTGATCAACTACGACATCCCGACCGATACCGAATCCTACGTGCACCGCATCGGAAGGACCGGCCGCGCCGGCCGCAGCGGCGAAGCGATCCTGTTCGTCTCCCCGAGGGAGAGGGGCATGCTCGGCGCCATCGAGCGGGCCACCAGGAAGCGCATCGACCTGATGGAGCTGCCTTCCACCGAAATCATCAACGACAAGCGCATCGCCCGTTTCCAGCAGCGCATCACCGATACCATCGCCGCTGAAGAACTCGAATTCTACACGCACCTGGTCGAAAGGTACTGCGAGGAGCATGAGGTGTCGGCCGTCGAGGCCGCCGCCGCCCTCGCCAGGCTTCTTCAGGGTGACACGCCGTTCCTGCTTTCCGCGAAGCCAGAGCGTGACCAGGCTCCCCGCCAGGGCGACCGCGATCGCGATCGCGAGCCGCGCCGCGACTCTTTCAGGGATTCGCACCGCGACGAGGGTCGTGAGCCGAGGAAGCAGCGCAAGACCGGCCTGTATGGCGACGAAAAGATGGAGACCTACCGCATCGAAGTCGGCAAAGTACATGACGTCAAGCCGGGCAATATCGCCGGCGCGATCATCAACGAGATCGGGCTTGATCCCGAGGCTGTCGGCAAAATCATCATAGGCGACCATTTCAGCACGGTGGAGCTGCCTTCAGGCATGCCGAACGATGTGTTCCAGGAGCTCAAGAAGGTCAGGGTCTGCGGTCAGCAGCTCAGGGTCTCGAAGATGGACGCGCAGCGGAGCGCTTACGGCGACCGTGGTGGAGACCGTGGCGGCTACAGTGGCGGAGATCGCGGCGGTGACCGTGGTGGCTACAGCGGTGGTGACCGCGGTGGCGATCGTAAGAAAAGCTTCGGCAAGCCTGGCGCAAAAGGGAAGAAAGACTCCCCGTTTTTCACCGGCTTCACCGCATCGAAAAAGAAAAGGATGAAGGACTGAACCCTCCTTGCTGAACCGGCCTGTGCGCACCCGTTCCAGAGGGGGCAGGCCGGGTTTCCATGAACGCCGGAACTTCCATAACTGTTTTTTAGGTATACTGTTCTAGGATGATTCAGGTGAACGGTACTGAAAACAGGAGGCTTCATGGAACTTGAATTCTACGGGGCAACCCGGCGCGTTACGGGCTCCTGCCACATTCTCAGGGCAGGGGGCCGAACCATTCTCCTCGACTGCGGACTCGTGCAGGGCGGACCCGAAGACGAGGCCGTCAACCGCGAGCCATTTCCCTTCGACCCGGCCGACATCGATGCGGTCGTCCTCAGCCACGGACATATCGACCACTCCGGCCGTGTTCCGCTTCTCGTGAAGCGCGGGTTCAGGGGGTCGGTCCACACCCATGAAGCGACCATAGAACTCTGCCGCGTGCTCCTGAAGGACTCGGCATCGCTGGCGGAGCACGACGCCCGGCGCAGGATGCGCCATGGACATGCGGACTCGGAACCGCTCTACACTGTGGACGACGCCATGCGAGCGGTCGCTCACATGAAGGGGATGCGATACGGGGAAGTACGGCAGATCCTTCCCGGTATCAACCTGCGCCTGCACGACGCGGGACACATCCTCGGTTCGGCCTTCGTCGAGCTTGAAGTGTCTGAGGGGGATGTGCGTCGTACGATCGTGTTCAGCGGGGACATCGGCCAGTACGGCACCCCAATCATGAACGATCCGGCGGCGATCGGGCACGCCGATTACGTGCTTGTCGAGAGCACCTACGGCGACCGGCTGCACCGCAGCCATGAGGAAACCGTCAGGGAGATCGGCGGCATCATCACCGAGGCGTGCCGCGAATGCGGCAACATCCTCATACCGGCCTTCGCCATCGGCCGGAGCCAGGAGTTGCTCTACCTCTTCGGCCAGCATTACCAGGAGTGGGACCTCGCCCGCTGGGAGGTGTACCTCGACAGCCCCATGGCCATCGAGGCCAGCAGGATCTACTGGAACCATCCGGAACTCTGGGACGAGGAGGCCACGCTCTTCCGCCGCGAGATGCGCAGCATGCCTCCCCTGGACAACCTGCACCTGACAGGCAGGGTCGAGGAGTCCATGGCGATCAACGGGAAGCGTGAGGGGGCGATCATCGTGGCCGGCAGCGGTATGTGCAACGGCGGCCGGATCATCCACCACCTGAAGCACAGCCTCGAACGGCCCGAGTGCCACGTGATCATCATCGGGTTCCAGGCTGTCGGAACGCTTGGCCGCAAGCTCGTCGAGGGACACAAGGAGGTCTTCATCAACGGTGACCGCTACCGTGTGGCGGCGAAAGTGCACACCCTCGGAGGCCTGTCGGCCCATGGGGACCGCGACGACCTGCTGCGCTGGGTGGGAAGCTGCGAGGGCAAGCCTGCCGTGTTCGTCGTCCATGGGGAGGAGACGGTGAAGCAGGTGTTCAGGGAAACGATCAGGGCCTCGCTGTCGCTGGAGACGAAGGTGCCGCTACCCGGAGATGTCCTGAACCTCGAAACGGGAGCCCTGGGAAGCTCCGTATCATGAACTATTTATTCACTTCAACAAACGACATGACTGTAAAAACCATTGCCGAGCTTATTCCCGTTCTTCAGACCGCCATCGGGCCGGTCATCCTCATATCCGGGCTCGGCCTGCTGCTGCTGACGATGACCAACCGCCTGGGACGGACGATCGACCGCTCAAGGGAGATGCACAAATTGTATGACGATCTCACCGAGACTACGAGGTCCCAGGTGGACAGGGAGATCGTGGTGCTCTGGAAACGAGCCCAATACGTCAGGGCTGCAATCCTGCTTGCCACGACAACCTGCCTCGGTGCGGCGACGATGATCATCCTGCTGTTCCTTACCAGCCTCTTCCGGATCGAAGTGCCGCTGGTCATAGCCACGGTGTTCATCCTGAGCATGATCTCCCTGATCTCTTCGCTGGTGTTTTTCCTGCTCGACGTGAACCTCACCCTTGCAGCTCTCCGTATCGAACTGGAAGGGCATAGACGTCACTGATCGCAGGTCAGTGGCCGGCCTTCCTGTACGTGCCGACCAGCACCGCCTCAGCGAGCACGTGCCCTTTCATGGCCTCAAGCAGCTTCTCCTTTTCGGGAGCTGCGAGGTCCGGCAGCAAGATGTCGAGGGCATAGAGCTTGTGGAAATAGCGGTGCGTCCCGATCGGCGGACATGGACCGCCGTAACCTGTTTTTTTCGAGGAACCTCTCCCGCCAAGCAGTCCGTCAGGCAGTGGCCGGTTGCCTGCGCCCTCTTCAAGACCGCTCATCGATAACGGGATGTTGTACACCAGCCAGTGCACCCAGGTGAATTTCGGGGCTGCCGGGTCCGGTGCGTCGGGGTCGTCGACGATGAGCACAAGGCTCCGGGTGCCTGCCGGCGGGCTTGTCCAGGAGAGTGGGGGAGAGACATCCTCTCCTTCACAGGTGTATCTGGATGGGATGGGTTCCATGTTGCCGAATGCTGCTGATGTCAGCGAGAATGTCATGGGTCCTCCGGTTCTGGCAACGGCAGTATGGAGTACAAACAGGATGGAGAGGAGCGCCGCCAATGCCGCGCATGTCCTGCAAGTTGTCGCAATCTTCATGGTCGCTGCGGGTTAAGGGTTTCGGGGAGCACAGTGCGAGGAACGCATGCCTCGTTCAATTGGTTCAGGCGGATTCAGGACGGCACTGAATGACGGGGACCGGCAAGGCGGGCGTCATGTCGAAATAGTTTGGATATTTGCATTAAAATAAATCACTTACAGCGTTCTGCGCGATATCCTGGGGATTTTTGTACAGCTCACAAATATTTTTCAAGGTGAACGATGCTGATAAGATAACTTGTTGAAAAGAGGTGATTATGCATATCTTTTTTCTATGTCGTATTCCCCCCCCCAGCTCAGGTTTCCCGATTCGAGGCGGCAAGTAGATATCCCGTCATTCCAGTTGACTGGACAGGCCTGAGCAGTGCCTTGTTTTTTTTACTGTGTTGTATATACCGGTCATCAAATGAGAGGAGAACCTTCAATGAATGCGTTTTTTCGTTCTGTAATGTGCGCTTTTGTTCTGGTCATCGGCATTGGCTCTGCAAGCGCGAGCGCCGAGCAACTGAACGATGGCAGAGATCCGGATGAGATACTCGCCATTGCCAAAAGCTTTGGGACGGCAGTCATGGAAAAAGACAGCCTTGGAGACCCCAAGATCTCCGGCAGTATCGACGGAACCAAGTACGGAATCTATTTCTACGGCTGCAAGGCGGGAAAGAGTTGCCAGGACATTCAGTTTGCCGCGGGCTGGAGCAACGTCAAGGTATCCCTGGCTTCGATCAACGAATGGAATCGGACCAGACGGATTGGTAAAGCGTATCTGGACAAGATCAACGATCCAATGTTGGAGCTTTGGATCGATGTCAGCAACGGGGCTTCTGTCAAGACCCTGGAGAATGCATTCTCGTGGTGGCGGTCGATCATCAAGGGTTTCAAGAAAGATGTGCTCAAGCAATAGGCGCTGGGCCCTGTTCATTCCCCGCTTTATCAGGGGATTGCGCCGCATCAGGTTTGATGTCGCTCCAGGTTTATCCATCCGATTGCCGGAAGCTGCGTGACGGCTGGAGTTCACCCTCTCGGGTGGAAAGTGCGGTGGACCTCCTTGATGAAGGAGCGGTCGATGTGGGTGTAGATCTGGGTGGCGATGATGGAGCTGTGGCCGAGCATCTCCTGGACGGCCCTGAGGTCGGCGCCGCCCTCGAGCAGGTGGGTCGCGAAGGTGTGGCGGAAGGTGTGCGGGCTGACCGGCTTTTCGATGCCGGCGAGGACGGTGTACTGCCTGACGATGTTCCACGCGGCCATCCGCGACAGCCCCTTGCCCCGCGAATTGAGGAAGAGGATGTCCTGCGCGTCCGGACCGGCAAGGTGCGGGCGTAGCTCCTGCTGGTACTTCACCACCCACGATGCTGCCGATTCGCCGATCGGCACGAGCCGCTCCTTCGATCCTTTCCCGAAAACCCTTACAAAGCCCGAATCGAGGTAGAGGCTCTGCTGCGTGAGGCCTGTCAGCTCGCTGACCCTGACGCCGGTCGCATAGAGGAATTCGAGCATCGCCTTGTCCCTGGCCAGGAATTTTCCCGGCGGGTGTTGCCGTAGCGGCGCATCGAGCAGCCGGGTGACCTCCTCGACGGAAAGCACGGAGGGGAGGTACCGTCCTAGCTTCGGTTGAAGGATGTTTTCGGAGGGGTTGTTCCCGGAGAGACGTTCGGTGAGGAGGAACTTGTGGAAGGAGCGTATCGCCGACACGTTCCTCGCCACTGAGCTCGCTTCGAGGCCGATCTCGTGCAGCTCCCGTATGAATTTGCGGATGTCGCCCGGAACGGCCTCCTCCGGCTTGACCCCGGCCGCCTGAAGCCAGGAGAGGTAGCGGCCGAGGTCGTTCAGGTAGGAGACGCGGGTGTTTCCTGAAAAGTTGCGCTCGAGGGTCAGGTAGTTGAGGAAGGCTTCGAGCTGGCTGCGATAGGGTTCCCGCAGTTCATGCATCAGGAGATCTCCCTCTTCCGGAGACGCGCGGCGAAACCTCCGTCGAACCCTTCCCTTTCGCCGGGCAGGGTGAGCAGCCGTCCCCCGGTCTCCTCCGTCGGGAGGAAAGGATCCGGGAAGCCCTTCGGGAACGGTGCGGGCTCGAATTCGGGGTGCCGGTCGAGGAACGATCCGAGCTGCTGTTCATTTTCCTCGGCCTCGAGCGAGCAGGTGGCGTAGAGGAGAATGCCTCCGGGCCGAAGCAGCTCGGCGGCACGGTCGAGCAGGGCAGCCTGCAGCGCGGCGAGTTCGTCGAGCTTTTCGGGACCGCTCCTCCAGCGGAGTTCGGCCCTGCGGCCCAGCACTCCGGTGCCGGTGCAGGGGGCGTCGAGCAGGATGGTGTCCGGCGTGCATCCGGGGTCGAAGGTGAGGGCGTCGCCCTCGCGGGGTTCGATGATCGTGATGCCGAGGGCCTTGGCGTTGGCGGCGACCCGTTCGAGCTTTCTTGCTGAACGGTCGAGGGCGATGATCCTGCCCGTATCGTTCATCAGCTCAGCCATGAATGTCGACTTGCCGCCCGGCGCGGCGCACATGTCGTAGACGACGGTGCCCGGTTCGGGAGCTGCGAGGAGGCAGGCGAGGCCCTGTGCCGGGTTCTGCACGCTGACGAGTCCGGCGGTGAGCAATGGTTCCATGCTGGCGAACTCCCGGGTGAAGAAAAAGTCGTCGAGGCCATCTCCGGAACGCCGGAGGTCGGGCAGCCCGGCCGTTTCGGCCAGCTTGTCGAACGATCCCTTCAGGCGGTTGACCCGGTACCCCGTTGCCGGAGGCAGGTTGCCGCAGGCGAGCATCCGTTCCGTGAGCTCGCGCCCATACCTGCCCAGCCATCGCACGACCAGCCAATCGGGGTAGGAGTAGAGCACGGAGAGCCGCTGCGCTTCGTCCATGCCTTCGGTCCAGGCTTCGAGTTCGACGGTTTTCGGGGAGATCTTCCTCAGCACGCCGTTGACCAGGCGGGAGAGGTGGTCGCCCTTGTACTTTCGGGCAAGCTTGACGCATTCGTCGACCGCTGCGGGGCGTGGCACCCTGTCGAGGTGCAGGAGCTGGTAGACGCCGATTCTCAGGATGTTTTTCAGCACCGGCGCAGCCTTGGCATAGTCGTGGCTGTAGAACTTCGAGATCACGAAGTCGCACTGCCGGCGGTACTTGAGTGTGCCGTTCACCAGCTCGCGAGCAAGCGCCCGGTCGCTCCGTCCGGCCTCGGAATGGTCGAGCATCCGGTTCAGGACCTCTTCGGATTTCCTGGTTCCGGCCTCTACTTCCTGGAGGACTTTAAGCGCGGTTTCGCGTGCGTTCATGGGCGGTGGGAATGGGACTGTAAGGTGATTGAAAAAAATGATATGCCTTGTAAAATAGCACGAGCTGTCGTAGATTCCTGAAAACTTGAGCGTTCTTTTTCAGATTTCAAGCTATCATCCAGAAAGGCGGAGGGACTGGCCCTGCGAAGCCTTGGCAACCTTCATTCCAGAATGAGAGGTGCCAAATCCATCCCGGAGGGAATCCGGGAAAGATGATGTATGCATACCTGCTGATTTCATACTTCTCTTCGTGCTTCCCGTCAGAGTTATCTGACCCCTCACCCGCCTTGTCAGGAGCTGCGGCTTCAACAATGTATTGTTTGCCATGACCCAGGATTACAGCGACTGGCGGTTCGAGACCCTGCAGGTTCATGCCGGCCAGGAGCCCGATCCGGTTACCGGATCGAGGGCAGTGCCCATCTACCAGACCACCTCGTACGTGTTCGACAGCGCGGAGCACGGGGCGAACCTGTTCGCCCTCAAGGAGGCGGGGAACATCTACACGCGCCTGATGAACCCGACCACCGACGTGCTCGAGAAGCGGATGGCCTCACTCGAAGGCGGCAAGGCTGCGCTGGCCGTCGCAAGCGGACACGCTGCCCAGTTCATCGCGATCGCCACCATCTGCCAGGCGGGAGACAACATCGTCTCTTCCAGTTACCTCTACGGCGGCACCTACAACCAGTTCAAGGTGACCCTTTCGAGGCTTGGCATCGGGGTAAAATTCGTCGACGGCAACGATCCGGAATCTTTCCGTGAGGCGGTCGACGGGAACACCAAAGCGATCTACCTGGAATCGATCGGCAACCCGGCGTTCCATGTGCCCGACTTCGATGCCCTGGCCGCGATCGCAAGGGAGAACGGCATTCCGTTCATCGTCGACAACACCTTCGGTTGCGCTGGCTACGTTTGCCGGCCCATCGACCACGGGGCGTCGATCGTGGTCGAGTCGGCCACCAAATGGATCGGCGGACACGGCACCTCGATGGGAGGCATCATCGTCGATGCAGGCAACTTCGACTGGTCGAACGGCCGTTTCCCGCTCTTTACCGAGCCTTCCGAAGGGTACCACGGGATGAGGTTCCACGAGACCTTCGGCGACCTTGCCTTCATCGTCAGGGCGCGGGTCGAGGGGTTGAGGGATTTTGGCCCCGCCATCAGCCCGTTCAACTCATTCCTGCTGCTGCAGGGTCTCGAAACCCTTTCGCTGAGGGTGCAGCGACACCTCGACAACACCTTCGAACTGGCCCGCTGGCTCGAGGCACGCGAAGATGTCGCCTGGGTGAACTACCCGGGGCTCGGGAGCCATCCGACCCACAGCCAGGCCGGACGTTATCTGCGCAACGGGTTCGGCGGCGTGCTGACCTTCGGGGTGAAGGGCGGGTACAGCCGCGCGGTGAAGTTCATCGACAGCGTGAAGCTGGCAAGCCATCTCGCCAACGTCGGCGACGCCAAGACCCTGGTGATCCACCCGGCATCGACCACTCACCAGCAGCTTTCCGCCGCTGAACAGGCCTCGGCAGGCGTCACGGAGGACATGGTTCGGGTTTCGGTGGGCATCGAACACATAGACGACATCAAGGCTGATTTCAGCCAGGCACTGCGGAATTTACCCTGAGAGACCGATGGAGCATATTCAAATCATATCCGAAGAGACACGATACTACGTATCGAACGAACCCCTGAAACTCGAGCTTGGCGGCGAGCTGCCCGGCGTGAAGGTCGCCTACAGGACCTGGGGGGCCCTGAACGAGTCGAAGAGCAACGTGATCCTCATCTGCCAGGCCCTTACCGGCAACGCGGATGCAGACGTCTGGTGGAGCGGCATGTTCGGCGAAGGCCGGGCTTTCGACGAGACGAAGGATTTCATCATCTGCAGCAACGTGTTGGGCAGCTGCTACGGTTCGACCGGGCCGCTTTCCGAAAATCCGCTGACCGGACGGCACTACGGTCCCGATTTTCCTCGTATCACCATACGCGACATGGTCGCGGTACAGCATCGGCTGATCAGCGCACTCGGCATCGAACGGCTGAGCCTCGTGGTCGGCGCCTCGCTCGGCGGCATGCAGGTGCTCGAATGGGGATGCATGTATCCGGAGATCGCCGGCGCGCTCATGCCCATGGGAATCTCCGGCCGGCATTCGGCGTGGTGCATCGCCCAGAGCGAGGCCCAGCGACAGGCGATCGCCGCAGACGCTGACTGGAACGACGGGTGGTACGATCCCGCGCTGCAGCCTGCCAAAGGGCTTGCCGCCGCGCGGATGATGGCCATGTGCACCTATCGCTGCTTCGAGAATTTCCAGGTGCGGTTCGGCAGGCAACTTCAGGACGACGGACTGTTCACGGCGGAGAGCTACCTTCGGTACCAGGGGAAGAAACTGGTAGGGAGGTTCGACGCCAACACTTACATCACGCTCACGAGGGCCATGGACATGCATGACGTCGCGAGGGGCAGGGGCGCATATGAAAGCGTGCTGGGGGCGATTCCGATGCTGGTCGAGATCCTCTCCATCGATTCTGATCTCCTCTATCCGAAGGAGGAGCAGGAAGAGCTCGCCAGGCTGATTCCCGGTTCCCGGATACTCTTCCTCGACGAGCCTTACGGGCACGACGCTTTCCTGATCGACGTCGATACGGTCAGCCGCATGGTCTGCGAGTTCAGGGCGGCTGTCGAGGCACGGAAGAGAGTGGTGTGATGAAGTAGGGGAAAATAACGTGGACGTGATGGACAGAGTGGACGTCATGGACTGAATGGGCACATGAGGACGATCAATCGTCCATGTTGCCCACGACGTCCATGACGTCCATGCTCTTTTTACCCGATCACGTCGAAACCGGTATAGGGTTGCAGCACCTCCGGCACTTTCACCTTGCCGTCTGCGGTCTGGTAGTGTTCGAGCAGGGAGACCATGAGCCTCGACGTCGCCAGTCCGGAGCCGTTCAGGGTGTGCACGAACTCGGGTTTGGATTTCCCGTCGGGTTTGAAGCGGATGTTCGACCGCCGGGCCTGGTAGTCTTCGAAGTTCGAGACGCTGGAGGCTTCGAGGTATTTGTCTTCAGCCGGGGACCACACCTCGATGTCGTAGCACTTGGCCGCATTGGCGCTGATGTCGCCGCCGCAGAGAGTGATGACCCGGTAGGGTATCTTCAGCGCGCAGAGGATCGCTTCGGCGTGGCCGAGGATCTCTTCGAGCGCCTCGTACGATTTCTCAGGCCGGGTGAAGCGCACCATCTCGACCTTGTTGAACTGGTGCACGCGCAGGAAGCCCCTCGTGTCCTTGCCGTAGCTTCCGGCCTCGCGCCTGAAGCAGGCCGAATAGGCTGCATAGGCTATGGGGAGCTTGTCGGTGTCGAGCATTTCGCCACGGTGCAGGTTGGTCACCGGGACTTCGGCCGTCGGGATGGCGTAGAGCCCGTCCTCGGGCATGTGGTAGACCTGGTCGGCGAACTTCGGCCACTGGCCGGTTCCCCTGAGCGACTCCTGGTTGACCATGAACGGCGGAAACACTTCGGTATAGCCGTGGTTGGCGGTGTGGGTGTCGAGCATGAAGTTGATCAGCGCCCGTTCGAGCCTTGCCCCCTTGCCGATGTAGACCGGGAACCCGGCGCCGCTGATCTTCGCGCCGCGCTCGAAGTCGAGGAGCCCGAGGCTTTTGCCGAGTTCGAGGTGGTTTTTCACCGGAAAGTCGAGCTGATGCGCGAACTCGAACGGCCCCCTGTACAGGACGTTGTCCTCGGCCGAGCGCCCTTCCGGAACGGAGGGGTGGAGTTTGTTCGGGAGGGTCAGCAGGAGCTCCTCCATGTCGCTTTCGAGTTTCGTGAGCGACGCGTCGAGTCCGGTGATCTGGTCGGAGACCGATTTCATCTGGACGATCAGCTCTTCGGCAGATCCCTGGCCGGCGCGCTTGATGTCCGCAATCTCCTTCGATACCCGGTTGCGCAGGGCTTTCAGGTCGTCGGCGCGCTGGACCATCTCCTTGCGCGTCCGGTCGATGTCGAGCAGTTCCTGCACTTTACCGGCATCATCGGCCATCGATCGCCGGTGCAGCATGGCGATCACTTCATCGGGGTTCTGCCGTAAGAGGTTGATATCGAGCATGGTCGGTAAATGGAATTGGTTAGGCGGACAGCAGTGATTTGACGACGTTCTGGACCTTGGTGCCGTCGGCCTTGCCTTTCAGTGCCTTCATGGCTTCGCCCATGACCTTGCCCATGTCCTTCATTGACGTTGCGCCGCTTTTCGTGACGATGTCGCGGATGATGGCTTCGACCTCCTCGTCGGAGACCGGGGCCGGAAGGTACTCCTCGATCACCTTCAGTTCGACGGCTTCGGTTTCGGCCAGGTCAGGACGGTTCCCGGCCGTGAACTGTTCTATGGCGTCACGTCGCTTCTTTGCCAGGCTCATGAGCACTTCGAGTTCCTGGTCGGCGTTGAGCACGCCGACGCCACCGACGCGGATCGATACCTCTTTTTCAAGCAGGGCCGCGCGGATCGACCTGATGGCGTTCAGACGGCTCTTGTCGCCGCTTTTGAGCGACTCCTTCAGTTCCCGGTCTATTCTCTCCTTGAGGCTCATGGCAGTATGCTGTTCCTTGTTGACAAGATGTTTGAGGACGTCAAGATACGAGAAAAAAACGACAAGTGGTTGGCGGAGCGGAAGATGAAATGGACGTTATGGACGATGTGGACGAATGACGGAGTGGACAAAATGGACAAGATAACTCCAGGAAAGCGGATTAAGTGGTGAATACAGGGACATTAAGCATTCAGCTTGCAGGTTGCCTGTATTGTCTACTCCGTCCATAACGTCCACTATTTGTTCGTCCACATCGTCCACTTTTCTTCACTCATCCTGGATATCCCCTCGGGTCGGCCTCAGCACGATCTCCTCGACGGTCGTCCTTCCTGGCTGGAGGTAGGCCTGAACGATGGGATGCGCGATGTCTTCCGGCATCATCATGAGCGACCTGAAATCGTCATCGACGACGCCCCACATGGGGGTGTAGACGGCTCCGGGCATGACGTCGGTGATCCTGACGTTGCATTCACGGGCGTAGAGGCGCACGGTTTCTACCAGGCCGCGTTGGCCGAATTTGGACATGCAGTAGACGGAAGAGTGCTTGAACGCCTTCCCGGCAGCCACCGACGTGATGAAAAAAATATGTCCTGAACGATTCTTTTCCATGACCTTGAAGAGCGCCTGGGTCAGGAAGAAGGTTCCCTTGAGGTTGGTGGCCATCGTGAAGTCGAAATCCTCTTCGGTGATGTCTGCCAGCGGCTTGAAGCGTCCAACGCCGGCATTGTTCACCAGGCAGTCGATCGTGCCGTACTTATCCAGAATATGCGACGCGAGACCCCTTGCCTCCTCGATGCGGCCCAGGTCGCAGACGACAGTTTCGGTAATGGCGCCCTCCGCCCTGCATTCGAGGGAGATCGACTCGAGGTCGGTAATGCTCCTCGAACAGAGGACGAGCAGCGGATCGAAATCGGGGTTGTGCCGGCCCGCCTGGGCGAAGGCAAACGCGATGGCTCTGCCGATGCCTTTTCCGGCTCCGGTGACAAGGATTACGTGTTGCATGGCAAATTGCAGAAAAAATGTTATAAAATCAACGTAACAGTAGCGTAAAATAGGTAAAGCACGCTTGCCCCGATTTTACAAATGACCTATATTTCTGTTGTGGCTTGATTTGCATGTTAAAGCGGTTTATTCAACAATGAAGACTTGCAGTGGCTTTGGCTAAAAGTAAAGTAAAGTGGTTTGATGGCAAAAAGGGGTACGGATTTATCCTCAATCCCGAAGGGGGAGAGGACATTTTCGTCCATTTTTCAGCTATCGTGTCCGATCAGAGTTTCAAGGTTCTGAATCAGGACGCAGAAGTGGAATACGAACTCGACAAAACCCAGAAAGGGTTGCAGGCCAAGAATGTCCGCGAGTTTCCGGGTCTGGTGGAAGCCTCTGTCGACGGTAACACTGAATCCGCTTCCCGGGGAGGAGTTCGAAACGAACTCAATCCGGTGGAGTAGTTGTATCGAGGTGGCCCCCCAGGTTGCCAATTCAGGACATGCTTGTTCGCAGACACCGTTAAAACCGGTTCCTACAAACTGCAAAAAGATGTCCTGACCTTACAGAACGGACAGCATTAAGAAAGCATCGAGTGATCCCTGAAGCTGAACCAGTCGTCGGCTCCTACGATCACGTGGTCGAGAAGATCTATCTGAAGCAGGTTACCGGCCTGCTTGAGGATCGTCGTGACCTGTTTGTCGGCACTGCTCGGCTGCACGTCGCCTGACGGGTGGTTATGTACCAGAATGACGGCATTCGCGCTTTCCCGTATCGCCGCCTTGAAGATCTCCCTCGGATGGATGAGAGAGGCTGTCAGGGTGCCCACCGAAACGACCTCATGCCTGATGATCCGGTTTTTTGCATCCAGGAAGAGAATGCACAGATGTTCTCTTGTTTCGTCGGGAATACGTCCTTTCATATACTCGAATACGTCACTTGCCGATTGTACCCGTAGCCTTGTGTTCCGTGTATAGTGCAGGCGCTTGTGCAGTTCGAAGATGGCGATCACCTGCATGGCCTTTGCTTCGCCTATGCCGTTGACCGCCTGCAGCTCCTGCAATGACAGCCCCGGCAGCCGTTCGAGGCTGAATTTCGAAATGAGTTCCTGGCAGGTGTCGACGATGTTGCGTCCGGGAGTGCCTGAGCGGAGGATGATGGCCAGAAGCTCGGCCGGGCTCAGCGACGCAGGGCCGGAGTTGAGGAAGCGCTCCCTGGGCCTGTTTTCGGGATCGATGTCGTGGATGCGCATAGTCCTGTGGGGGTGACAGGGTTGCGAGGAGAGTCGTGACGCGTAACACATAACGTCACCAGTTTAGTGTTACGCGTTACGTGTTACGATTTTCGTATTGAACAGATGATAGTTGATGCTGTCGCTGAGGGCCTGGAGGCTCGCCTCGATGATATTGGTCGAGACGCCTACGGTGCCCCAGGTCTTGTTACCGTCGCTGCTTTCGATCAGCACCCGTACCTTCGCGCTTGTGCCGCGCTTTTCTTCCAGCACCCTCACCTTGTAATCGATCAGGCGGATGGCGCGTATTTCGGGATAGAACCTTACGAGCGCCTTGCGAAGGGCCTTGTCGAGGGCGTTCACCGGTCCGTCTCCGTCGGAGACGGTCAGTTCGGTCTCTCCACCCACATCGACCTTCAGGACGGCCTGGTCGACGGAGTGACCGTCGTGGCTGTTCTCGATATGCACTTTCGATTCGAGCACCTCGAAAAACGGCTTGAACTGGCCGAGTTCACGGCGAAGGATCAGCTCGAACGATGCTTCGGCGCCGTCGAACTGGTAGCCCCGGTGTTCAAGCGTCTTGACGTTGTTGACCAGGTTCTTGAAAAGCTCCCCTTTTTCGGGCAGGTCGATGCCGAGCTCTTTTGCCTTGTACCGGATGTTGCTCTGCCCGGCGAGCTCGGAAACGAGCACCCGTTGTCGGTTGCCGACAAGCGAGGGGTCGATGTGCTCGTACAGGGAACTCTCCTTCATGACGGCGCTGACATGGATGCCCCCCTTGTGGGCAAAGGCGGATTTGCCGACGAACGCCGCTTTCGTGTCGGGCGGAAGGTTCAGGATCTCGAAGACGAACTTGGACATCGAGGTCAGCTGCGTCAGGTCGGCGACGTGCGCGAACTCCTTGTCGAGCTTGAGGAGGAGGTTCGGGATGACGCTGATCAGGTTGGCGTTGCCACAACGTTCGCCGATGCCGTTGATCGTGCCCTGCACCTGCGTGGCTCCGGCCCTGACGGCTTCGATCGAGTTGGCGACGGCAAGGTCGCTGTCGTTGTGGGCGTGGATGCCTACAGGTACCTCGGGGAAAAGTTCACGCACCCTTTTGACGATCATGGCGACTTCGTGGGGCATTGAGCCGCCGTTGGTGTCGCAGAGCACCAGCCGCTGCGCACCGCCGTCGATGGCTGCGCGAAGCATGGTCTCGGCGAACTCCGCGCTGTCCTTCCATCCGTCGAAGAAGTGCTCGGCGTCGAAAAAGACTTCGCGGCCGCCTTCGACGAGGTGGCGAACCGACCGCATGATCAGCTCGGCGTTCTCTTCGTCAGTGATGCCGAGGCTCTTGGTGGAGTGGGCTTTCCAGGTCTTGCCGAAAATGGTGAGCACCGGCGCCTCCGATTTTAGGAGCCCGACCAGGTTGGGATCGTTGCCGATGTTGTCCAGCGACCTGGCGGTCGAACCGAACGCACTGAGCCTGGCGTTCCTGAATGCGAGTGCCCGGGACTTCAGGAAGAACTCCTCGTCCTTCGGATTGCTGCTCGGCCATCCTCCCTCGATGAAGTCGACGCCGAATTCGTCAAGCCTCTCGGCGATCAGCAGCTTGTCCTGGACCGATAGATTGATATGTTCGCCCTGCGTGCCGTCACGCAGGGTCGTGTCATACAGTTCGATTGCCATGTGCGGTACTGCTCTCTCTGTTATGCCTGGCTCGAAGCCATGAGGTCGTTTTTCCTTGCGTACTCGAAAATGCCGCCGGCCTGCACGATGTTCGCCACGTCGCCCAGCGGTTTGAGCTGGTAGGTGACGTTCTGCGTCAGGTTGGTCAGCGTGTTCGCCTTGATGTCGATCGACAGCTCATCTCCGGTGAGGATCATCTTGTTGAGCTGCTGCAGCGTTTCATAGGGGATAACAAAGCCGCCGTCCACACAGTTGCGGTAGAAGATCCTGGCGTAGGATTCGGCGACGATCGCCTTCGCCCCGGCGACCTGGAGCGCGAAGGGGGCGTGCTCCCTTGATGAACCGCAGCCGAAGTTCGGGCCGGCGATGATGATCGTGTAGGGCGAGTCGTAGCTGCCCTCCTGCACGAACGGAACATCCCCTTCCGGGAGTCCGCCCTGCTCGGGAGGCACGCCTGAAAGTGCGTATTTGCCGTACATCTTCACCTCTTCGGGGTCGGAGAGGCTATAGACCAGGTGCTCGGCGGGGATGATCTGGTCGGTGTCGATATTCTTGCCGAGGACGTATGCTTTACCCTGAATGATGGTTTCCATGGTTGTTTGTTTTCCTTGTCATTAGCTTCATTCGATCAGAGGAAATCCCTCGGATCGGTGAGTTTTCCCGTTACGGCCGATGCTGCCGCGGTCAGCGGCGAGGCGAGGTAGACGCCTGCGTGCTTGCTGCCCATGCGTCCGGGGAAGTTCCTGTTCGTCGTCGAGACGACCACATCGTTATCCACCGAGCGGCCGACCGTGTCGGCAGGTCCGCCGAGGCATGCGGCGCAGGATGGCAGGGCGATGCTACATCCGGCATCCTCGAAGATCTTCCTCAGGGTTTCTCCTTCGTAGCTCTCGGTTGCAAGCTGCGAGGCCACGAGGACCGTTGCCGGCACGATGTTGGTCGTCACGGCAACCTTCCTGCCTTTCAGGATCTTTGCTGCGAGCATGAAGTCCGTCAGCTTGCCGCCGGTGCAGGAGCCGATGTAGGACTTGGTGATCGGCGTGCCTGCGACGCTCCGCACTGTTGCGCGGTTATCAGGGCTGTGCGGCATGGCGACGACCGGTTCCATCTTGTCCACCTGGTAGCGGTACATGCTGTGGTAGGTGGCGTCCGGATCGCTCGCGAAGACCTCGTAGGGTTTGCTGGTCCGTGCCTTGACGAATGCCTCGGTCACGGCGTCGACGCCGATGATGCCGTTCATGCCTCCGGCCTCGATGGCCATGTTGCAGAGGGTCATGCGTTCGTCCATGGGCAGCGAATAGACCGCTTCGCCGTCGAACTCCATGGCGCGGTATGTGGCGCCGTCGGTACCGATGTCGCCGAGGATCTGAAGGATCAGGTCTTTTGCCGTCAGGTATTCTGGCATCTGTCCCTCGAAGGTGAACTTCATCGATTCGGGTACCTTCTCCCAGAGCTTGCCGGTGCCGAGGATGAACGCTGCGTCGGTGTTGCCGATGCCTGAACCGAACATGCCGAACGCGCCCGAGGTGCAGGTGTGCGAGTCAGTGCCGAACAGCACGGTGCCGGGGAGGTTGAAACCCTCTTCGGCAAGCGCCACGTGGCAGACGCCGCGGTAACGGTCGGTGCCCACGTCGTAGTAGTTCGGAAGCCCCTGCTTGGCGGCGAACTGCCTCAGCAGGTCGATGTTGCGGTGGGCGTGCTCGTTCTCGGTGAAGATGTAATGGTCGGGAAGCACCACAACCTTCTCCGGGTTCCAGACTTTCGCGTCGGTTCCGAACTCGTGCTTGAAGATGTCGAAGGTCGGCGGCCCGCAGACGTCATGCGTCAGGAGGACATCGACGTTCAGCCAGACGCTTTCGCCTGCATCGACAAACTTGCGATTGGCGGCTCTGGCAAAAATTTTCTGGGTTATCGTTTGTGCCATTGGTGTATTGGTCAGATTCCGTTTACGGTTTAACCTTGTTGATTCGTCGTTACTCTCATTCTTCCCGAAAACGGGAAAAGCCGGTCACTGACAGTGCTCCGGCTTCTTCCGGCGCCGGTTTCCCGGCGCAGTTGCTCTCTGTCAGTGTTCCCGACGTCACGTATCCGCAGCGCCGGGAGGTGTCGCCCGATGCTACAGGCAGGCGACGATTGCCGCGGTCATTTCGGTCGTCGATACGGCCTTTTCCCCCGGTTTTGCGATGTCTGCCGTGCGGATGCCGGTGGCAAGCGCTTTCTCGATCGCCTGGTAGATCTCGGTCGCGATGTCGGGCATGCAGAAGCTGTTCTCGAACATCATGGCCACCGAAGCGATGGTCGCGATCGGGTTTGCCTTGTTCTGGCCGGCGATGTCCGGTGCACTTCCGTGGATCGGTTCGTACAGCGCGTATTTCGAGCCGATGCTTGCCGATGGCAGCATGCCGAGGCTTCCGGTGATCATGCCGGAGATGTCGCTCAGGATGTCTCCGAAGAGGTTGCTCGTCACGATCACGTCGAACTGCTTCGGGTTGCGCACGATCTGCATGGCCGCGTTGTCGACGTACATGTCGGCAAGCTCGATTTCCGGGAACTCCTTGTGCACTTCATGCACGACGTTGCGCCAGAACTGCGAGACTTCGAGCACGTTGGCCTTGTCGATCGAGGTGACCTTCACGTTGCCTCGCTTCTGTGCAGCCTCGAATGCGAGGCGGGCGATACGCTCGACCTCGTAGCGTTCGTAGACCATGGTGTTCCAGCCCCGGTTCTCGTCGTAACCCCTCGGCTGGCCGAAATAGATGCCGCCGGTCAGCTCCCTGAACACCATGAAATCGGTGCCCTGCACCACTTCAGGCTTCAGCGTCGACGCATCGAGAAGGGCGTCGTAGACCTTCGCCGGGCGAAGGTTTGCAAACAGGCCGAGCTCCTTGCGGATTTTCAGCAGGGCGGCTTCCGGCTTGTCGGCATGCGGCAGGTTCTCCCACTTGGGGCCGCCGACCGCGCCGAGCAGCACGGCGTCGCAGTTCCTGCAGGCTTCCAGTGTTTCGTCGGTCAGCATGGTGCCGTGCAGCTCATAGGAGGCTCCGCCGAACGGATGCTCCTCGACCTGGATGGTCAATCCATGCTTCTTCGATATGGCATTCAGCACGTCGAGGGCACCGGCCACCACTTCGGGGCCGATACCGTCGCCGGGAATCGATACGATCTTGTACATTGCTCTCCGGTTTTACTTCTTCTTGAGCCAGCTCATCATCTCGCGGAGCTTCGCACCGACCTTCTCGATCGGGTGGTTGCGGTTGCTCTCGCGGAGGCTGTTCAGTGAGTTGTAACCCGAATTGCATTCGTCGATGAACTCCTTCGCGAAACGTCCGTCCTGGACCTCTTCGAGGATCTTCTTCATCTCGGCCTTCACGGCTGAGGTGATGAGGCGCGGTCCGCGGGTCATGCCGCCGTATTCTGCGGTATCGCTGACCGAGTAGTTCATGCGCGACAGGCCGCCTTCATAGTAGAGGTCCACGATGAGCTTCAGCTCGTGCATGCACTCGAAGTAGGCCAGTTCAGCAGGATATCCGGCTTCGGTCAGGGTTTCGAACCCGGCCTTGATCAGCTCGGCCGAACCGCCGCAGAGCACGGCCTGTTCGCCGAACAGGTCTGTTTCGGTCTCGTCCTTGAAGTTGGTTTCGATCACGCCGGCCTTGGTGCCGCCGAGCCCCTTGGCCCAGGCGAGCGCCTGCTTTTTCGCGTTGCCGGTGAAGTCCTGGTGGACGGCGATCAGGCACGGTACGCCGTTGCCTTCGGTGAAGGTCCTGCGGACCAGGTGGCCCGGGCTCTTGGGGGCGATCATGATCACGTCGACGTCGGTCGGAGGCACGATCTGCTTGTAATGGATATTGAATCCGTGTCCGAAAGCGAGGGTGTTGCCCGGCTTCAGGTTCGGTGCGATTTCATTGTCGTAGACGCTCTTCTGGGTCTGGTCCGGCAGGAGCACCATGATGATGTCGGCCCACTTGACCGCTTCGGCGACGGTTTCGACCCTGAGGCCGGCTTCACGAGCCTTGGCGCAAGAGGAGCTGTCCGTGCGAAGTCCGACGCAGACGTTCAGGCCACTGTCCTTGAGGTTCAGGGAGTGGGCATGACCCTGGCTTCCATAGCCGAGGACGGCGATATTCTTGCCCTGCAGTACCGCGAGGTCGGCATCCTGCTCGTAATAGACGTTCATTGACATAGGTATTGTTGATCAGTTTATGCGTACGAAAAAATAAAATCAGATTTCGCCACGGTGGATGGCGACCGCGCCGGACCGGGCCAGTTCCCGGATGCCAAAAGGCCTGAAAAGGTCGATGGCCGTGTTGATCTTGTCCGGTGAACCGATGACCTCAATAGTAATGGATTTTTGTTTTATATCCACGACTTTTCCCTTAAAAACGTTGGTCAGTTCGAAAATCTCGTGCTGCGTGGTTTTGGTCATTTTCAGGCTCATCAGCAGCAGCTCACGCTCGACGTGGGGCTGATGCGTGAGGTCCGTCACCTTGATGGTGTCGACCAGCCGGTTGAGCTGTTTGAGCACCTGGCTGATGATCCTGTCTTCGCCGCGGGTCACGATGGTCATGCGCGAAATTTCGGCATCTTCCGTCTCTCCGATGGAGATGCTTTCGAGGTTGAAACCGCGTGCGCTGAACATGGCGGCCACCCGGTTCAGGGTGCCGAATTTGTTTTCGACAAGAACAGATATAAGGTGTTTCATACGTTGCTTAAACCATGGTTTTAGGATTCAGCCGGGCCAGCAGCATGTCGGAGATCGATCCGCCTGCCGGCACCATCGGGAAGACCATATCCTTTCTGACGACCCTGAAGTCGACCAGCATCGGACCGTCGTTGTAGGCGAGCGCTTCCGTGATGGCCTTCCGGGCCGATTCCGGATTGTCGGCGCTGACCGCCCTGCATCCGAACGCCTCGGCCACCTTCACGAAATCGGGATTGCTCGCTGCAAGGTCGGTGAAGGAGTACTTCTCCTTGTGGAACAGCTCCTGCCACTGGCGGACCATGCCGAGGTAGCTGTTGTTGATCAGGAATATCTTGATCGGCAGCTTGTTGTAGACGGCCGTCACCATCTCCTGGATGTTCATCATCAGGCCGCCGTCGCCGCAGATGGTGATCACCGGCCGGTCGGTCACGCCGAAGGCCGCGCCGATGGTGGCAGGCAGGCCGAAGCCCATCGTGCCGAGGCCGCCGCTGGTGATGATCGAACGGGGTTCGGTGAACTTGTAGTACTGTGCGGTCCACATCTGGTGCTGGCCGACGTCGGTCACGATGACGGCGTGCCCCCCGGTCTGCTTCGAGATCTCGTCGATGACGAACTCGGTTTTCAGGGTGTCCTTCTCGTCGGCGTACTCCATCGGGCACTGCTTGCGCCATGCCTCGATTTCGGCGAGCCACTGGCTGCGGTCCTCTCTGACTTTCGGCAGTTCCCTCAGGATCGATTCGAGGAAATCCTTCGCATCGCCGACCACCGGCAGGTCCACCTTGACGTTCTTGTCGACGTTGGTCGGGTCGATGTCGTTGTGGATCTTGACGGCCTGTGTGGCAAAGGTCTCGACCTTGCCGGTGACGCGGTCGTCGAACCTTGCGCCGACCGCGATCAGCAGGTCGCAGCTGTTGACCGCCTGGTTCGCCCAGAAGGTGCCGTGCATGCCGAGCATGCCCATCGAGAGCGGGTGGTCGCCAGGGAAGGCGCCCAGACCCTGCAGGGTCATGGTGACAGGGATCTGCTGCTCGATGGCGAGCTGGCGCAGAGCTTCCGAACCTTCGGCCGTGATGACGCCTCCGCCGATATAGAGCAGGGGGCGTTTCGATCTGGCGATCATTTTCGCTGCCTTCTGCACCTGGTTGGCGTGGCACTTGAAGGTCGGCTTGAAACCGCGGATGTCGACGCTCTCCGGCCACTCGAACACGCACTCCGCGGCGAGGATGTCCTTGGGCATGTCGACCAGCACCGGGCCCGGCCGGCCGGTCGTGGCCAGGTAGAAAGCCTTGCGGATGGTCGACGCAAGCTCCCTGACATCCTTGACCAGGAAGTTGTGCTTCGTGATCGGACGGGTGATGCCGACGATGTCCGCCTCCTGGAATGCGTCGTTGCCGATCAGCGAACTCGGCACCTGCCCGGTGAAGACCACCATCGGGGACGAGTCCATGTAGGCGTTGGTGATGCCGGTGACGGTGTTGGTCGCCCCGGGACCGGAGGTGACGAGCACCACGCCAGGCCTGCCGGTGGCCCTGGCGTACCCCTCGGCCATATGGGTGGCGCCCTGCTCGTGTCGCACGAGGATGTGCTTGATGTCCTTGACGTCGTGCAGCGTCTCGTAGACCTTCAGCAGCGACCCGCCGGGGTAGCCGAATATGTACTCGACGTTTTCACGCCGGAGGCACTCGAAGAATATCTCGGATCCGTTCATTTTCTGTCCGGGTTCATGCATGGTTCGAACGTTTAAATTCAGGTTACGGCACCCGGAGGTGCCTGATACTTACATTGTTTTCAGGACGGCGCCGGTATTCGCCGACGTCACCATCTGTGCATACCTTGCGAGGTATCCTTTCCTGATCTTTGGCTCGAAGGGCGGCAGTGCGTCGATCCGCTCCGCGATCGTCTTCTCGTCCAGATCGACCGTCATCGAACGCGACGGGATGTCGATGGTGATCACGTCGCCGTTCCTGAGGGCCGCGATCGGACCGCCGACCGCCGCTTCCGGCGATACATGGCCGACGCATGCCCCGCGCGATCCGCCCGAAAAGCGTCCGTCGGTGATCAGCGCCACCGAGTCGCCGAGGCCGCGGCCCATGATGGCGCTTGTTGGCGAGAGCATCTCCGGCATGCCGGGTCCGCCGCGTGGCCCTTCGTAACGGATGACCACGATGTCGCCTGCCTTGACGTCGCCCTCCATGATTCCAGCAATGGCGTCGTCCTGGCAGTCGTAGACCTTTGCCGGGCCGGTATGCTTCATCATCGGGGCGCTGACCGCTCCCGTCTTGACAACAGAACCGTTCGGGGCGAGGTTGCCGTAAAGCACGGCAAGGCCGCCGGTCGCCGAGTAGGGGTCGCTGACCGCCCTGATGACCTTCCGGTCGAGCACCTCCGCACCGGCGATGTTTTCGCCGAGCGTCCTGCCGGTGACGGTCGGGACCGACAGGTCGAGCAGCCCGTCGATGGTCGACAGCTCTTTCAGGATGGCCGATATGCCTCCGGCGCGGTCCACATCCTCGATATGCACTTCGGTCGTCGCCGGGCTCACCTTGCAGATGTAGGGCGTGCGGGCCGACAGGCCGTTCAGTTCAGAAAAGTCGAAATCGAGTTCCGCTTCGTTGGCGATGGCCAGGGTATGCAGGATGGTATTGGTGCTGCCGCCCATGGCGAAGTCCAGCGAAAATGCGTTGAGCAGGGCGCGCCGGGTAAGTATGTCCCTCGGCCGGACATCTTCGTTGACCAGGTCGACGATCCTCCTGGAAGCGCTTTTCACCAGATCGTTCCTTCTCGGATCGACGGCGAGGATGGTGCCGTTGCCGGGAAGGGCGAAACCGAGCGCCTCGCAGAGGCAGTTCATCGAGTTGGCCGTGAACATGCCCGAGCAGGAACCGCATCCGGGGCATCCGCTCTCTTCGATGGTATCGAGTTCCTTCTGGTCGATCTCGCCGGTGCTGAACTTGCCGACCGCTTCGAAGACCGAAATGAGGTCGACCGTTCTGCCTGACGGCGTATGGCCGGCCTTCATCGGGCCACCCGACACGAAGATGACCGGCACGTTGGTCCTCAGGGCTCCCATCATCATGCCCGGGGTGATCTTGTCACAGTTCGGGATGCAGACCAGGCCGTCGAGGCGGTGCGCTTCGACCATGGTCTCGACCGAATCGGCGATGATTTCACGGCTGGCCAGGGAGTAGCGCATGCCGACATGGCCCATGGCGATGCCGTCGCACACGCCGATGGTGTTGAACTCGAACGGCACGCCTCCGGCCTCGCGCACGGCCTCCTTGGCGATCCGGCCGAGCTCCTGGAGATGTGCGTGGCCGGGGATCAGTTCGTTGAACGAGTTGCAGATCCCGATGAAGGGTTTCGAAAAGTCGCTTTTCGAGCGGACCGCCCCGGTCGCCTTGAGCAGGCTGCGGTGGGGGGCTTTCTCAAATCCTTTCTTTATGGTGTCAGATCTCATCGACGTTGGTTGTTTACGTTTAAAATCAAAAAACAGGGCTCCTGGCCTGCCTGTCCCGAAGCCATGGAGTCTGAAGTATTGTCGTGGAAAATACGATGGACTTGGGAAAGGCCTGACGGCTCAGGATACCGGAATAATTACCTGTACTACAGGTAGTAAGGATACGACGGATTCGAAGCCTGCGAAGCGGGTGATCGGCGAGCGGCTGACGGCCATCGACGGGGCATGTTTCCCGGAAGTCTCGGAACGATGGTTGGTCAAAAAGGGCATTGCTAATAGATCGGTTGTCGCGCGAGTGAAAACATAAAATTGCAGATAATTTACATTTTTCCCGAACGCAAGTCAAGCGGGTCATGAAAAAAGTGAAAAAACCCTTCACGAGCCGATTCGATGGAAATTTCCGCATTGTTCCGAACCCTCCGCAAGCCCCTGCTTTCGGCATTACAGAGCCGATTGTGCCGGGAAAGGATGCTATTTTCTCCCGCGGGATGGTGTAAAAAATTAAAAACCTTATTTTTAGTAAAACTTTCGATCGCTGCTTGATGCTCATTGCCAACCATTAACTGTCAGCGCCATGTTGAGTCTTCAGTCCCCTCTCCCGCAGGACCTCCCTTCGTTTTTTCTCCTTCTGAGTCTGATCGGATTCTTTCTGGTGCTCGGAGAACTTCTGACCAGGAAATTCAGCGTCAGTCCGCTGGTCGTCAGGAAGGTGCTGCATCTCTGCATGGGGGTCGTGATCTTCTTCATTCCGGCCTATTTCCATTCGAACTTCTACCCTGCGCTGGCGGCGCTGCTTTTCACGGGTGTCGGCGCCCTGAGTCTCAGGTCCGGGCTTTTGCGCTCGCTTCACGGCGATCCATCTCCCAGGAGTGACGATGAAGGTGCGGTCACCAGCTATGGCCCGGTGCTGTTCCCGCTCGTGTTCATGCTGCTGCTACTGCTGCTCTGGGACCGGCATATCTGGATCCTGCAGACCGCCATGCTCGTGATGGGGGTCGGCGACGCCATGGCTGCCCTGGTCGGTACGGCGTTCGGCGGAAATCATATCGAGCACATGACACGCAGTCCGAAGACCGTCGCGGGATCCCTGGCCATGTTCGCTTCGAGCCTCGTCATCCTTTCTGTTTCCCTGTTCGTTTTCCGGGAATCGTTTACCGGCGACCTCGTCGGCAAACCCCTCTGGATGCTGATCGCGCTCGCCCTGCTGCTCGCCCTGGTCGCCACGGCGGTCGAGGCGTTGCTCTCCTACGGCCTGGACAACCTGTTCATCCCGGTTTCCATAGCCTATGTGCTCTATCTGGTCGAAGTGAACCACATGGTGACGGTCGAAGGGTTCCTGGCAGGCGGACTCTTTGCGCTCCTGCTCGCCCTGTTCTCGATCAAGGTCAAGTTCCTGCAGAACAGCGGGGCTACGGCCACATTCCTCCTCGGCACCACCATTTTCGGTATCGGAGGCCTGGTCTGGACCGTGCCGCTCCTGACCTTTTATTTTCTCTCCTCCATCCTTTCCAAGCTGGGCCACAAGCGCAAGGCGAAGTTCGATCTCGTTTTCGAGAAAGGATCCCAGCGCGATGCAGGCCAGGTCTACGCCAACGGCGGTGTTGCCTGGATCATGATGGTTATCTATTCGCTGACAGGCGATCCCTACATATTCTTTTCGTATCTTGGGACACTTGCCGCCGTACAGGCCGATACCTGGGCGACGGAGATCGGCACCATGTGGCCGAACCCGAAGGCGAGGCTCATCACTACG
Source organism: uncultured Chlorobiales bacterium (assembly GCA_903929135.1). Lineage (GTDB taxonomy): Bacteria > Bacteroidota > Chlorobiia > Chlorobiales > Chlorobiaceae > Chlorobaculum. The sequence goes on from CAIYTH010000041.1 coordinate 31,047, forward strand.
TTCAGGGAGGTTCCGGTGGGCACCTCCGGCGGGGTTTCCATCCCCGGGACTTCGGCTTCGTTCATCGGCTCGCTGTTCATCTGTGCGAGCGCAGTGCTTATGAATGTATCCTGGATCAGCCGCGTAGGCATCCTGCAGTCGCTTCTGGTCATCGGTGTTGCAGGCCTGATCTCCAGCCTGGTGGACAGTTTTTTCGGAGCAACGGTCCAGGCGCAGTACTTTGACCCGATCAGGCAGAAAGTGACCGAGCGGACGCACAGTTTCGCTCCAGACGGCAGCAAGGTAAAAAATGAACTTATCAAGGGTTATCATTTTGTGAACAACGATATGGTCAATACATTGTGTGCAATATCGGGTTCTGTCGTGGCCTATTTCGTCGTGCAGAACCTTGCAGCCTTTTAAACATACCAGCGAGCTGACCATGAATGAAAATGCCGGCGGGGGAATCGCCTCGATGCTGATGGGCTCCGGTCCAGTCGTAATTGCCGTCCTTGCGGTGCTGATCATGTTTTCCATCATTTCATGGGCGATCATCGCCTTCAAGTTCGGGTATATCCGGAAGTCGATAAAGGAGTCCCAGGATTTCCTCGACTCCTTCTTCGAGGTGCAGAACGTCGACCGCATGTTCTCCGCCAGCGAGAATTTCCGGACCGGATCGCTGCCCCGCGTTTTCCGTGCCGGTTACGTCGAATACAGCTCCATGCGCGACAAGAGCACTGTCACCCAGCTCAGGGAGCGTGTCACGCTGGCCGTCAAGCGTGAGGTCAACTCCGAAAGCAAGCGCCTCACGCACCTGGTGCCCTTTCTGGCCACCGTGGGCAACACGGCGCCTTTCATCGGCCTTTTCGGTACGGTCTGGGGCATCATGAGTTCGTTCCAGAACATCGGCCTCATGAAATCCGCCTCTCTCGCCGCCGTTGCCCCCGGCATATCCGAGGCGCTTATCGCCACGGCGACCGGCCTTGTGGCGGCCATTCCTGCAGTCATGGGATACAACTACCTTACCCAGAAGATCGGCCAGGTCGAACGCGACCTCGAGGATTTCGCTCCCGATTTCATCGACGCCTACCTCAACCAGTAACCGCGAGGGCACTGCGATGATGACCGGACAGAAGACCAGACTCATGAGCGAGATCAACGTGACACCATTTGTGGATGTCATGCTGGTGCTGCTCGTCATTTTCATGGTTACGGCGCCAATGATGACCAGCGGGGTCAAGGTCGACGTGCCACAGACCTCCCATGAACGGATGGATATCGATTCGAACGCCCTGGTCATCAGCGTGGACGGATCCCGCAAGGTGACGATCAACGACTTCCAGCTCGATCCCGACGAAATCGCATCGCAGCTTCCGCGTATCCTTGAATCCAGAAAGGCCGATGAGGTCTACCTCAAGGCCGACAGGTCCCTGCCCTATGGGTTCGTAATGTCAGTTATGGCCTCGATTCGCGCGGCCGGTGTCGACAAGATCGGCATGGTCACCGAGCCTGTTGCGGCTCAGGTCAAAAAACGTTGAAGAGTCGGGCGGCCTTATGAGCACAAGGGAAGAATTGACGCGGGATCAGAAGCGGTTCGCCGTATGGGTCTTCATTGCTGCCACTGCCCACGCTGCGTTGGTCGTGCTGTCGTTCCTGATGCAGCTCTACTACCTGCGCACGCATCCGCCGGTCAAAATCGTCACCGTCAGCCTGGTGACCCTTCCCGGAACGCCCGGACCAGCAGGAGGCCCTGCCGTACCCGAGCAGCCGCCTGCGCCGAAGCCGGTTGCCGAGGTTCCTGCCCCGAAACCGCTCGAGCCACCTGCACCAAAGAAGATTCCGGAGCCGGCCCCGGCGAAGAAGATCGTTCCTGAAGAGAAGCCGAAGTCCGACAAGGCCGATCTGGCAGATGCGCTTTCCAGGCTCAAGAAGCAGACCGAAAGCCGCGAGGCGGGAAAGGGAATCAGCTCCTCGCTGGCAAGCCTTCAGAAGAAGGTCGCATCACAGGGAAAAGGTCCTGCCCAGGGCAGCGGAAGTGGCGGTGGCGGCGGTCTCTACGGTCAGGGAGGAGGAGCCTCCGATCCCTACAAGTCGAAAATCGCCGGTATCATCCAGAACAACTGGACGTTTTCGGAGCAGATGCTCAGAACTACACGCGGTATGGAGGTCTATGTGGCCATCAATATCCTGCCGAACGGCACTATTTCTCAGATACGTTTCGATCAGCGGGCGTCGAGTGAATACCTCAACAACTCCGTGAAAGTGGCCCTTCAGAAGTCAAGTCCGTTGCCGGCATTGCCTCGTGAATATGGTTCGAAGCCCTACTGGATCGGCTTTGTCTTTACACCCGAAGGCGTCACGAAATGAGTCCGAAACTTCAGTGAACGAAAGGCCGGGAACAACACTTATAATTTGTATAATGCTTTAACAGATATAGAGCTACCCCGGGAAAGCGATGAGCCCTCATCCTGTTTTCCCAATGTGTCGATGCCGACGGATTGAAAACAACATCAATTACTCCAAAGCATGAATGTTATGAGAATGAAAAGGATTTCGATTCCCCGTCTGTTTGTCACGTTATTCTGTCTTTTAATCCTGCCGTTGACGCTCAGGGCGGAGAACGCGCGGGAGTATATCGCCATCAGGAAACAGGGGGCAGGCCGCATTTCGGTCGTGCTCGACAAAACCGTAGCGAAAGGGGGCAGGGAGTCCGAGTGGGCGAGAAGCGTCGACGGCACCATCAGGAGCGGACTTGACTTCACGGGCCTGTTCAATCTCCTTCCGGCGCCGCTGAACGTCAGGCAGGGCCAGGCCGGAGCGCTCAATTTCAGTGCACTGAACTCCGTGGGCGCCGAAGTCTATGCCGGAGGAAGCATGTCGAACCAATCGGGCAAGGCGATCCTCGATATGTCGGTCTATGATGCGCTGAGCGGCAAGCTGCTCATGAAGAAAGCCTATTCCGGAGACGAGACCCAGCTCAGGTCGATGGGGTACCGGTTCTGTGCCGACCTTGTCGAGCTGCTCACCGGGAAGAAGTGCCTCCTTTTCGGGAGCAAGATGGTGTTCGTTTCGAACCGGACCGGCTTCAAGGAGATCTACATGTGCGATTTCGACGGCCAGAACGTCGTGCAGCTCACCGCTTCAAAATCGATTTCGCTCACTCCGGCGGTCTCTGCCGACGGAAAGTATCTCGCATGGACCGACTATACCTCAGGGCGCCCGGACCTCTATATCCGGAATCTGGCAGACAAGACGACGATACGCGTCGGGAAACCGGGTGTGAATATCGCACCTGCGTGGAGGAACAGTACTGACGAGGTCGCGACGACCCTTACGCTGGATGGTGACCAGGAGCTCTATCTCATCAGGCCTGACGGCAAGCTTTCAAGGCGGCTCACCTTCAGCAGGGGAATCGATGTCTCGCCGACTTTTTCCCCCGACGGATCAAAGATGGCGTTTGTTTCGCAACGGAGCGGCATGCCGCAGATCTTCATACAGGAGGTCGAGGGCGGTACGGCAAGAAGAGTGACGTTCAGTGGCAATTACAATACGCAGCCGTCATGGTCTCCGCTTGGTGATAAAATTGCGTATTCGTCATTACAAAAAAACGGTGAAATAAATATATTTATTATAAATGTAGATGGTTCCGGTCTCCTTCAATTGACCAGCGGGAGCAAATACAATGAATATCCCTCCTGGTCACCGGACGGGAGCATGATTACATTTACCTCGACTCGGCAGGGTGGAAGAAAGTTGTTCGTGATGAATGCTGACGGTACCAACCAGAGACAGCTGATGCACATGGATGGCGACCAGCAGCAACCCTCATGGTTAAGGGCGAAGTAACGACTGCTTTTTCTCATCAACTAAAAAAATGGAGAATGATATGAATCATCTGAAACTCTTGAAAAGAGCCTTGTTTGTCCCTGCATTCATCATGCTGGGCGCATGCTGTTCCCAGAAGGACGTCGTCGAGGCCCCGGCACCTCCGCCGCCGGCTCCTGCTCCAGCACCAGCTCCGGCTCCAGCCCCGGCGCCTGTGCTTGTTTCTCTGGGCGATATTTATTTTGATCTCAACAGTCACCAGTTCAGTCAGAAGACTCAGGATCAGATGAATCAAAATATTGAATGGCTGAAGGAGAATCCTGGCCACAAACTGATCATCGAAGGCCACTGCGACGAAAGAGGATCCAAGGCTCACAATCGCGCACTCGGAGAGCGCAGGGCGAATGCGGCGAAGGAGTACTTCCTTCAGCATGGCACCGATCCGGCCCGTCTTCAGACGGTCAGTTACGGTTCGCAGCGTCCGCTTGATCCTGGCCATAACGAAGCGGCGTGGGAGAAGAACCGGAGGGTTCATTTCGCCGGGCAGTGAGGCGTGTATTTCTTGAAGCCGGGGAGCCTGAAGGCTCTCCGGCACTATTTTAATCAACCGATCAAGGAACAACAAGTATGAAAAACACATTGCCAGGTTTTATCGGAGCCGCCATGATTGTACTGGCAGGATGCTCATCGAAAAGTGCTGTGACAGAATCGCCGGCATCCGCCTCTGCGCCCGATACTGCTCCGGCTTCCTCTTCGGCTGTGGCTGGCCCGGTACTCGGCGACATCTTCTTCTCGTTCGACAGCTCGGCGCTGAGCACTGAGGCCCAGGACCAGCTCAAGCAGAATGCAGCCTGGCTGCAGAACCATGGCGCGCAGTCCGTTGTCATCCAGGGCCATTGCGACGAACGTGGCACCGACGAGTACAACATTGCTCTCGGCGAACGCCGTGCTGTTTCGGCCAAGCAGTACCTGACGACCCTCGGTGTCAGTGACGCGAGACTTTCGACGGTCAGCTACGGTGAGGAGAAGCCTTTCGATCCTGGCCATAACGAAGAGGCATGGTCGAAGAACAGAAGGGACCATTTCGTTACCAAGTAACCATATTTCCTGAATCGATGCGGGCGGCGGGAGCTTTTCCTGCCGCCCGCTTGATGACGATGAATCACAAATCGAGCCATGATGAACGCAAAATCGTTTCTGTTTCTGCCGCTTGTCATACTTTCTGCCTGCGCATCGAAGTCTGATTTCAATTACGTCCAGACGGAGGTTTCGAAACTCAAGGAGGATTCGCAGTCGATCAAGTCCCAGTCTGCCGGTTCCTATTCTGAAATCACACAGTACCGTGAAGAGGTAGCTTCCCTGAAAGGGAGGATCGAGGAGTTGCGGCATGATCAGGTGACATCGCTTAAACGTCTGGATGTCGAGGACTCCCTGCTGGTCAGGAAAACCGACGATATCGAATCACGTCTGTCAAGAATCGAGCAGTCTCTTGGAATCGCCGCTCCTCCGGCTCCCAAGGTCGTGACCAAGGCGGGTGAAGATGCTGCCAAGGCCAAAGCTCCGGCAGCGACCGGTGAAGAGCTTATCAACGAGGGACTTGCCAAAATGAGCAAGGCGGATTATGCCGGCGCTCGCGACAGCTTCACCTCATTCGTGTCAAAAAACCCGAAGTCGCCCAAAGTTGCTGATGCACAGTTTTATATAGCAGAGTCCTATTTCAATGAGAAGTGGTATGAGAAGGCCATTCTCGAATACCAGGTGGTGATCGCGAAATATACCAAGAGCCCCAAGCGTCCGGCCGCCCTCTACAGGCAGGCATTGTCATTCGAAAAGATCGGTGACGCGGCCAATGCCAAGGCCCGCTTCAAGGATGTCGTCACCGTCTATCCGGCTTCACCCGAAGCCAAGCTGGCCAAGAAGAAGATCCATTAAGTCGCTCCCGCCGCTGTCGGGAAGCAGAGAACTGGCCCCGGGGAGCTCCCCGGGGCTTTTTCTGTGCAAAGAAAGCCGTGTGTCCATCGCCACACGCTGTCAGCAATCCGTTCCCTTTAATCTGTTCACCTTGCAATGCTTTCCATCTGAAAGGAGAGCTGCGGGTTCATCTGAGGATGTTGCATGTCGATTCCTTCCCATACCTTTCCGGCAGCTGACAATGTGTTTGTCACACTGCTCGAATCCCTTCCGGACGGGGTTTGTCTTCTGAATCCCGACGGTACGATTGTCCATATCAACAGCGTATTGGCCGCTCGTTTCGGCAAGCATCCGCAAGAGTGCATCGATGCCGATATCCATGATCTGATGCCGCCGGGCATCCAGCATATGCCTGACGTTGCGAATCGTCGAAAAGAGCACTGCAGGGAGGTCCTTGGTCGGGGCATGCAACTGACGTTTGAAGAGGTCGTTGATGACCAGATCTCGAAAATCACCATCAATCCGGTCAGATCAGCTGAAGGCGAAATAACCCGACTGCTGTTCATGAGTCAGGACATTACCGAGATCAGGAGGGCTGAAAATCATCTCTGCCTGCTCAGCCGATACCAGCTTGCGATCAGCAACTGCAACCAGGCGCTTCTCCGGGCTAACGACGAAATGGAACTGTTGAAAGATATCTGCCGAATCGTGGTTGAGATCGGTGGATACCGGATGGCGTGGGTCGGTTATGCACAGGACGATGCGGAGAAAAGCGTCGTGCCGGTTGCCCAGGCGGGCTTCGAGGATGGGTATCTCGAAACGCTCTGGATCTCCTGGGACGATGTCAGGCGAGGACAGGGTCCGACAGGGACTGCGATCCGCACGGGGGAGATCAATGCAGCCCATAACTTGCTGAGAGCAGCGGAGGCAATAAAGCGTGGTTACTCCTCGGCTCTGAGCATCCCGCTGAAAAAAGCCGACAAGGTATTCGGCGCCCTGACGATCTACTCTTCACTTCCAGATGCATTCGATGTCGAGGAGACAAAGCTTCTGGGCCTCATGGCCGACAACCTTGCCTACGGAATCAGGAAACTCCGGAACCGCAAGGCTCGAGAGGTTGCGGAGGACAGCCTGCGTCAAAGTGAGGCTCGATACCGCAGCCTTTTCCAGAACAATCATACCGTCATGCTGATCGTCGATCCTGAAGATGGCTCGATTGTCGATGCGAATCCTGCCGCCGTGAACTATTACGGATGGGATTATGAAAAGCTTTGCAGGCTGAATATCAGCGAAATCAACACCCTGACCGACAAAGAGATCCAAGCTGAAATGCAGCGTGCCCAACGTCAGAAATGCAACTTTTTCTCTTTTCGTCATCGACTGGCCGACGGATCGGTCCGGGATGTGGAGGTATACAGCGGTCCGATCAAACTTCAGGGCAAGTCGCTTCTCTATTCGATCGTCAATGACGTTACCGAACGCAAGCACTCCCAGGAACTGCTCATTGAAGGCAGCAATCGGATGCATTACATCATGGGGGCGACCAATGCAGGATTATGGGAGATCGATCTGACCACGAATACCACCATCTGGTCAGAAGAGGTGTGGGAGCTCTACGGCCTCGAACCTGACAGCTGTGAGCCTTCGTTCGAAAACTGGCTGAAGACCATCGTTCCTGAAGACAGGGCGAATGTGGAGCAGGCAGCAAGAGATGCAGTGGAAAGTGCCCTGGAATTCAGCACCATGTGGCGGGTTCAACAGGGTGATGGCACCGAGCGATGGCTCATGTCGAAGGGTATTCCGTACAAGGATTCCGACGGCAAGGTTCAGCGTTTTGTCGGGATCGTCATGGACATAACCGACCGGAAAAAGGAGGAAGAGGAGAAACGGCAGTTGGAAAACCAGCTTTTCAAGGCAAAGCGGCTTGAATCCATCGGGGCATTCGCAGGAACCATTGCACACGATTTCAAAAACATCCTGACACCCATCCTCGGATATTCGGAAATTGGCCTGCTGAGTGTGCCCGATGAAAACCCCGCGCACGACTACTTCAGCCAGATCAGTCAAGCTGCTGATCGGGCAAAGAACCTGATTTCCCAGATCCTTGCCTTCAGCAGGGCTGAAGATATCGAGCTCTCGATCGTTTGCATGCCGTCCGTTATCACCGAAGCGCTGGATCTTCTGCGGTCAACGATACCTGATACCATTACGATCGAGCAGCATATCGACAGCACCTGCAGAAAGATCCTGGCAGACACGACCCAACTTCATCGGATCATTGTCAATCTGTGCACCAACGCAATCCAGGCGTTGGACAAGCAACAGGGCTTCATACGGATAGAGCTCAAGGAGGTCAATGCCGACAGTCGTCTGCAGAAGGCTTTACCACAGCTGGTGAGAAAAAGCTACCTGCGTCTCAGCATCTCCGATTCAGGTCCCGGAATTGACGAAGCGGTCATGGAGCACATCTTCGAACCATTTTTCACTACAAAAACCGGCAAGAAGGGAACGGGCCTCGGCCTCTCCACGGTTTATGGCATCGTCAACAGCTTCAACGGCGCAATCACGGTCGACAGCCATCCGGGAAAAGGCACCGCATTCCACATCTACCTGCCGGTGATCGACGAGCAGTCAGGGGTCATCAATCGCGATAGGGATCTTTTGAGGGGCCGCCGTCGCATCCTGTTTGTCGACGACGAAGAGTCGAACATCAGGATCATGACGACCATGCTGACGAAGCTCGGTTTTACGGTGCAATCCTCAAATTCACCGACAGACGCAATTGCACTGTTCAGGAATAATCCCGGAAGCTTCGATCTGGTCATTACCGATCTGATGATGCCTGAAATGCGAGGCACCGACCTCGCAGCCAGTCTTCAAAGAATCTACTCCGGAACTCCACGAATACCGATCATCCTGATGACCGGCTATGAAAAGGATCTCGGTGATGTAACTACCCTGAGCAAATACGGGATATCGGGATTCCTGAAAAAACCGGTAAGGATGTCCCAGATATCCACAGCAATCAACGAACTCATATCAGACGAGACGACGTAACCCACGGATTCATGTCGAAGGGAACTCGCTTCAGATGCAAGCATCGCCTGGGGATACTCATGCATGCGCCATGTAGTCTTATCTGCCGGGGTTCTGATGCCTGGACAACCTCGCAAAATAACCCCGGCGATAAACCGGGGTTTCAGATATCCCGTCCTGGAATCCGCAACACACTGTCGCACTGCCGACGTCCCTGGACACATTGCAGTCATTGATGTTCCGATTGACGTGCCCGGTTTTATGCTACTCCGTTAACCTTGATGATTGCATCAGGATACTCTTCCCGTAGTGCATCGTAGATATCCTCAGGATCATCTTCGCCGAACGATTCCACATCGATCGGGAATCCGATCTTCCGGGAGTCATCAATGAGGTCGCCCTCAGGGCTGATGATCCTGATGTGCCAGCCTCCCTTATCGTCAAGTTTGTCATACCGGGCGTTGACCTTGATCTTTTCCATTCGCTGTCTCCAATTCATGAAGTGGCGCCGACAGACGGGCAGAGCTGTCGACGCAAATTCTGAAGCCCGAGCCTGCCCACTTCGCTTAATATATCGGTCAGTTAAAAATACACAACAGGCAAATACACTTTGTCTGCCCCCTGAAACCCCTGCTATCCAGGCAGGTTGGAAATCTCCTGTCATGTCATCCTGAAGCGTGTTGAACAACTGGCAGTAAAAAAAAGAAAGCCATGCTTTCTAGGGCATGGCTTTCAATGAACAGATCTGTTTGTAATGCTGCTGAAACAAGCCTGTTTATTTGAAAAACTCATTCAGGGTATAGGTCCTGCGGTCTATTTCGACGCAAAGCTGGCTTCTGCCCGAATCGTAGAACACGGGAATGTCCCTCATGGTCCACTTCACCCCGCGTTTGTCGAAATCGATGACATAGCGGTTTTCGTTGTCGAGCACCTTCTGGCTGAGGTCGATGGCGATGTCAGGCTGGGTGGTCATGACATAAATCTCGATCTCCCCGGCGATCAGCTTCTTTACCATCTCTTTGGTGGGGGAGAGCTTCCTGCGGCCGGATGCCGGAACGATTTCGACCTGAAGTTCGTCTTTGCTATTCCTCTTGGCCGAGGTGATGAAATACTTTTCCGCCTTGTGGACCGCATTGCCTGACCATGTACCTGAAACGCTTCTGCGGACCTGGTTTGATTCGGTGTACGGACGGCTGAGCTGACTCTGCATGTTTCTGCCCGGTTAAATTGGCTGAGAAGTGATCCTTGCGGTGCTGACCTCCAATAATTTTCAAATTAGCAAAACGCCTGCAAATAAAAAAAGGGTTTCCGGTTAATCCCTGCTTTCTGAGGGTGAGCAGGCCCCTTTACCTGTAATAAACCAGATCTGGTGTCTATGACCTTCCATGAGCGGCTATTTCTATTCATATCGCGACCTTCACCATGCACGAAGGCGCCACCAGAGATTTTTTGTGATTCCTTATACCATAAATCAGTTGCCTCGCCTGTCTGCGGTGTTGAGGGGCAACTACAAACTGTCTAGAACTGAGATACAGCTGTTTCGAAATGATACAGTATGCGGGTGACGTAATGATACTGATACTCGGCAAGGCATCTCTCAGTGAGAAAAATTATGTCGTTATTTGAACTTTATCTTTTCTTGATTTATCTAAGTCTATATTAATTAGACACTTAATTGTTGTGTTCCTGTTTGTGGCATGGTTATTGAAAGTTAATACTCGTGAGGGTCAATAAGATCATCGATCAGTACACACACTTGCTACAAACAAACACTACAAAGGAGTCAATCATGAACTCGATCAAGAAAACACTGCTTGCTTCCGCAGCCTTCCTGGTAATGGCAGCACCGGCTTTTGCTTTTGTACCTGCTCCTGCACCGCTTGGTGACAGCGCCTACATCACTCAGGTTGGCGACAAGAACATCGCTGATGTTGACCAGAAGGCTGGCGACGTGAAGAATGTCGCTCGCATCAACCAGGGTACTGCAAGGGATCATGCTACTGAAGAAAAGGCATTCGTGAAGCAGTCCGGTAGGGGCGGCAACAGCTCACTGGTCAATCAGACCGGAAAGAACGATGTCGCACAGGTCGACCAGAAGGGTTCGAACGGCAGCGCGACTGTCACGCAGTCTGGCAGCGGCAGGCATGACGGACGCAACCTTGCCATTATCGAGCAGGGCAGGGAGTCCAGGAATGAGCAGGCCTCTATCGAACAGGATGGCGGTCGTAACTTCGGTCTGATCGACCAGAAAGGAAGTGATGACAAGGCTACGATCAAGCAGAAAGGACATGACAACAAAGCCACCGTTCGTCAGGACGACTCTTTTGGTGCTACCGCCCTGGTTACGCAGACCGGCGACGACAACACCGCCCGTGTGGATCAGTCTGGACACAGAGCGTATGCTGAAGTTTCCCAGACCGGTAACAACAACCACGCTTCAGTCGACCAGGACGCCTCACATCGTAGCGGCCGCAGGTAATTCTCCTGTCGAATTGACTTGACGTTTTTTCAGGGGGGCGCTTTGCAGTATGGCGCGTCTCCCTGAAATTTTGTACCTTGAGCTCATGTGATTGATTAAACAAATGAAACGGTGAGCAGGGATGAAAAAGGTGAATGTTATTCTGGCAGGCATTGTTTGTCTGCTGGGTGCGTTTGATGCATCGGCCAGGAGCAAAGCTGCGACCCGGGGCACTGCAAAAGATTCTGCCGAAGCAATGATGGCTAAACGTTCGGAGGTAGAAATGTCGGAAAAAGATTTTCAGGACGAAGTCCTCTCCAATCCCCAGATGAGCGGAGCCGCTCGAGCCTCATCAGGCCGTTCGGGGGGCAATACCGCAATTATCAAACAGAGTGGTTCAAGTAATTCATCGAGTGTGGTCCAGAAGGGTGACGACAATGTCGCCAGGCAGACGCAAACGGGCGTAGACAATTATTTGCGGGTAGAGCAGAAGGGCCGGCACAATCGATCAGTTGAAAAGCAGACCGGCAATCATAATAAGAAGGTCATCATACAGAACGACAGGGAAACGATCATTGAACAGGTTAAGCCTTGATTTGATACGCAGGAGATTCATATAAAAGAGGAGCATACGCCGATGCTATTATTCATGAAGTCGAGAGGGCGCGTTCAGCGCATAGCCGGTTTCATAGGTATTGCTGTTGCATTATCCACTCCGCCGGCAGCTATTGCAAGCAATTTTACTTTTCAGGGGCAGAATGCAGGCTTGTTCCCCAATGCGAATCCTTCCGATATCGCTATCCTGATGAATAGTGTCAACAAGCCAACTTCGACACCTGCAAATCTCACTACTTCTGCGTTGATTCAGGAATCTGTAATATCCCAGATCAGCACAAAGATGTACAATGACATTTTCAACGGTACCGCGGCTGCCGGTTATTACGATCTCGGCGGTGGCAGCTCGATCAGTTTCAAGCGATCCGCAGGGTATGTAACGCTCACTGTAGTCGATCCCATCAACGGGTCCACGACACTTACCGTCTTGAACTAATAATCAATGGGCGTTACCATGAAAATGAGATCCTTGACCATATTGCTGGTGGGCCTTTTCGCACTAGGTGGGTGTTCAGCACAGAAGTTTATTGACAAGGCCGCGAATTCCGAAGCGCACATCAATGAACGAACAAAGTCAACCGAAGTGCTAATGGGTCTTCCGGCTCCCAAACAGCCGGTTCCTGTAGTCGTCTACGATTTCCAGGATCAGACCGGGCAGTTCAAGAACAATGCGACATACACCGATTATTCAAGCGCGGTTACCCGAGGCGGATACTCGATTCTGGTAAAGGCCCTTCTTGATGCAGGACATGGCGACTGGTTTATGGTTGCTGAACGCGGGGGGCTGAAAAATCTCCTGCAGGAGCGCCAGATCGTGAATTTCACGCGAGCCGAGTACATCGGAGCCAATCAGAGCAAGTTGCCTCCCATGATCTTTGGCGGCACCATGATCGAAGGTGGAATCATCTCCTATGACTCCAACGTCATGACGGGTGGAATCGGTGCTGTTTATCTGGGCATCGGTGGCAGTCTGCAATATCGCCGTGACCTCGTTACGGTCTACCTGCGAGCTATAAGTGTCGAAAGCGGACGTGTGCTTCTGGCAGTCAACACTTCCAAGACGGTCTATTCGATTGCCGTTGATGGTAATTTTCTCAGGTATCTGACCGTTGACAACCTCTTCCAGTCAGAGGCCGGATTCACACAGAATGAGCCTGTTCACCTCGCAGTTCAGCAGGCGATAGAGTCTGCAGTTTATTCGTTGATCATGGAAGGAGAACTCAAACATCTCTGGGAATTCAGCGATAGCGCAGCTGGAGAGAGGGCGAAGGCCGATTATCTTGCGCGCCGCGAAGGAAAGGGTGTGAAAAACAGGAAAGAGTTGAAGGTCAAGTCTCGCCCGGATACCAAAGAGGCTGACAAGAAAGCGGATGAAAAGAAAGAGGGCAATAAAAAAGCCGAGAGCCCGAGCGTTGAAAACAAGGGCGTTGTCAAGTAGCGCTTCCTGTAAGCCATAACTCCCTGGCATATTCAAGAAACGACAGGCAGATTCGAATCCGGATCATGTGTATTGGTGAACGCCGTAAGAGGAGCCCGGACACCTGGCCAGGAATCTTCGGGAATCGCAGACCCGGTTGACATCCCGGAAAAGTTGATGAAAGAGAAAAGCCCCGCGAATCCAACGCGGGGCTTTTTTTTGTCGTTTTCCTTCGACTGGTCCTAGTCGACCTTCCGGTAAGTTCCGGACAGGCAACGGTAAAGGTTTTTGATACTCAGGATCGTAGGCAAGATGAAGAATCAGTGTCACGAGGATGAACAGCAGTCAGGAAGAGAACGGCCGCTGTTTTCCTCAGGACCGGTAGAGGCGGGAGGAGAGGAGATCAGCACCCGGCCCGGCGTCTGCACAGCGTCTTGTGCCTGAATCGCGCCCACGTGCATTCCGGGATGGCATTCCGCATTCGAAGGCTGTTTCGTGAGGTGTGTTTTTCAGTGCCCGGTATCCGGGCATGAAGAGGACTGATACAAAAAAACATCGCACCAGGAGCTCTCAATACTCCTGGTGCGATGTTTCATGATGCTAGCTGGCGGGAATGCGGCCGATCGTCAATTTATTCTTTTGCACTCATATTTTTTTACCCGGGCTCTTCCTTCAGACCTTTTATTGACGTAGGTCAGCTTGTTTGCCGAGCGCATTCTCAATATTGTTTCGTAGGAGTAGATGATTTTGTTCTCTTTCAGGTTCTTCTCTGAAATATATCTGATGGCCAGATCGCCGTTATACGCATAAAGCGTTGTTTCGTCGCGATCTGATGATGTGCTTTTAAAGGGAGGCGATATGCTGTTATCCTCCAGGCCTCGCTTTAACAGGAAGGTGTTGCTGTCGATTTTTTTTACCCTGATATAGCTTCTGCCGGCATCGATATCTACGAATGTCCATATACCGCAATATTTGGTGTACGGCATTACTCGTGCTGACGCGTCGCGCATCCCGGGGCTTATGATTATCGCCAATATGAATGACGATAAAAAAAGTTTATGCGTAATGAACTGTTTCATAGAGAGTCTTGCTCCGCAGAAAAATTATGGCGTGGTCCGGGTAAATCCCAAATATTAAAACAGCAATTTGCATGCCAGACTGACTATTTGTGCGGGTTTCGCTGTAAATAAATGATTTATAATAAGTTACGTTGTGGCTGCGTTCTTGTTCCCGTGCCGTATTTCTTGACCGGGTATCATACTGAAACATCTCCTCGACCATTTTGAGAATTCGGGACTCCTTTTGTGCTGATCTTGTCTTTCCGGATCATCTTGTGTTCTTCAGTGGAGTAAGGCCTGAAGAGAATAAAAACAGCAAAGCCCCGTGATTTGAATGCCCGGGGCTTTGCTGTTTGTTAGTTGGCTGAGAGAGTTACTTGTCGTTGCCGTCGACCACCTCGTACTCGGCGTTTTCAACTGCTCCGTCGCCGCCGCTCTTGCCGGTGTGGCCGTTGCCGGAGGTTTCCTGGGGGCCTGCTTCAGGGGCTCCGGCCTGCTGGCTGTAAAGGTCGGAAGCGGCATCGCTCCAGACTTTGGTCAGCTCTTCCATGGCCGGTTTGATTGCGTCGGCGCTACCGCCTTTGTGTGCTTCCTTGAGCTTTTCGAGGGCACTCTCGATGGCAGATTTTTTATCGGCAGGGATCTTGTCGCCCAGCTCGGTGAGCTGCTTTTCGGTGCTGAAGATCAGAGAGTCCGCAGAGTTTTTGATGTCGATCTCCTCCTTGCGCTTCTGGTCCTCGGCCGCATGAGCCTTGGCGTCCTGCTTCATTTTTTCGATCTCGGATTCGGAGAGCTTGCCGTTTGCCTCGATCTTGATGCTCTGTTCCTTGCCGGTCGCCTTGTCCTTTGCCGATACGTTCAGGATGCCGTTGGCATCGATGTCGAAGGTCACCTCGATCTGGGGAATACCCCTCGGTGCCGGCGGGATGTCGCCGAGGTGGAACCTGCCGAGCGTCTTGTTGTCGCCTGCCATCGGGCGCTCGCCCTGGAGGACATGGACTTCAACCGAAGTCTGGCTGTCTGCAGCCGTCGAGAATACCTCCTGCTTGCGAGTCGGGATCGTGGAGTTGGACTCGATCAGCCTGGTCATCACACCGCCGAGGGTCTCGATGCCCAGTGACAGGGGAGTGACGTCGAGCAGCAGCACGTCGGTGACATCGCCCTTCAGGACGCCGCCCTGGATGGCTGCACCGATGGCGACCACCTCGTCGGGGTTCACGCTCTTGTTCGGCTCCCTGCCGAAGAAATCCTTGACCAGCGTCTGAACTTTCGGGATTCGGGTCGAACCTCCGACAAGCACGACTTCGTCGATCTCCTTCATGTCGAGCTTCGAGTTCTTTACCGCACGACGGCAGGGCTCGAGCAGCTTGTCGAAAAGGTCGGAGCACATCGCCTCGAACTTGGCCCTGGTCAGGTTGATCACCAGGTGCTTCGGTCCTTCCTGTGTCGCCGTGATGAACGGCAGGTTGATTTCGGTGTCGGTGCGCGATGAGAGTTCTACCTTGGCTTTTTCCGAAGCCTCTTTCAGTCGCTGAAGGGCGATGGCATCCTTGCGAAGGTCAATGCCTTCCTGCTTCTTGAATTCATCGGCAAGGTAGTCGATGATCTTCTGGTCGAAATCATCACCACCAAGATGGGTGTCGCCATCGGTCGATTTCACTTCGAACACGCCATCACCGAGTTCCAGAATCGAGATGTCGAACGTGCCGCCGCCAAGGTCGAATACGGCAACTTTCTCGCTCGTGTGCTTCTTGTCGAGTCCGTAGGCCAAGGCTGCAGCCGTCGGCTCGTTGATGATACGCTTGACGTCGAGTCCTGCGATCTTTCCGGCGTCCTTGGTCGCCTGGCGCTGGGCGTCGTTGAAATATGCCGGCACGGTGATGACGGCCTCGGTGATCTTTTCGCCGAGGAAGTCTTCGGCAGTCTGCTTCATCTTCTGCAGGATCATGGCCGAGATCTCCTGGGGAGAGTAGGTCTTGTCGGCGATCTTCACCCTGGCGTCGCCGCTCTCGTTGACCACGTCGTAGGATGCGAGCTTCTTTTCGTTGGGCACTTCGTCATACTTGCGGCCCATGAAGCGCTTGATGGAAAAAATGGTGTTTTTGGGGTTCGTTACGGCCTGGCGCTTTGCAGCCTGACCGACGAGGCGTTCCCCGGTCTTGGTGAAGGCCACCATCGACGGGGTGGTGCGGTTGCCTTCAGAGTTTTCGATGACCGTCGGCTGTGTGCCCTGCATCACTGATACGCAGGAGTTCGTCGTGCCGAGATCGATTCCGATGATTTTGCCCATGGCTGTTCATTCCTTTATTAAATGGTTTAAAACTTGATTGAACGCCTTCCTTCCGGTGAGGCGTTCCGGTCAACGGTCAGTTGATCGAGATCTCCTTCGTCTTCTTTGCCGGAACCGTTTTCGGCAGGGTGACATGCAGCACGCCGTTGTCAAAAGTCGCTGCGATATGTTCCTGGTCGATCAGTTCTCCGATGTTGAAGCTTCGGGAGAAGCTGCCGTAGGATCTCTCGATCCTGTGGAAGTTTTTCTTTTTCTGCTCCTCTTCCTGAACCCTGTCTGCCTTGATGGTCAGTACATCTTCCTCGATGTTCATGGTGATTTTCTCTTTCGCGATTCCGGGAAGTTCCGCATCGAGGTGGAATGCATGTGCATCTTCTGAAATGTCCACCTTGAATGCCGGAGCTGCAGTCATCTGGTTCCCGCTCCAGATATCGTCGAAGAGCCTCATGGGATCTTTCGCTATTTTCATCAACATGACTTCCTCCCTGAATGAGTTGTATGATTTGTTGCAGTTCATGCTTGCAGTATTCAAGTAACAGCGCACGCTGCTGCAGTTGAATTTGCAAAACTCATGCCAATCCCGTTTTTGCCCCTCTTGTGCGACAAAAAGTCATAAATCGATGAGCGACATGACAATAATGCAGGTACGGATGTCGCATTATCTGATGTTTCTGACTGGGGAGGTCATGCCGATATGGCCTGAAACCGATGCTGTTACGTTGAGGGGAAGAGGATTGCCGGTCCGGTTCGGTCGATACACGGACGGGAAAAACGAGCAGAAGGGTGATCCGGAAGCGGGAACAGGTTTTTCAGGGAGTGGTCGTCGCCACTCCGGCAGGAGCTGTAGAAGATTTAAGTGGGAGCAGAGATATCAGGGAGGTTTTCGAAGGGGAGGCAGGGGAGTCGACGGATCGACTCCGCATCATGTTGTCCCCTGGAGTGATTTTTCAGGCGGACATGCTGCTGTTGACCTTCTGGATCCAGCTCAGGCGATCCTGAAGGTTCTCGACGACGCTTTTCGAAATCAGGAAGCAGGCATAGACGATGCTGTCGTCAGAAATCCGGTAATAGCATTTCAGCCCCTCCTTTCTCCTGTTGACGACGCCGTTGTCGTGCATGAGGGCGAGGTGCTTCGAAATGTTTGCCTGGCTTGCGCTGACTTCATTGACGATTTCCTGTACGGTATGCTCACCATCGCAGAGCGTTCTGAGTATCTTCAGCCGCATGGGTTCGGAGAGCAGCTTGAATCGGTTCGAAACGGCCTCGAGCATTTCATCGGGCATGTTGAAATGCCATTTCTTGACGTCTTCTTCGGAAATCGTAATTGTTTTGCTCATGACAAGGACTTGTTGATACTTCTATTTTCGCCCGGTTTGTGAAACTCTAAAACTATATAACTAACTAAACGCACTATTAAAATATAAAAAACAGGCACACTTCCTTATCGGTTGTTTCGTTTTCAGAAAACAATGCAGACAGGCCTGGGGGAAGGCAGGGATCAGGAGATGACGTTGGTCAACCTGACGATTGTTTCTACAAGGGTTTTCGGTGCCTTGACCCGCACTATCCTTTCGCGGATGATGATTTTCGTGTTTTTGGCATCCTGAAACTCCGATCGGCACTCGGGGCAATTCTCCAGGTGGAATGCGAGCTCGTCTGTTTCAATGGCGGTCAGTTCGCCGTCGATGGCCGCGCTCATGAGTACCGTTGCTTTGTTGCAATTCATAATGATTTACTGATTGATTCTATGAAAGCCGAATTCACTCGTCAGCATCTTTGTCTGTGTTATATCCATGCTTCCTTGCGTACTTCTCCAGCTGGGCACGCAGCAACTTTCTGCCTCGGTACAGTCTCGAACGGACCGTACCGATTGGGCTTTCCACCATGTTCGCGATCTCTTCGTAGGTAAACCCTTCCATATCGCACAACTGGATTACTTCCCTGAACTCTTCCGGCAGCGACTGCAAAGCCTGATACACCTCTTCGTGAAGCAGGGAGTGGAAAAAATCCGATTCGGCTTCGGTCGTATCGCTCTGGACATCCTTGATCGTATGGTAAAAATCCTTGATCAGATCGTAATCGACCTTGCCGGGTTCCCGAGCGTTCTTCCGAAATTTGTTTATATAGTTGTTTTTGAGGATTTTAAACAGCCAGGCCTTGCAGTTGGTTCCCCGTTCGAAAGAATCGAAAAATTTATAAGCCTTCAGATACGTCTCCTGGACCAGATCTTCGGCATCGTCCGGGTTCATCGTCAAATGCAGTGCATAGTTATAGAGAGAGTTGATATGCGCGACGGCTTCCTGCTGGAACTCTTTCTGCTTGAGTTCCTCCTGTGCCGAGAGAACCTTTTTTTTCTCTTTCATGTCGTTGGTAGTGCCGTATATGTTGAATGCGTTCAGAATGGTTGCGACCGGGGTCCCATTCAGGAATCCCGAGAGTATTGCCTATCAAACAATATATAAAATATATCTTTATAGAACTTTAGAGTCAATCGGTCATTTAATCGGGGGAGAACCCTGAAAAACTGAATGGACGGATATCGACATGGCTGAACATGCGGATGTTGTTGTCATCGGCGCAGGCATCGGAGGCCTGACGACCGCAGCCCTGCTGCAGGAAAGGGGTTTTTCAACCCTGGTGCTGGAGAAAAACAGGTTTCCGGGCGGAAGCTGTTCGGCGTTCCGCAAAGGCGGGTATACGTTCGATGCGGGTGCTTCGGTCTTCTACGGGTTCAGCGATGACGACGCAAAAGGGACGCTCAACCTGCATTCGAGGATATTCAGGAAGCTCGGCGTCGAAGTGCCCACGATTCCCGATCCGGTGCAGATCCATTACCATATGCCCAATGGATTCGACGTTCCGGTGCATTACGACCAGAATCGCTTCCTTGAGTGCCTGTACCGGCGTTTCCCCCACGAAAAGGAGGGGATCATGCGTTTCTATATGGAGCTCGAGTCGGTCTATGACATTCTGAGTTCGCTGCCGGCCGGTTCGCTCGAGGACATACTGCATCTTGCGGCCGTAGGTGCCCGGCAACCACTCAAGGCCATATCTCTCGGCATCAAGACCCTTTTTTCGATGGGCGGCGTTGCCCGCCGCAACATCCATGACGAGGAGCTTCTGCGGTTCATCGACCTCGAATCCTACGCATGGGCTGTTCAGGATGCCCAGTCCACGCCTCTTGTGAATGCAGGCATCTGCCTGGCCGATCGCCATCATGGAGGTATCAACTATCCTGTCGGAGGTTCCGGGGCAATTCCCGCAGCACTGGTGAAGGGGATCGAAAAATTCGGCGGGAGGGTTCTTTTCGGTACCGAAGCCGAGCAGGTGATCATCGAGGACGGCCGGGCGGTCGGTGTCAGGCTTTCCGGAGGCGGCGAGGTGCTTGCACAGGCCGTGATCAGCAATGCCACCGTGTGGGATACCTTCGATAAGCTCGTGACGGATCAACGCCACAAAGTTCCGGAAGGGAAGTTCGTCAAGGCTCCGAGCTGGTTCCAGCTCTATCTCGGCGTGGACGCCTCGGTCATTCCGAAGGGTTTCAACGTCCACCACATCCTGGTCGAAGACTGGTCGCGTTACGATGAACTCGGGGGCACAATCTATTTCTCAGCACCCACGGTGCTCGACCCTTCGCTGGCGCCCCCCGGCAAGCATGCCGTGCACCTGTTTGTGAGCGCCGAGACCTCGCAGTGGGAGAGCTATGACCGTCAGAGCCCCGAGTACCGCAGCAAAAAGGATGAGTATGCCCGAACCCTCATCTCTCGCACCGAACGGATCCTGCCCGGCCTTTCCGATGCGGTCGAGCTCATGGTCACCGCTACGCCTCAGACCCACGAACGTTACCTCAACAGGCTCGACGGATCATACGGGCCGCTGCTTCATCCCGGCCAGAACGTCCTTCGCAAGCCGCAGAACCGGACGCCGGTCGAGAACCTGTATGCTGCCGGAGACAGTACCTTCCCCGGACAGGGCGTTATCGCCGTAACCTATTCCGGTGTCTCCTGCGCCTCCTACGTGGCCCGGCAGCTGGGCCGACCCCTCGACTACTTGTAAGAGGAGATGGACGGCATGGACTGTATGGACGAAATGGACAAGAGGGATTTCATGTTCCCTGATTATCCATTGTCTTAAGCAGTGGCCAGCAGCATGTCGATCTCCCGGTAGGGGAAATCGGTAAGCTCGGCCAGGATTTTCTTGGTGACGTACCCCTTGTAGATATAGGTGCCTTTCCTGAGGCTGTGGCTTTTCCAGAGGATGTCGGGGATGGTTTCGTGTGCGGTGAGCTTCTGCAGGAAGGGCAGCAGGGTGTTGGTGAGTGCGAACGAGGCCGTTTTGGCAACGGCGGAAGGAATGTTCGGCACACAGTAATGCGTCACCCCGTGCTTGACGTAGATCGGGTTGGTGTGGGTCGTATGCCGGCTCGTCGCAAAACATGCCCCCTGGTCGATCGAGACGTCGATGATGACCGAACCCTGTTTCATGGTTTTTACGACCTGCTCGCTTACCAGAGGCTTGCCGAGCTTCTGCTTCGGGCTGAGGGCGCCGATCATGACGTCGGAGATCAGCGCCAGTTGCGCGATGTAATGGTCGTTGGCGATAGCCGTCACCAGATGCCTGTTGAAGAAGGCTTCGAAGCGCCTCAGGCGGTTGATCTCCTTGTCGAGGACCGTTACCTGGGCTCCGAGCCCGAGGGCGTCCTGGGCCGCGAAAAGGCCCACGGTGCCGGCTCCGATGATGGTGACATGCGCAGGCGGCACCCCGGCGATCCCGCCGAGCAGTATGCCGCTTCCACCGTACCCGGTTTCGAGATATTTGGCTGCGGTCTGGATGGCCAGAGATCCGGCGATTTCACTCAGTGTCCTGACGATCGGCAGCTCGCCGTCCCTGGTTTCGATGAACTCGAACCCGATGGCCGTAATGTTTTTTTCGATGAGCGTCCTGATCATCTGCCGGCTGACCGTACCGAGATGCAACGCCGATATCAGCATCTGGCCGGGCTGGAACATGGAGAGTTCCTCCGTTTGCGGAGGGGATACCTTCACGATCACGTTTGCCTGCCGATAAAGCTCATCGGGACAGCTCGCGACCAGGGCTCCGGCATCCGAGTAGTTTTCGTCCGAGAAATTGCAGAATGTTCCGGCACCAGATTCGACGATGACCCGGACGCCCTGTTCAACCAGGATCTGGACTCCGGCCGGCGACAGTGCCACCCGGCGTTCGTCTTGCGCTCTCTCCCTGGGCATGGCGATGGAGACGTTCATCGTCTTTTCAGGCTTGAGCAGCCAGCGTTCGAGAGTCTTGACCCCAAGCTCGAATTCAATAGTTCCAAAGTCGGAAGGGTAGCCCATCGTGGTTTCAGTTCAACTGGATTTCTGCAAACTAGCTTTCCGGCTGATGCTTCCGGATTGAAAATAGGGATGCATGGAAGAAGATTGCAACCTGCCGTCGTTTCCGGCAGGTTGCACGACAGCATTCAGTGCTTCGCCGTAATGGTGACCCGCTCTATGGTCGCTTTCGGAGCGCTTTTTCCCGCGCAGATCGAGCCGGGCAGGCTCAGTACGCCGCCGGTGACAGAGCAGATTGCTCCGGAAGCGGCATCGAACACTCCCTTCGCCGTTCCACCGACCATGTTGATAGGTCCCAGCAGGAACGAGAAGTTTTCCGTGAAGGTGTTGATGGCCAGCAGGGATGCAGGGCCGAGTCCCCCGGCGATCTTGCCGAGCGAATCTATAGGGCTGAGCGTCCCGTTCTGGACCCTGGATACTGCGTTTGCAATACCTGAAGGAAGTTTGTTCACCACGTTGTAACCGATCGTCTGGGCATAGGTGATGAATCCCGGCACGTTCAGTCCAAGTACGATCCGCCTCAGGTTTTCAGGTCTCGTCAGGACCCTGATGGTTCCCTCCTTGACGATGGCCGTCTGGCAGGCGAGACGCCCGCCCTCCTGGAGCAGCTTGTCCGAGATGAACGCTTTTTCCACAGTGCCGGGGGGCGAAAGGAGTTCGGCGCCTTCGCGCACATACACGAAGCAGCTCTGGCAAAGTCCGTTTCCTCCGCAGATATAGCCGATGTGGGCTTTGTTGTGCTGCGCTGTGGAGAGAAGCCTGTCACCGACCTGGGCTTCGCAAGGCCTGTCGTTGATGTAGATGATCATAACGGTGGAATTTTCATTGGCAAACGGTGAAGACGACTTCGGGCAACTCGTACTGATTGCCACAGTGTAGAATTAATATACACAAAAACCCGATGCGCTCAATTGCGGAGGGGTGTGGCGCAAGGGTGAGGCCAAACGAAAAAGCCGGAAACTCCGGCTTTTTCGAACTTTTCCTGATATGGTCCACGCGTCCTGCTCAGTTACAGGCAACCCCTTTTTCTCCATGAAGCTGAAGCACCTCTGGTGAAACCCTGACGGTGCCGCCGTTCGAGCAGCAGCTCGAAAGTTTCAGTGTCGTTCCAGCCGATACGTGGCCGTTTTCATGTTTGACGGGTTCGGGCGCGGATACCGCGGCACTGGACGTAAATACCGACTGCACCGCCTCGATCACCAGCTGTATGGCGTCGCCGATGCCGTTAAGCACATCGGTAACGAGCTGCCACAGGCTTACCTGATACATATCGCTGTCCCGGCTGGACTGGTATGCGATCGTATCGGTGAACTTCACTGCTGCTTCCCGTCCCATCTTGGCCATGTAGGCAGGTATCTCTACGGGGTTGGAGAGGGTCATGCGCTTCACCTCCTCGACGGTGGTAAGGAGCGTGATCTTGCCTGGTTTGTCGATGTTGGTCTGACAGGCCATCCTCGTACCTTCACTGATGAGCGCGTCTGAAAGCATCGCCTTCTCGGCATTGGTCATCGGTGAAAGCAGCTCCTGTCCCTCGATCACCTTGACGTAGCAGGTCTGGCAAAGGGCGTTCCCGCCGCAGAAATAGCCGATGTGTCCGTGGTTGGCGCGCGCAACGTCGAGCAGTCTATCGCCGGTGTTTGCACTGCACTCCCGGTCGTTGATCTTGATGTTCATGATTGTAATGATTTAATGTTCAATGAGATATTTCTCATTGCAATCATAACCATACCTATTCAGGAAAAAGTTGCAAAAAGAAGTGACAATTACAGAAGAGAAAATGGACAGCATGGACGGCATGGACGTAATGGACGTAATGGACTGGAATCATTGGCTCTTACAGTGTCCATTGTGTCCATTACGTCCATTATTTCTTGGTCCAACCCGTCCATTTCTCTACCTCAATTGTCACTGCCCACTTCGATCTGCCTGAGAAGGGCGGCGTAGCGTTCGATGAGGGCAATCGGGTCCATGTCCGTTTCGGCTGGGTGGTTGAACACCAGCTTCATCTTCTTGTCATGCTTGAACTGGGGGCGGTATGCCGGCAGGGAGTTTGTCTGAAGCGAAGCGATCAGGGAAGTGAAGAATCGGCTTTCATAGAACTCGCGGTCGTCGTCGGAGGGAAGGAAGATCGTGGTGGCGGAGGGCTGGATATCTATTTTTTCAAGTCCGATGGACGAGCCGAGGTTCTTGAGGCGGGCAAGCGCCAGCAGGTTCCGGACTTCGTGCGGTATGGGCCCGAACCGGTCGGCCAGCTCGACGGCGAGATGGTCAAGGTCGGCGTCATTCGACGCTTTCGAGATCTTGTCGTAACAGGCGAAACGTTCCTGCGTGGCCGTCAGGTAGTAGTCCGGGATGAGTGCGTCGAAGAAGAACATGAGGTCGCATGGTTTCGACGGCTTCAGCGCCGCTTTTTCGCTGTCGCTGAAGATATGGCTGAATTCGGTCAGCTTCAGTTCGGCCACGGTCTCTTCGACCATCTTCTGGTAGAGGTCGAAACCTATTTCATGGATGAACCCGGACTGTTCGGCGCCGAGCAGGTTGCCCGCCCCCCTGATGTCAAGGTCCCTGAGGGCCACGTTGATGCCCGATCCGAGTTCCGTGAAGCTCTCGATGACCGCCAGCCGCTGCACGGCTTCGCGCTTCAGCGTGTGGAGCGGCGGCGTGATAAGGTAGCAGTACGCCTTGCGTTCGCTTCTTCCGACCCTTCCCCTGAGCTGGTAGAGGTCCGACAGGCCGAACATATCGGCCCGGTTGATGATGATCGTGTTGGCGTTGGAGATGTCGAGCCCCGAGCCGATGATCGAGGTGGAAATCAGCACATCGAGCTCCTTCTGCATAAAATCCATCATCACGTTTTCGAGGTTTCGGGTAGGCATCTGCCCGTGCGCCGTGGCGATGCGTGCCCATGGCACAAGTTCCCTGAGCATCCGCTCGGTCTCCTCAAGGCTGGCGATCCGGTTGTGCAGGAAGGATACCTGCCCCTCGCGCTGGATCTCGCTTCGGATGGCCGATTGCACCAGTCCCGAGTCGAACTCGGAGATGACCGTTTCGACCGGCTGGCGGTTCTTTGGCGGGGTGGAAACGATGGAGATGTCTCGTGCGCCCAGCATGGAGAACTGCATGGTCCTCGGTATCGGCGTGGCCGACATCGTCAGGGTGTCGACGCCGGGGAAGTTCTGGCGGAGCTTCTCCTTCACCTCGACGCCGAAATGCTGCTCCTCGTCGATCACCAGCAGGCCGAGATCCTTGAACAAAACGTCGTTCGAGACGATCCGGTGCGTACCGATCACGATGTCTACGGCGCCGGCCGCAATCCGCTTGATGATCTCCTGCTGCTGTTTTTTCGGTACGAAACGGCTCAGTACGGCGATGTTCACGGGGAAGTTCTCGAACCTTTTCGCGAAAGACTCACCGTGCTGGTGCGCCAGGATGGTCGTCGGGGTGAGGATGGCTACCTGTTTTTTCGACTCGATCGCCTTGAAGGCGGCGCGCATGGCGATCTCGGTCTTTCCGAACCCGGCGTCGCCGCAGATGAGACGGTCCATCGGAGATGGGGACTGCATATCCTTCTTGACCTCCTCGATCGCCTTGAACTGGTCGGGGGTCTCCTCGAACATGAACGACGCCTCGAACTCGCGCTGGAAAATCGAATCGGGGGTGAACGCGAAGCCCGGGGTCATCTTGCGCTCTGCATAGATGCGGATCAGCTTCGCAGCGATGTCGCGGAGCTTCTTGCGGACCTTCTCCTTCTTCGCCGACCATTTCGCGCTGCCGAGCTTCGAAAGGTGGGGCAGCGAACCTTCCGAAGCGGTGTATTTCGAGAGCAGGTTGATGTTCTGCACGTTCACATAGAGCTGGTCGCCGTCTTCGTATTCGACGAGCACGCACTCCTGCTCAGAATTGCCGACCTGGATCGTCTCGAGCGATTTGAAGACGCCGATTCCGTAGTCCTCGTGTACCACGTAGTCGCCGACCTTCAGGCGCTGCAGGTCCTTGAGCGAGATGCCCTTGACTTTGCGCCGTCGGTGCGCCCGGTGCGTATGGAACTTGCCGAAGATATCGGATTCGGTGTAGAGGTCGAGCCCTCCGAACCTGAACCCGGTGTGCAGGTTCGCCGGAAGCCAGCCCACCTCGGTCTGGGCTGACGCATTTCCCGCATGGAGTTCTTCGTTCAGGAACTCGCTCAGCTCCTCGATCTCGCGTCGCGAACTGCAGGCGAACACCGTCGTCAGGTCGCTTCCGGCATCGAGCAGCAGGCGTTCTGCCAGCAGCCTGAAATTGCCCTGCAGCCTGTCCTGGGCGCCTGCCGTGAAGTCGATGCCCCGCTTTTCGATGCGGTGCACAACGATATGCCTGAAGCCAGGCAGGGCAGCTTCCAGCTTCTCCCGGCAATCTTCGCCGGCGAGGACGGTGGCGTCGTCGACGATAACGATCGTCGATGGAGGGAGGAAATCGAGGATGCCGGCCGACTGAGCGGCGCCTTCTCCCTTTGCCGTCGTGAAGCTGCCGAACAGTTCGGCAGCATCCAGGGAACCCGAAGAGAGCTGGCTGTCGACGTCGAAGCCGCGGAGCGAGCTGACCGTATCCCCGAAGAACTCGATGCGAAGCGGCTCGGTTGCACCGTAGCCGAACACATCCACGATCGAGCCTCGGACTGAAAATTCGCCTTCGTCCTCCACGAATTCCCGTTTCTGGAACCCGTTCAATGAGAGAAAGGTCATGAGGGCATCGTAACCGGTCTCAGCGCCGCTCCGGACCGGAAACATCCGGCCGGCGGACTCATCGAGGCTGCAGACCGGGGTTTCGATGTCGTCGAAGCTCGCGATGACCATCACCGCCGAGCCCTGAGCCAGCTTGCCGAGCGTCGGGGAGAGCCCGTCATCGGTGCTGCAGACCGCTTTCGCCGGTATGAGCACCGGGAGGTCGTTGTCGTAGAGCTCGATGTATTCCGGGCCGCAGAAAAGGACCACCGGTGAAGAGAAGTCATGGAAAAGCTGCGCTGCGAGAACGGCGGCGAGCGAACCCCGGAGACCAGATACGGCGATCCTGTCGCGCCGGTCTCCGTTGGTTCCTGCGGAAAGCGCTTCGTGTACGGCGATGTAGGGAGCGGATGACGCGAGGGTTTCCTGGAGAAATGAAACCGGTCTTTTGACGATGCTTGCGAACTGCCGGGCAGTATCGTTGGATGGGCTCATGGAGACGGGATAAAAAACTGATCCTTGTTTCAGGCTGATGCTCGATAACCTCAATATAACAAAGCCGCGATATTACCATCGGCTACCGCTGGCAGGACACCGAAGGGTCATCGAATCGGATAGGAGCAAGTGTTCAGGGGGCTCTCGAGGCAGAAGGGCAAACGCTCCCGCCTCATGGCGGCTCAGTCGAGCCGAGGCTTGATGCCCTTGATATGGTGGAAAGAGACGACGCCCAGCAACTGTTCGTTTTCCTCGGTGACAGGAATCGCCCTGAACGAATACCTCGAGAAGAACTCGACGGCGTCATGGAGCGTGTCGTCAGGACCGAGGGTGATCAGGTTGTCGGTCATGATGTCGAAAAGCTGCTGCTCTGGTTCGGCGTTGAGCAGGTCACGCAGGTCGACGACTCCCTGCAGGATGCCGGCGTCGTCCACCACGTACACATACATGATGACGTCCATGTTGGCCGCGATGTCATGGTAGTGGTTGATGATCTCCTTGACCCTCGTGCCGGACGGCCGCCTGATGATGCTCTGCGTCACGTAGAGCATGATGTTCTCGTCGTCCTGTTCGATGATCTGCTGGACCTTCGCCTTGCTCTCCTGGTCCACCAGCTCGATGAGTTCGTCGGCGTCGGAAGATGGCAGCGCCGAGAGGATGTCCGCCGCCTTGGCAGGGCTCATCTCGTTGAGCAGTTCTGCAGCCTTGTCCTTCTGCATCGATCCGATCAGCTCACGCTGAATCCTCGGCTCCACCTCTTCGAGCGTGTCGGAAGCCAGTTCCGGGTCGAGCGCGTTGAAGACGGCCATCCGCTGGTTCCTGTCGAGCTCCTCCAGGATGTCCGCGAGGTCGACCGGGTGGATATCGCTGATGTTCTCCTTGAGAATGTTGAGCTTGACGTTACCCTTGAAGCTGTCGATGGTTTCCGGCAGGGACTGGACGTACACCCATGAGATCGACGAGTCTTCGGTATAGCGGGCCAGGAAATCGGCGAGCTTGGTCATGCCCATCCTGCGCAGGATGCGGAACCGGTTGAAATCAACCTCGCTGGCGTACAGGCGGTCGTTCTGGTAGATCAGCTTGACATCGTAGACCACCTCCACCTCATGGTCCTCCATGTCGAGGATCTTCTTGTCGAGGATGTAGTCCTTCAGGAAGATATAGCTCGCCTCGGGATCGAGCTTGTACTCCTCGGCGTCGGCGATGTCAGAAACGATTTCGGTGTTCGAAATCAGGGAGATTCTCTCCCACGGCAACAGCAGGGGGGGCTCTCCGTAAGGGCGATGAACGACCAGGTGCGTCACCTCCGGGACCTTCCCGGTGTGTTCCTGGATGACCAGGTCCTTGAGCTTGCCGATCCTGGTCGAGGTCAGGTAAACACGACGGCCGATGAGTTCGCTGAGATAGAATTCCTGTTCGAGTATGGCAACCATGACTCTCTCCTGTATCCGGTTTCTTATTTGCCTGCCTGGAGGACCGTGATGAATTTGTAAAGAAGCAGCACGACCAGCACCAGCAGGTAGATCCTCAGGCCGGTGAGTGAAAACTTGATGAGCGGCGACATCTCGACCTTGGGCTTCTCGTAGCGGGCGTTGATTTCGCGGATTTTGTCGATAAACTGCCTGATGACCTTCATGTTCTTGCTCCTCGCAGATTACTTGAGCAGGTTCGGGAAAAGGGCGGTGACTCCGTACATCGTCGACAGGATGATGATGCCGACCACGATACCGCCGGTGATCAGGTTCTGGAGACGCGTATTGGTATACTCGCCCATCGTTTTCTTGTCGTTCAGCAGCAGGATCAGGAAGACGAGCGCCGCTGGAAGAAGTGTGACGGCAACCACCTGCACGAACAGGGTTATCAGGACCAGGGGAGCTCCGGGAATCAGCGGCACGAGGCCTGCGGTGATCAGGGTCAGGAAATAGCTCGCATAGAACCAGGGAGCCTGCTTGACGTTGGTGTTGAGCGAGTGGGCCCAGCCGAAGATCTCACCGAACGCCCACGAGCTTGCAAGCGAGATGCAGATCGCGCCGAGCAGGCCGGCGTCGAAAAGCCCTATGGCCAGGAGTGCCCCGGTGTAGTGGTTCATCTTCATCAGCATCTTTGCCGCCGTGGCGGCATCGTCGATCGGCACCCCTTTCAGGAGGGTGCCTGTGACCACCACGATGAAGATGGCGACGGCCACCGTAATGATGGCGCCGAAGAGCGTGTCCGCCTTGCCCATCTTGATGTCTTTCTCCTGCAACCCCTTGTCGACCACCGAGCTTTGCTGGAAGAACAGCATCCATGGAGCGATCGTGGTGCCGATGTTCGCCATCAGGAGGAAGAAGAGCTCGTTGGTCAGCCCCCCGGGAAGGTTGGGGATCAGCCCCTTGCCGACGATTTCGGTGATCGAAGGGTTGACCATGAAGGCAGCCGGTACGTAGACGAGGTTGAGCAGGCAGAATCCGAGGGCGATTTTCTCCCAGGTCCAGTAGCGTCCGTTCAGCACGATGATGCCCATGAGTCCGATGACGCCGGCCACGGTCAGCCAGGCAGGCACTCCGAAGATCTTCATGGCCGAGGTCATGCCGACGAACTCGGTGACCAGCGTCAGCCAGTCGACGATCATGAGATCGATGAGCGAGAACCAGCCCCAGAATGCGCCGAAACTTTCGAAAATCGCCTCGGCGTGTCCGCGCTTCGTCACGGCTCCGAGCCTTACGGTCATCTCCTGGACGTAGTAGGCGATCGGGATGAGGAGCAGCAGGAACCAGATGAGGTTGTAGCCGTACTGGGCGCCGGTGGCCGCATAGGTGGTTATTCCTCCCGCATCGTTGTCCGCAATCATCACGACGAGGCCGGGACCGGCAATCGCCAGATACATCCTGGTCGATTTCCAGACCTTTTTCGTGCGGTAATAGAGCGTGGAGAAGAAATCCATATCCGGACAGGCTGAGCGTTGAAGGAAGATAACCCTGTATGTGGACCGGATCAGAAACTGGATGCGTCGATATTCCTGTCAGGCGGCTCCCGTACTGCTGGTGCCAGGCGGGCTTATGGGGTGCTTGGCCGCGGAAAAACTCCTTTCCTAACCCATGGTTTGCAAGTTTAAGGCTTTACGTCC
>CAIYTH010000042.1 GCA_903929135.1 uncultured Chlorobiales bacterium
AAAAAAAGCCGCCTGTTGATGGGCGGCTTTACTTGTGGTGGGGACAGGACTTGAACCTGCAACCTTCGGGTTATGAGCCCGACGAGCTACCAATTGCTCCACCCCACGATGTTTAGTCCCACAATGTAGGACTATTTCTATAAACAACAAACAACTATTGCACCGAGTTCCCGATTATTTCAGTTCCCTGCGGTTCGACGACGAAAAGCCGTCCATCCTTTCCTTCAACGGCAAGGATCATGCCTTGTGAAAGTTCGCCCCTGATGGTCCGTTCAGCCAGGTTGGCAACCAGCAGGACATGCTTGCCGACCATCTCATCAGGTTTGTAGTACTGGGCGATGCCTGACAGCACCTGCCGCTCCTCGGAGCCGACCTGAAGCTTCATCTTCAGGAGTTTGCTCGCCTTCTTCACCGGTTCGCATTCAAGCACCCTGGCGACGCGGAGGTCGACCTTCTGGAAGTCGTCGAAGGTTATCTCGGGCCTGAAAGTCATCTTCTGCTGCTGTGCCCCCGCTTCGCGCTTTTCGGCTTCGGCCAGCAGGCGGGCGATCTTCTCGAGCTCGGGCTCGAGATCGGCTTGTTCGATCTTCGAAAACAGGATTTCGGAGCTCCCTTTCAGGCGGTGGCCTTTTGACAGGCCGGGCAGCGCGGCAGCCTCCCAGACAGGAACGCCTGGAGATGAGAGACTGCCGATCGCATCATCAAAGCCGAGCATGGCACGTATACGGTCGCAGGTCTCGGGAATGACCGGATAGAATAGCAGTGACAACGCGTGGCAAAGGTTCAGAGATATGGCCATGGTACGGGCTGCAGCCTCTCGGTCGACCTTGATGACTTTCCACGGTTCTGCTTCGGTCAGGAAGCGGTTCGCGAAACGGGCGATCTCCATCGTCTGCGTTGCGGCCTCGCGGAAATGGAAACCATCGTAAGCTTCAGCAAGCCTGCCCAGGCTCTCCTGCCAGTCAATACCGAGGAGGTTCCACTCCTCAGCCGAAATGTCGGAGGGCACTTCGCCGTCGAACCGGGAATTGGTGAAATCCACCGATCGCTTGATGAAGTTGCCGAGCGTATCGGCGAGCTCGCCGTTGGTGCGGTTCTGGAAATCGGTCCAGCTGAAATCGGTGTCCTTGTTCTCCGGATAGTTCATGGCGATACTGTAGCGAAGCGTGTCGGCCGGAAAGCGGTCGAGGAACTCGCCGAGGTAGATCGCATAGTTGCGGGACTTGGAGAACTTTCGACCCTCGAAGTTCATGAACTCCGACGCCGGCACGTTGTCGGCGAGCTCATAGCGCCCTTCAGACCGGCCTTCGTTCCAGGCCATGAGGATCGCAGGGAACATCAGGGTGTGGAACACCACGTTGTCCTTGCCGATGAAATTCACGATGCGGGTATCGGGATCCTGCCAGTAGCGCTTCCAGCGTTCCGGATCACCCTGGAGTTCGGCCCACTCTTTCGTAAAGGAGATGTAGCCGAGCACGGCGTCGAACCATACGTACAGCACCTTGCCTCTCGCCTCCGCCTCGTCGAGAGGAAGCGGGATGCCCCAGGAGAGGTCACGCGTGATGGCACGGTCGGCAAGCCCCTGGTTGAGCCAGGTCCGGGAGTAGTTGACCACGTTCTGGCGCCATGTCTCACGGTGGGACTCCACATACGATTCAAGCTGCTTCTGGAACCTGCCGAGCGGGAAGTACCAGTGCAGGGTGTCACGCAACTCCGGTTTAGCGTCGGAGAGCTTGCTCTTCGGTTCGATCAGCTCGAGCGGACTCAAGTGGGTGCCGCACTGTTCGCACTGGTCGCCGTTCGCGTCCGGGCTGCCGCAGACGGGGCAGGTGCCGGTCACATAACGGTCGGAAAGAAAACGGCCCGCCTTGGCGTCGAAGAAGAGCTTTTCGGTTTTCCTGACGAAAATGCCTTTTCGTTCGATGTCGAGGAAAAATTCTCGTGCGGTTTCGTGATGCCGGACAGAGCTGGTCCGGCCGTAATAATCGAACGAAATGCCACAGCGGCTGAACGCGTCGGCATTCATCGCGTGGTAACGGTCGACGACATCCTGCGGAGTGATTCCTTCGCGGTCGGCCGTGATGGTGATGGGGACACCGTGCTCGTCGGAACCGCCGATATGGATGACCTCGTGGCCGCACAGCCTCTTGAATCTGACGTAGATGTCTGCCGGGAGGTAGACCCCGGCGAGGTGGCCGAGGTGTACCGGGCCGTTGGCGTAGGGAAGGGCTGTGGTGACGAGGGTTCTCTTGAAGGTATTCGGCATTTACTCGGGCAAATCTGTTGTAAGGTGAACTGAAGCGTTACGGGCTCACTGCATCAGGAGTCGCTTTTCCGTGAAGCGCCGCCGTTCGATCTGTTCGCGATCGAAAGGTACTGGTCAAGGGAAATGCGGCGTTTCTGGCCGCCGTTCGCATAACGGATCCAGATGCTCTTTTTCTGGGGATCGACCCCTTCGACTACAGCTTCGCCATCCTTTGTCTCGAACGTGGCACCTACGGAAGGCCATCCGCCGTTCCGGCAGACATGTCCTTTCTGTGCTCCTTTCGAGAACCCGAGGCAGCACTTGGGACGGTTGCAAAGCCCGATCGTATTGAAAGAGTGGTTGTCCCCCCCCTGCCCCTCCTGGGTCTGCGGCTTTTCGGCAAACGGATTGGCATGGATCTTCTGCATCCAGCTGGAACAGCAGAGCACGCAGCCACAGGGGCCCTGGGTGTTTGCCCGACGAGCCTCCTCCCGGGTGGTGATCTGCACCATCTGGATGCGAGCCTTGAACTCTCCGGCCAGATCTCGTACGAGACCACGGAAGTCCACCCGATGCGTCGCCGTGTAGTAAACGGACAGCTTCTGCTGGTCGAGTCGAAGGTCGATGTCGACCAGTTTCATGTCGAGGTGGTGCCGTTCGATCCTCTTATGGCAGGCATCCCTGATTTCAGGTTCCCGGCCCCTGATCTCGGTAAATGAGCTGACGTCGTTTTCGTCAGCGCACCTGAGAATGGCCGGCAGTGCTTCGGCAGCCCCCTTGAGGCTCAGCTTCTTCCGGGCGATGCGCCCGACCGAATAGACTATTCCAAAATCGTAACCGCCGTCGGCTTCCAGGATGACCGGCTGGCCGATAACCAGCTGTTCACCGGTCGGATTGGAAAAAAACTCACGACGGCATCCTTTCATCTCCACTTCACAGACCGGAACGCCGGTTTCTTCCGGATCCTCACCGTAAAGGTCGGAAACCTGTTCGTGCAGAATCTTCGAAAGTTTCAGCCTCACCTTCGCATTATCGCCCAGCAGGCAGCTGCATATGACCGTGCTCATAGATTCATATTCCTTTAAACACCCCTGGACGATAGCAGTTCAAGCGCCGGACAGCACTCGGACCAATCGCGAGGAATGCCGTTATACTCTTCAGAAATAATCCGTTGCATTTTCTTTGCAACGGACTTTCATTGCTCCTTTGAAGCCCCTGGCGGCTGAAAAAAGCTCCGAAGCTTCTCGACTCGCCGGTTGATCGAATCGGCCCCTTTGACGACCGTCTCAAAACCGTCCAGCTGCCGCTCCTGCACCAGCAGCTTCACTTCGTCGAGATGCGATTCCGCCGACCCCTGCATGAACCCCGTGAGGTCATCAAGCCCTTTCCAGCTCTCCCCGGTCATCAGTTGCGCCGGCCGGAACGAGAGAAAAAGCTCCGGCTTCTGGTCCTCAAGATATTCAATACGGCTGACAACTGAAACAAGGTAAAGCTTCCCGCTGCTTTTGAGAACGCGATCGGCAATGCCGGCCGTTCCCCGAAAAAACACGAGTGGTCGTTTGTCGACATGTTCGATCAGTCCCTGGGGAAAGATCCAGAGCGCATTCTGTCGGTTCGAGGGCTCCAGGAGACAGGAGGCCGCATAGTCGAGCGTACGCAGAGCGCTTCGGGCATTGGTGCGGTCTATGGAGAACGCGCCGACCCTGGTGAAGAAACGATGCTTTTCGAGCTGAGGCTGCTCGATGATGATAAAGAGGTTCTGCCTGAAATAGAGCTCCGTGCAGAGCTGGGACCAGAAGCCGTCCCACCAGTAGGCGTGGTTGCAATAGAAAATAACCGGGGTTTGCAGCTCCATTTCCGGCAGCCCGGCCGGCATGTGCACTCTCAGGGAGTGGAAATGCCGTCTGAACTGCCGGCGGGAGTACCAGCCGAACCATCGTGTGTAAGCCCTGCTTCGGCGAACCTTCAGCATGGGCGCAGATTACTGGAAAGCCTTGCGGATGCGGTTGACCGCCTCCTGAAGCTCCTCGATCGAAGCCGCATAGGAGAGGCGAAGGTTCTCCGGTGCGCCGAAGGCGTCGCCCGGAACAGTCGCCACATGATGCTCCTTGAGCAGGTATTCGGCGATGTCGGCCGAATCGTTCATGACCTTGCCTCCGAAGCTCTTGCCAAGCAGTCCTTTGATCGACGGAAAAATGTAGAAAGCGCCTTCAGGCAATGCGGTCTGGATGCCCGGAATGCTGTTCAGCTCCCTGAACATGAAGTCGCGGCGCTTCTCGAATTCGGCGCGGCGCTCCTCGACGATCGACTGGTCGCCGTTCAGTGCGGCCACAGCAGCCTTCTGGGCGATGGAGTTCGCGTTGGAGGTGGTCTGCGACTGGATCTTGTCGCAGGCGTCGATGATCCATTTCGGTGCGGCCAGGTAGCCGATCCGCCAACCGGTCATCGAATAGCTCTTGGAGGTCCCATTGCTGACAATCACCCAGGGTTTCATCACGTCAATCCTCGCCGGAGAGAAGGGGCGGACGCCGCCGTAGACGATCATGTCGTACATTTCGTCGGAGACCACGAAAATCTCTTTCCCCTCGACCACCTTCATGAGCGAACGCACTTCGGCCTCGCTGTAGACTGCGCCGGTAGGATTCGAGGGCGAATTGAGCACCAGCAACTTGGTCTTCGGGGTGATGGCCGCCTCGAGCTGCGCCGGGGTGAGCTTGTAACCGGATTCGAGCGTAGTGTCGACGATGACCGGAGTGCCGCCCGCAAGGCGGACCATCTCGGGAAAGCTGACCCAGTAAGGGGCGGGCACGATCACTTCGTCGCCCTCTTCGCAGAGTGCGAGAAACGTGTTGGCGAGCGTCTGCTTGCCACCGTTGCTGACGATGATCTCATCCTCGCGGAACTCGAGCCCGTTGTCGCGGAAAAGCTTCTGCACGATCGCTTTCTTCAGTTCCGGGATGCCTGCGTTTGCCGTATAGCGGGTAAATCCGGCCTTGATGGCGTCGATTCCGGCCTGGCAGACGTTGTCGGGAGTGGGAAAATCCGGTTCGCCTGCCGAAAGGCTGACGATATCCTTCCCTTCGGCCTGCATCTTCTTGGCCAGGCCGGTGATCCTCATCGTCTGGGACTCCTGCATGCTGAGGACCCGCTTGCTCAGATATTTTTCAGGACTTGCTGCACTCATCGTTCTCTGTTGTTGATTAGAGGGTTTGTTTTGTTGAAATCATGATTTCGCATCTGCTTCCTCGCGCTTTCTGGCGAACATATCGAGCACGTGGGGATGAACGAACTTGCTGACGTCCCCGCCGAGCATGGCGACCTCGCGGATGATCGACGAGGCCACATAGGTATACTTGACGTTAGGCATCAGGAATACCGTAGTCACCTCGGGATAGAGATGCCGGTTCAGGAGCGATATCTGGAATTCGTATTCGAAATCCTTGACCTGCCGCACGCCCCTGACGATGGCCTTCGCGCCGGCCTGCCGGGCGTAGTCGGCCAGCAGGCCCCGATGCAGGATGTCCACGCTCACGTTCGGCAAATCCTTCACCACTTCCTGGATCATCATGAATCGCTCTTCGACCGAAAAAAGGGTGCTTTTCTGGCTGTTCTCGGCCATGACGACATCCACCCGGTCGAAGATGTTCAATGCCCTCTCGAGCACATCGAGGTGCCCGTTGGTGAACGGGTCGAAGGTGCCGGGATAGATCGCTTTGTTGGTCATGGTGATAGGTCTCGGGTGAAAAAAGAGACTCTTGTCGTCCCGTAATCCTTATGGAACAGATAGCCTGGCAACGTCGAAAAGTCATGGCTCGAATGGTGCTCCATCAGGAGCAGGCCCTCCTCGGCAAGCAGTGGCCCGGAAACGATGGCTTGCACGAGGGAGACGTAATTTTCCCAGCGGTAGGGAGGATCGCAGAACACCAGGTCGTACACTCGCTCCTCGCGCCTGAGGAATGCCGTGACATCGGCAGGGACGAATCTCGACTCTGCCGCAACGCCGAGGTCGCCCGCAGTCGTCCGCATGGTCTCGATTGCCTGCCGGTTCTGTTCGACGAAACAGGCGTTGCGTGCACCCCGGCTCAGGGCTTCGAACCCGAGATTGCCGAAACCTGCAAACAGGTCAAGAACATCGATATCCTCGAAATCCATCCGTGCGCCGATCGTGTCGAACAGGGATTTCTTCACCCTGCTGCTGCAGGGCCTTATGTCGCGCGTTGGCAGGTGCCTGATCTTCCTGCCTCGGTATTTTCCTGCCTGGACCTGCAAGATTGAGCCCGATGCCTAGAAGTCGCCGTAAAGGGTCTCTCCGATGATGGCGAGAGCCTTCTCGCCGTCATCTTTGGACGGCGGTTTTCCGTGCCAGTTCGATTTGTCGGGCATCGTGCCTTCGAAGAACGGAACGCCCTTGCCCATGATGGTCGTCGCGAGCACGACGGCAGGCCTGGTGCGTGACTTGTCTTTCCTGAGCGCCTCGAGGGTATCGATGAAGTGTTCGATGTCATTGCCGTCGCAGGTCAGCACCTCCCAGCCGAACGCCCGCCATTTGTCGCCGAACGGTTCGACACCCATGACATCGGAGATTTCGCCGTCGATCTGCAGGTTGTTGCAGTCGACGATGCCGATCAGGTTGCCGAGTCCGAAATGGGCGGCGCTCATGGCAGCCTCCCAGATCTGGCCTTCCTGGCACTCGCCGTCGCCCATGAGGCAGAAAACGTCGCTCTTCTTGCCATCCAAGCGCATGCCGAGGGCCGCGCCTACGGCTGCTGAAAGACCCTGCCCGAGTGATCCGGATGCGATCCTGATGCCGGGCAGGCCTGACTCGCAGGTAGGATGGCCCTGCAGGTAGGAATCGATCTGGCGCAGATAGTTGAGCTCGTCGAGCGAGAAGTAGCCGGAACGCGCAAGCACGCTGTACCAGACCGGCGCGATATGTCCGTTGGAAAGGAACAGCATGTCGTGGTCGCGATCCTCGTGGAACTGATGCGGATGATGCTGCAATACCCTGAAATAGAGGGCTGTGAAGATGTCCGCCATGCCGAGCGAACCCCCGGTATGGCCCGAATTTGACTTCACGAGCATACGGACGACGTCCCTGCGGACCTGTCGGGCCATGTCCTTGAGTTCCTCGATGGTCGAGAGCTTGAGATGCTCCCCTTTCTTCTCCTGCGGGTAGGGCTTCAGATGTTTTGCCATGGTGATATCG
The DNA here is from genome assembly GCA_903929135.1 of uncultured Chlorobiales bacterium. Taxonomy (GTDB): domain Bacteria; phylum Bacteroidota; class Chlorobiia; order Chlorobiales; family Chlorobiaceae; genus Chlorobaculum. The sequence goes on from CAIYTH010000042.1 coordinate 7,452, forward strand.
GCGGATCTCTTGAGAGTTGGGTGATGAAATAAAACAGGTCAAGGGCATGTTCACCAGCCGTTGAGGATCAGGCAACGCGAACTGCCCCTAAGTTACAAGGGCATGCCTTAAATACCAAGCGGTCACTCCTGCCCTTCTTTTTTTCTTTTCGCGATGTACCTGACTACCGACCAGAGCAGGAAGCCGAGGAAGACGACCGTGACCGGGATGCTGTAGATCGCGAGGTATCGGCCGATGCCCTGCCAGTTCTGTCCGAGCACGAACCCGCCGTAAAGGAGCAGGGTGTTCCAAAGGATAGCGCTGATCAGGGAGGCAAGCAGCACCTGGGGCACTTTCAGGTGAAGAAGGCCGGAAACGATCGAGATGACCGCCCTCGACCCGAAAAAGAAGCGGTTGGCGAGCACGGCCGCATAACCGTGCTTCGAGAACTTCTGACGGACAGCCTCCATTTCGGAGGGTGGAAACAGCTTGTGTATACTCTTTGCGAAACGGTGGCGCACCTCGGAGTCACCGCCGGAATAGAGCTTCAGGCCAAGGGAGCGGCTGAGCAGGAAGACCGTCATGAACCCGGCCGTCGATCCGAGGGAAGTCCAGAAGAGTGCCCAGAAAAATGAGATCTGGCTGAAGGCGATCATGTAGCCGGCAAAGGCCACCGGGACATCCCCCGGGATCGGGGGGACGATGTTTTCCAGGTAGGATGACAGAAAAAGCACAAGGTAGACCAGCGCCGGATCGGCGTGTTTCAGCCAGGCAATGACAGCATCGATCATAGTCACCTCAATAACCTTTTACCAGACATGATCTTTGCGTCAGGCGGCGCCCGGAATCCTCATGTACTTCGTGTACACTCCGGTTTCCGCGATCCGTCCGCCTTTCCCGATCCATCGGGACGCTCATGACAGTTTTTCGAGGTGACTTCATACGCTCCCTGATCCGTTCAGAGCCCCAGGACACGCTTCTTCACCTCGGAATAGGCGTCCTCGACGCCACCGAGATCAAGACGGAAACGGTCCTTGTCGAGCTTTTCGCCGGTCTCGGCGTCCCAGAATCGGCAGGTGTCCGGGCTGATCTCGTCTCCAAGCAGGATCTGGCCCTTATGGCGTCCGAATTCGAGCTTGAAGTCGACCAGGCGGAGCTTCCTTTCCGCAAACCAGGGCCTGAGCAGTGAATTGATCTGCGCGGCAAGCTCCTTGAGGACGGCAATCTCGTCGTAGGTTGCGATTCCAAGAGCGACTGCGTGATCCTCGTTCATGAGCGGGTCGTCGAGATCGTCATTCTTCAGGTAGAGTTCGATGATCGGCTTTGCAAGTACGGTGCCTTCAGCGAAACCGTAACGCCTGACCAGCGAACCGGCGGCGATATTCCTGGTGACCACTTCGACCTTGATGATATCGAGGCTCTTGCAGAGCATGTCGCGGTCGTTGAGCTGGCTTAAGAGGTGGGTCGGAATTCCGTTCTCACCGAGCATGGTGAACAGGCGGCAAGAAATGGCGTTGTTCGTCATGCCCTTGTCTGCTATCGAGCCTCGCTTCTTGTTATTGAACGCCGTCGCGTCGTCCTTGAACTCCTGTATGATCTGGTCGGGATCTTCAGTCTGCCATACCTTCTTGGCCTTGCCCTCATGCAGCAGTATTGTCTTTTTCATTGTCTTACTTCTCCAACTCTTTTATGGTGTTTGTCCGGACCCGGCCGGAAGAAAATCTCAAATGCGGTGTATACACTCCTTTACTGTAAGTGCGAACCGGAAACGAAACAGGGCCCCGATGCTGCCGAGCACTGGCCCTTGCGGATTCCGGGTCCGACCCTGCGAAGTCCGTTCGATGCTGAGGTATCCGGACTGGCGCGGCCGTCACTCCTGATGATGATCGGTAGCCTGCTGAACGGCTCCGGTCAGTACGATGTCGATCTGCTCTTCGGTGAGCCCTTTCACCTTCAGGAACCACATGAACCTGAAAACGCCGAGATCAGAAAGCATGGCCTTCGGCTGGTCGGTTTCATCAAGCCCCCTGGACCTGCTGTGATCCTGGGCTGTGCGGAGCCAGTCGTCAATGAATCCGGCAGGCCTGCCGTCGGACACAAAATAATCGGTCACGATACGGACGGCATCGGCAAAAGTCGGCGTGGGGTTGTTGGTGAAGATAAGCTGCATCTCTTCGGAAATTTTCCCAAGGAGCACCACGGCCTCCATGTCAAGGGTTTCCTCAAGAATGTCCCTGGCTTTCTCCTTAACATCGAACTTTTTTGTCATACTTCTAGAGTGCCGGATGTCCAGTAAAGGTGAATAAAAAACTCCGGATAAAGTTACATATCATATCGTTAAACCTAAAGAAATAATTTCGGCATACGCTCGGGTGGAAGCGCCTGCGCAAGACCGTTCCGGCCAGTTGCCCGTTCAGATCTGAGCGTGCTGCAGGCCCCCCCCGAGGCCTTGCTCTTTCAGGAACCGGATGTTCTCCTTTGCTTCCTCATTGCCTTTTGCAGCAGACAGCCGGTACCATTTCATCGCCTCGGCATAGTCCCGGGTTACACCCAGCCCGCGTTGGTAAAGACTCCCTATGTTGAGTTCAGCCTCATGATCATTGCCTTTCGCAGCGGCCAACCTGTACCACTTCATCGCCTCGACATAATTTATGGGTACCCCCTGACCATGCTCGTAGATAACCCCGATGTTGTCTTCTGCGGCACCATTGTCTTTCGCAATGGAGAGCCGGTACCATCTCATCGCCTCGGCATAATCCCTCGTCACCCCCCACCCGTGCTGGTACAGATACCCGATCAGGTTCTGCGCGTTGTCATTGCCTTTTGCGGCAGACAGCCGGTACCATTTCATCGCCTCGGCATAGTCCCGGGTTACCCCCAACCCCTGCTGGTAGAGATACCCGATCAGGTTCAGGGCCTTGTCATTACCTTGCGCAGCGGAGCGTCTGAGCCACCTCATCGATTCGGCATAGTCCTGTTTTGCTCCATGGCCAGAGTAATAGATCATCGCGACTTTGTATTGTCCTTCAGCATCTCCGATCGCAGTATCCGGTTTCCATTGCACGACCTGATCCTTCGCCGGCGCCTTCGGCACAGCAGCAAGGCAAGCCCCTGTCGTCGGGGCGGACACCGACAGTGCAGCCAGAATAACCATCAGGTAACGTTTCATGTGGATTGTGTTTTGTCGGTTTTGCGCCAGGAACCTTTGTCCTGAAGGAGCAGGTGAATCAGGAGTGTCATAGATGAAAGTCGCGCAGGTGATAAAACGTTCTTTCACTGATCATCTCCCCTGCTCCGCCTTATTGCCGGGTCCGGCTCGAAAAGGCGATCCGGCCGTGCGATGAACCCGTTTGCGGTTGATTCAACGTAGAGTGATCTTGTGCGGATTTCGCCGGCAGGAGACCGGAATCAGGGAAGCACGCCCCCTTTGCGCCTGTTCCGGCAACACGGCTTCGCCTCTCCTGAAAGAAGCGTGCCTGAAGCAGCGGCAGCAGGTGGTGAGCCTGTTGTGGCGGGATTTTGATTCGTCAGTACTTAACCGGCTTCATACTATCCACTTACATAACATCACGCTGACCGGCGGCAACAATGGGGCATAACAAATCGAAAGTCCGTCCTGCCGCACCAGAAACCGGGTTGGCTCCTTCATTTTACGGCAGTTTGAATAACAGAAGCCGCCATGGCTTCATAGAGATCGGTAATGTCTGCCTGGTATTTCTCTCCGAAGTTGGTGAACGCTGTGCTTCCCAGCTTGTTCAAACGTTCGGATATCTGCCTGACAGTCACCAGCGGAGGACCTCCCGGAGTGTACACCCACGTCTCTTCCGGTAACATATTGACCAAAGGACGCAAGCATGCCGCGGCGACGTCCACTATGATATCGACGGGATCTTCAAGCGCGCCATACAGTATGATTGTCGCGTTTGGCAGGCCCTGTCTATGCATTCGTATTTCAGCTTTCAGCCACTCGGCTGCAGCACAGACCAATCCCAGGCGACAGTTTTCGAACAAGTCTATCCGCCATGACATCGTGACATCCGGCCAGATGTGAAAACCATCCTGCTGAATGGACGATGCGTTTTTATAGAGCACAATACCAGCTTCGGTTTGAGTCTGCTCCGAACTGCTCTTGAGTGCTGCGGCCAGGATACGCCTGGCAAAGTGAGGCGATAAATTACCCGTTGGCCAGAGCTGCGCCAGGAGGGAAACGGCAAGGTCGAGCTCATCCAGGCTTACGAGAGCGAGCAGCGCACCTCCCATCTGGTTATTCGTCGTATCCTTGTTATTTTCGCCCAGCAGGTCAACGGCACGAATGGCTGCTTCTATCCGGTTTCTCTTCTCCGCTTCCAGGGCCAGCGCGTAGTTTCGACTGGCGTCAAGAGCCGCCTGTCTTTCATTCCGGTCGTCGATGGAGTATTTGATGATGGTGCCGACCAACGTCAGTACGGCAGATAAGACCGCGCCAATCAGACCCAGCGCTGCTGCAAGAGACTTGACCCCGGAATCGTTCTGCGGTGTCATGAATAATCCCAGCAAGGCCATCAATCCTATTGCAATTCCCAGGATCACCAGTGCAGCTATTGAAGCAACGAGCCATGGCATCCATGAATTCGGTGCTGTAACTTCAAATGACTCCTTCTTGATGGAACTTTCGCTCATGGCATGGCCTCCTGTTCAATAGTTATGTTTGGCATGAATCCGGCCTCATCCTCCCGGGTTGTTCCGTCCCGGGAAAAATCGCAGTGACATCCCATTCACCTCCGATCTCGTCGATCCTTCATCCCGCAAACAAAATCGAGTCTTAAAGGTATATTTCATTAGGTACACAACCATCTGGAATTCAGCAAGAAACATACCGGAGACCTGCATGCCTTCCCCCCTTGCATCGGTTCTGGCCCTGTTGCTCATTTTCTCTTTTCCACTGAAAGAGTGTTCAGGCAATGAACGGAATAAACCGTTGTTATTGCTGTGGTGGAATGTCGAGAACCTGTTCGATGCCCGGGACGATCCGAACACGGACGACGACGAGTTCACCCCGCAGGGACGCATGCGCTGGACCGAAAAGAAGCTGCTGCTCAAACGGGTCAGGATCGGCACACTCCTCAGGGCCATCAGTTCGGACGACCGTTTCCGCAATTGCCCCGACATCATCGCCTTTGCCGAAAGCGAAAACCACCGGGTCTTCACCGGCACGCTCGAGGCTGCTGGAGTCGGAACCTATCAGACCGCATACCATGAAAGCCCCGACCCGAGGGGCATCGACATCGGGCTCGCCTGGAATCCCCATACGGTCGCCTTTTCAGGCTCGAAACCTTATCGGGTGACGCTCCCCGGCGGCAGGAGCACGCGCGACATCATCGTGGCAGGCTTCAGGGTTTCGGGACACCCCTTCAGCCTCCTTCTCAACCACTGGCCATCCAGGTCATTCGACGCCGCATGGAGCGAACCCGGCAGAGTCGCCGCTGCGAAGGTGGCGCGTCACATCCTCGACAGCCTGAGAAGCCGCAATCCGAAAGCGGCGGTTATCGTCATGGGGGACTTCAACGACCAGCCCGACAGCCGTTCGGTTCAGACGGTGCTCGGCTCCTCCCCGGACCGGAGATCGGTAAGGGAAAACGGAACCCGCCTGCTTTACAACTGCTGGAACGACGTACCGCATGGAGGCAGCTACGCCTACAGGGGACACTGGGAACGGATCGACCAGATGCTCGTCTCCGCCCCCCTCCTCGAACATCGGGGCCTGCATCTTGAAGAGAATGCCTTCGGCCCCTTCCTCTTTCCCCACATGATGGCGGAATCCGGAAAAAAGCTCTACTCCACGTACGAAAAAGGGAGATACCGGGGCGGCTACTCCGACCACCTCCCCCTGCTGCTGAAAATGAGCATCAGCGATTGACCCTGACCTGGGTATGATGATCCTGGCCGAAAAAAAAGGGGGCCGCAAAAGCGGCCCCCTTTCGACAGGATGTCGTCAAATGCACAAAACCAAGGTCAGTGCTTGTCCACCGCGATCCTCATGGAGAAGAAGGAGCGATGCACGAAGACCAGCGAGAGCAGGAAGAAAACAGCCGACAGTGAAAGCGAGATCTGCGTCGGCAGTTTGATTGCCAGCTCGATGGCAAGCAGACCGAACAGCGTAGTGAACTTGATGATCGGGTTCAGGGCAACCGATGAGGTATCCTTGAACGGATCGCCGACCGTATCGCCGACCACGCTGGCATCGTGCAGCTCGGTGCCTTTTGCATGAAGTTCCGTCTCGACCACTTTCTTGGCATTGTCCCATGCGCCGCCGGCATTGGCCATGTAGATGGCCTGGTAGAGGCCGAACAATGCGATGGAGATCAGGTAGCCGATAAAGAAGTAGGATTCGAGGCATGCGAAAGCGAGCGTGCTGAAGAAAATGGTCAGGAAGAGGTTGATCATGCCTTTCTGCGCAAACTTCGTGCAGATTTCCACAACCTTCTTGCTGTC
>CAIYTH010000043.1 GCA_903929135.1 uncultured Chlorobiales bacterium
CAGGCCGATATTACCAGGATTACCGTCAGCAGGGTGACCGGACATGGCCGTCAGGAGGATATCGAGTTCTATCGAGGCCAGAAGATCGCTCCTAACCTGATCCCGAAAGTCCGCATTGATATCGCCGTGAACAACGAGTTCGTCGACATCACGGTGGATACCATCATCAGCTCTGCAAAACATGGGTTGGGTGAGATCGGCGACGGGAAGATTTTCATCACTTCGATGGACGAGTGCATCCGGATCAGGACCAACGAACGCGGCGGAAGCGCGATCTGAACTCGCCAGGCATCATCGTCGGGAGTTCCACATACAAAGAGAAAGGCAGGGTGCAACCCTGCCTTTCTCTTTGTATGGAGCCGGACTATCTCCGTGCCTGGCGCCATTCTGGATCGTTGCGGTCGAGCCAGTGCTCCGCGTCGGAGTCTCCGAGCCGTGCCGCCTGGATGAAGTCGTCGAGATTGCCTTCGGGATCGCCTGCCTTGCTTTTGGCAATACCCCGATGGAAATAGGCGGAGGCCATGAACCTGTCGATGGAGATCGCCTGGTTGAAATCGGGGATGGCTTCCGAATAGCGGCCGGCCATGTTCTTGACGATGCCGCGGTTCAGGTAGCCGACGGCCCTGAATGATGGTTCGCCGATGGTGATGACCATCGTGTAGTCGTCGATAGCGCGCGAGAACTGGCGGAGCCTCTGCCAGGCGGCAGCACGCATCTGGTATGCCATGACGAACTTGCCGTCACTCTCGATGGCTTTGGAATAGAGCCGCACCGCCTCCTTGAGGTCCCCTGACTGGTGCTTCGAGAACCCTGAGTCGAACAGGGAGCCGGCCGTGTCGGCGATGGCGGGATCCGCGGCAGTGACCATTCCTGCAATGACAAGAGCGATTGACATGGAACGTCGCTTCATGAGGCTGTGCCCTGTTGAGGATTTGGGGGTTTTACGTGAGACGTCAGCAGTATTCCTGTAAAAATACCGATCGCCGTTCAATAAATTAAACGGAAAGTCTGTACCTTGAATAATGTTGTCAAAGTGTTGTCAGTTCCTCTGTCCATACCTGTACGGGTATCCGTTCCGGTCTATGTCGCCAATCCTTAATCTCCTCGACCTGGATGTTTCGAATCAGTCTTGACGAGTTCGAAGGGCCACTTGACCTGCTGCTGTTTTTCATCAGGCGCGATGAACTCGACATCTACAACATTCCCGTCTCCAAAATCACCAGCGATTTCATCGCGTATATCCGGGCTTTTCAGAGTCTCAACCTCGAGGTTGCCGCCGAATTCATCTACATGGCTTCGATGCTGATGAGCATCAAGGCCCGCATGCTGCTTCCCCGCCAGGAGGCCGAACTCGCCGACGACGGCGAGTTCGACCCGCGGACCGAGCTCGTCCAGCGCCTGCTCGAATACAAAAGAATCAAGGAGGGAGCGTCGGAACTTGAGTTCATGGCCGTCAACCGTGAACGCATGTTTCCTGCCGGACTTTTCGAGGAGTTCGAGCCGGAGGTGATCGACGAGATGGATGAGCCGGTCAACCGTCCGACGCTCTACAACCTGATGCTCGCCTACCAGGCGGTGATGGACAGCATGCCCAAGGTTCGGACGCAGAACGTGTCTGATGCTCCCGTGACCGTCGAACAACAGTCCTCACTCATTCTCGGGCGCCTGGCCAGCCGTGTGCAGGTATCGTTCAGCTCACTGTTCGAGGAGTGCCGGGAGGCGATCGTGCTGGTCGTGACCTTCCTCGCCGTACTCGAGCTTTGCAGGAACAGACGGATCGTCGTTGTGGTCAAGGATGGCTTCAACGATTTCTGGATTTCACAGCGAGAACCAGTCGATTAAATTTTAACCAGAGAAGCCCATGCCTGAAATCGTGCCGTTCAAGGGGATCGTCTACGGACCCGGGTTCATCAGGGATGCTGCCCGATTGATCTGCCCGCCGTATGACGCCATTCCACCAGTTGTGCAGCAGGAGCTGTACGACTCCTCCCCGTATAATGCGGTCCGGATGGAGCTGCCAATGGAGGCGGACCCCTATTCGGCGGCTGCGGAAAGGCTCGGGGAATGGCTGGCCGCCGGCGTTCTGGAAGAGGATGGCGTGCCGGCGATCTACCCCTGCTCCCAGACCTATCGCGATGATCGAGGGATCGAACGGACACGGGGCGGTTTTTTCGCGGCGCTTCGCCTGCATGATTTCTCTGAAGAGCAGGTGCTTCCCCATGAAAAGACACTCTCCGGGCCGAAAGCCGACCGGCTGAACATGTTCAGGAAAACCGCCGCGAACCTCAGCAGCATTTTCGGACTTTATGCCGATGCCGAAAGGATTACCGACACGATTCTCCGCGAGTTTGCCGAATCGCATGAACCGCTGGTCGATGCCGCATTCCAGGGCGTGCAGAACAGGCTGTGGCGTATCACCGACCCGTCGCTGGTCGAAAAGATCCAGTCGGTGATCGCGGGGCAGAAGGTCTATATCGCCGATGGTCATCACCGGTACGAAACCGGCGTGGCTTACCGGAACGAACGGGCGGCGGCCAACCCGAACCATACGGGAAGAGAGCCTTACAACTACATCCTCGCCTACCTCTCCAACATTCACGACGAGGGGTTGCTCATCCAGCCGATCCATCGCCTGGTTCACGGCCTGCATGAGTTCGACCCGGCGGCTTTCATCCCGAAGCTCGACCGCAATTTCACCGTATGGGAGCTGCCCGGCCGCAAGTCGCTGACCGATTTCCTTGCGGAGTGCCCGTCGTGCATCGCCTACGGGATCGTACTGCCAGGTTTGATGCTCGGGATTTCACTCGACAGCAACCCGGAGGATGTGCTCTCCACGCAGGTGCCTGAAGCCCTGCAGCGGCTCGGCGTCGTGGTGCTGCATGACCTTGTGCTTGGCCAGATGCTCGGCATAACTGCCGAGGCTACGGCAAAGGAGAGCAACCTCACCTACGTGAAGAGCGAGCAGGATGTTTTCGACGCCGTCGCGTCAGGAAAAGCGCAGATGGGCATCGTGATGAAGCCCACCAGGGTTGAACAGGTGATTTCGGTTGCCGCTTCCGGTGAGGTCATGCCCCAGAAGTCGACCTGGTTCTATCCGAAAGTCATGACCGGCATGGTGTTTCGCTCTCTGGAGGGCGATGCATGAGGGGTGAGTTCCTGTCGAACTCTGCCGATCAGACCCGCGAATATGCCCGGCGGTTCGCCGTCGGGCTGAAACCCGGAGACGCAGTCTGCCTCACGGGTCCCCTCGGAGCCGGAAAGACCGAGTTCATGAGAGGCATATCGGAAGTGTTCGGATGCGATGAACAGCTATCGAGCCCGACCTTCTCGCTGCTCAACATCTACGATGGCAGCATGGGGGGGCAACCGGTCGAGCTGCATCATTTCGACCTCTATCGGCTCGAATCCGAAAAGGAGCTCGAGTCTGCGGGGTTCGAAGAGTATCTTTCCGGGCCTTTCGTCTCGGTGGTCGAGTGGGGCGATAAATTCCCGTCGTTCGACCGTCGCTATACCCGGCGTGTGACATTGGATATTGCCGGAGAGGGTTTGAGAAAGATTACCATCAGGTGACGGGTTCCTTAATGGATGTCTTCAGGAGTCCCGATCTCTCGGGACGACGGACATTCAGCTTTTTGCATTCAAATTGCCCCGGGTTTTGACCCGGGGGAGGAATCATATGAAGATACTTGCCATCGAGTGCACGCACCAGGTCGCGTGTGTCGCGGTGAACAACGGGAGCTCGGTTTTCGAAGGGGTCAACGGGGATTGGCAGAAGACGGCCGAGGCTATCGTGCCGCTGGTCATGCGGGTTATGGCGGATGCCGGGGTGGCCCCGGCGGAGCTTGACGCCGTGGCGGTTTCCGCGGGGCCCGGTTCGTTTACGGCCCTGCGCATCGGCATGTCGGTCGCGAAGGGCATCGCCTATGGTGCCGGATGTCCGCTGGTGCCGGTGTCCACCCTTTTCTCCATGGCAGTTTCGGCCAGCGGGCAGACCGAGGCACGCTACATCGTCCCGGTGATCCCTTCCCGACCGGGCGAGTGCTTCTATGCGGTCTATTGGCCGGCCTCTGGTTCGGGCATCCTCACGGAGCTTGATAACGGCCGCTGCATGGTTACGGAACTCGCCTCGAAGCTTGTGCCTTTTGATGGGGAGATCGCAATCACTGCACGTGACGTCTCCGGAGTGGTTTCACCTGCCCCCGAACTTTCCGCATTTTGTATCGAGGCCACCCTTTTTTCCGCCGCAAGCCTTCTTCCGATGGCAGAGGCGGAACTGGCAAAAGGGCCGGCAGTCGGGCTCCGGGACGCCTCCCCGGATTATCGTCAAATCTTTGTTCCGCTGCAGAAAAAACAGTGAATCATTATTACTATATTGATGCGCGGGAATGCGTACCGCAGTGAGGATTTTTTATCATTAAAACCGATGTTTATGTCCCGTTCGGAACAACAGGTTCCTGCTACCCATGAAGCCCGGGAAGTAGCTGTGAGCGAGCTGCTTGCCAGAAGGGCCGCTGAATTGTCTCTTGAAAAGAAGGGTGAAGATGTCAAGATTCTCGATCTTCGGGGCTTGACGACCGTTACGGATTATTTTGTGATTATTACGGCTGATTCAGAACGAAAGGCCAAGGCCGTAGCCGACCATATCGTCGATGAGTTGAGGGAGGAAGGAGAACGGCCTATACATATCGAGGGCCTCGATTCGCCTCACTGGATCCTCATCGATTATTTCGATGTCGTGGTCCATGTTTTCCATCCGGATGAGCGCCGCTTTTACGACCTCGAATCGCTCTGGTCCGACGCCGTGGTGACCAGGGTCGTCGAGCCGCCGCCGCCCGACGGGACGGAGGCTTCCGGAGAGTGAGGAAAAGCTTGATTCAAAAGGCTTTCCGGGTTGCCTTGAGCTTTATCTTTTAGCAGCTATTTCATACATTACGCCATTGTCGTCAGTGGCCCTTCAACGTCAGGATATTCATTATGCAGCGCGAAAAAATATTGCCGATCAGCATTGAAGAGGAAATGCGGGATTCCTATCTCAACTATTCAATGTCGGTCATTGTCAGTCGTGCGCTTCCCGATGTCCGCGACGGACTCAAGCCGGTGCACCGCAGGGTGCTGTACGGCATGCACGAACTCGGCCTGCAGGCCGGAAAGCCCCACAAGAAGTCGGCCCGTATTGTTGGTGAAGTGCTTGGTAAGTACCATCCGCATGGAGACACGGCCGTCTACGACAGCCTTGTTCGAATGGTGCAGGACTTTTCGCTGCGCTATCCCCTGATCGACGGCCAGGGCAACTTCGGCTCGGTTGACGGCGACTCCCCTGCGGCCATGCGATATACCGAGGTCCGCATGAAAGCCATCGCTGCCGAAATGCTGAAGGATCTCGACAAGGAGACGGTTGATTTCTCGCTGAACTTCGACGACTCCCTTGAGGAGCCGACGGTGATGCCGTCGGCGATACCCAACCTGCTGGTCAACGGCGCGTCGGGCATCGCGGTCGGCATGGCCACCAACATTCCTCCGCACAATATGCGGGAGGTGATCAGCGGCCTGATCTCGCTCATCGATAATCCCGAGATCGAGATCACCGATCTCATGAAGCTCGTTACAGCTCCGGACTTTCCTACCGGAGGCATCATCTACGGTTACGAGGGTGTCCGCCAGGCTCATCTGACCGGACGAGGCAAGGTGGTCATCCGCGCCCGTGCGCTTGTCGAGGTGACCCAGAAGAACGGCCGTGAATCGATCGTCGTCACCGAACTCCCTTACCAGGTCAACAAGGTCCGCCTGATCGAAAAGATCGTCGAACTGGTCCACGACAAGAAGATCGAGGGCATCGCGGACATCCGTGACGAGTCTGACCGCGACGGCATGCGCCTGGTCATCGAGCTCAAGCGTGATGCCGTGGCCAAGGTTGTGCTGAACAACCTCTACAAGCATACTCCGATGCAGGACACCTTCGGGGTGATCATGCTGGCACTGGTCGACGGCGTGCCTCGCGTGCTGAACCTCAAGGAGATGATGGAGTATTATATCAAGCACCGCAACGAGATCGTGCTTCGCCGGACCCAGTACGACCTGAGGGCTGCAGAAAAACGTGCCCACATTCTCGAGGGCCTCAAGATCTGCCTTGACAACCTCGACGAGGTGATCACCACCATCCGCCAGTCTCCCGACACATCGGCTGCCCAGGAGCGTCTCATCGAGCGGTTCGCGTTGTCCGAAATCCAGGCCAAGGCGATCCTCGAGATGCGCCTCCAGCGCCTTACCGGCATGGAGCGCCAGAAGATCGAAGCCGAATACAGGGAGACCCTTGCGCTCATCGAGGAGCTCAAGTCGATCCTTGCCAGCCCCCAGAAGCAGATGCAGATCATCAAGGATGAACTCCTGAAGGTCGGCGAGGTCTACGGCGACGAGCGCCGGACCGAGCTCAGCCCTCATGAGGGTGACTTCTCGATCGAGGACATGATCGCCCAGGAGGATGTAGTCATCACGATCACGCACGACGGCTTCATCAAACGTTTTCCGGTCTCCGGCTACCGCCGGCAGCATCGTGGCGGCAGGGGCGTAGCGGGTGCGCAGGCCAAGCTGGACGACTTCGTGGAGCACATGTTCATCGCTTCCACGCATAACTACATCCTCTTCTTCACGACCGCCGGCCGCTGCTACTGGCTGAAGGTCTATGAGATCCCGGAAGCGAGCCGCGCCGCAAGGGGTCGATCCCTGGCCAATATCATGGAGCTTCCTCCCGGCGAGAAGATCAAGACCTACATCAACATCCGGAACTTCGACGATCCCCACTACATCATCATGGCGACGGCCAGGGGTATCGTCAAGAAAACCGACCTCAAACAGTACTCCAATCCGCGACGGACCGGCATCAACGCCATCAAGATAGAGGATGGCGACGAACTGATCGATGCGAGGCTGACCGATGGCGACCATCAGATCATCCTTGCCAAGAACTCCGGCTACGCCGTGCGCTTTCCTGAATCGGAGGTCCGTTCCCAGGGACGTGACACTGTGGGCGTCAAGGGCATCACCCTGGACGATGACGAACGCTGCATCTCGATGGTTACCTCCAAGAGGAACGACACCTCCCTGCTGGCCGTTACGGACAACGGTTACGGCAAGCGAAGCAAGGTCGAGGAGTACCGTATGACGAAGCGCGGCGCGAGGGGCGTGATCACGATCAAGGCCCACGAGAAGATCGGCCACCTGGTCGGCCTGCTCGACGTGAACGATGAGGACGACCTCATCATCATCACCTCCAACGGCATCGTTATCCGCCAGCATGTTTCCGATATCCGCCTGCTCGGCAGGAACACCTCGGGTGTCCGGCTCATCAGGCTCGACTCCGGTGACAAGATCTCTGCGACGGCAAGGGTCCCGAAGAGCGACGACGACGATGCTTCGTCGGATTTCATCAACGAGGACGAGGACGGGCAGATACTCCTTCTTTAAGGAGCTGCCATTTTCGGGGTTTCAGGTAACCAATCACTCAATCAGGGAGCGATCATGCAGCGAGAGAACAGGCCGGTCGTCGTCACGGAAGAGGCGGGGGTTAAATATTACTGCGCCTGCGGGCAGTCGGCCCGCTGGCCATACTGCGATGGCAGCCATGCCGGCAGCGGTGTCGTGCCCTTCCAGGTCGAGATCGAAAAAAACGGCAACGTGGCGATCTGCGGTTGCGGGAAATCGGCGAAGCTGCCCTTCTGCGACGGCGCCCACAAGGCATTGCGCTGAATGGACAGGGAATTCATCACTTACTAACTCATCACTTGACGTATGGCTCGCCCGAAGAACGTAAAGCATATTTTTGTCACCGGCGGGGTGATCTCTTCGCTCGGGAAAGGCATCCTCTCCGCTTCGCTCGGGATGCTCCTCAAGTCACGCGGGTTGCGCGTCGCCATCCAGAAATACGATCCCTATATCAACGTCGATCCGGGCACCATGTCGCCGTACCAGCACGGCGAGGTCTACGTGACCGATGACGGTGCCGAGACCGATCTCGATCTGGGCCACTACGAGCGATTTCTTGACGAGCCCACATCGCAGGCATCGAACCTTACTATGGGCAGGGTCTACAAGTCGGTGATCGACAAGGAGCGCCGGGGCGAATATCTCGGCGGTACGGTACAGGTCGTTCCTCACGTGATCGACGAGATCAAGGAGAAGATGAACGATCTGGCAAAGAACGGAAGCCTCGACGTGCTCATCACCGAAATCGGCGGCACGATCGGCGACATCGAATCGCTGCCCTTCCTCGAGGCCATGCGCCAGCTCAAGCTCGAGCTCGGCGAGCACAACCTGCTGAACTTCCATCTCACATTCGTGCCTTACATCAAGGCGGCCTGCGAGCTGAAGACCAAGCCGACGCAGCACAGCGTCAAGATGCTGCTCGAAACCGGCATCCAGCCCGACATTCTTGTCTGCAGGAGCGAAAAGCCCCTGTCCAGGGAGGTGAAGAACAAGGTCGGCCATTTCTGCAACGTGCACGATCAGGATGTCATCGGCCTCAACGACTGTGAGACGATCTACCAGGTTCCGCTGCTGCTGCTCAAGGAACAGCTCGACCTGCGGGTCATGAAAAAGCTCGGACTGAAGAAGTTCCGGGAGCCCAACATCGATTACTTGCGCGAGTTCTGCGACAAGGTCCTGCACCCGAAGGATGGTTCGGTCACCATCGGCATCTGTGGCAAGTACACGGAGTATCCGGACGCATACAAGTCCATTATCGAAGCGTTCGTGCACGCCGGTGCCAGCAACGACGTCAAGGTTGACGTCAGGCTGCTCAGGGCCGAGGACGCAGAAGACCCGTCGTTCAACGTCGGCAAGGTGCTCGAAGGGGTCAGCGGACTGCTGGTAGCCCCCGGGTTCGGCGATCGGGGCATCGAGGGAAAGGTGCAGTTCATCAAGTATGCCCGTGAAAACAACATACCCTTCTTCGGCATCTGCCTCGGCATGCAGTGCGCCACCATAGAATATGCCAGGAACGTCTGCGGCATGCCGGAGGCCAACTCGACCGAATTCAACAAGCGCACGCGTTTCCCGGTCATCGACCTGATGGAGCACCAGAAGAAGGTCAAGGAGAAAGGCGGCACCATGCGTCTCGGCAGTTACCCCTGCATTATCCGGGAGGATTCGAAGGCCTTCGAGGTCTACGGTAAATTCCTCATCAACGAACGTCATCGCCACCGCTACGAGTTCAACAACCAGTTCCGCAAGGCCCTGGAGGAGAAAGGCATGGTGTTTTCAGGCACCTCCCCGAACGGCGACCTCGTGGAAATCGTGGAGCTGAAGGATCATCGCTGGTTCGTGGCCGTGCAGTTCCATCCGGAGCTCAAGTCGAGGGTGCAGAAGGTGCATCCGCTGTTCAACGGCTTCGTCAAGGCTGCCAAGGAGTATTCGCAGGGCAAGCGTCAGCTTACCCTTGAAGTCGAACTGCCCCGGCTGAGTGCCACGGAGATCGAGAACGCCAACTGACGCTGAGGGTATTCCGCTCAGGCTCATTGTTTCATGGATTTATGGACGAAGTGGACTTTATGGACGAAGTGGACAGAAGGAAAAGTCCATCAGGTCCATTCAGTCCATACCGTCCATTTTCTTTTTCTCGTTTTTGTGTTAAAAAAGGCAAAAAAGGGAAATAGTATTTGGAAGTTGGGGGGTGGGTTGGTACATTAGGAACCTTCACTTGAGAAGGCGGTTGCGCCAGGGTGAAGAAAGGCCCGAAAGGGTTCTGTTATTTGACTTTACTGATCAGAGGAA
>CAIYTH010000044.1 GCA_903929135.1 uncultured Chlorobiales bacterium
AATGCCCGGGGTATCGATCACGTAGCCCCCATCGGGCAGGCGGATCATAATTGCGCTGCTGGTCGTATGGACTCCTTTGCCTGTTTTGTAGCTTGTCCTGGCCGTTTTCAGCTCCGGGCGGCCGATCAGGCGGTTGATCAGGGTCGATTTCCCCACGCCGGAGTGGCCGCTGAACGCCGACAACTGACCGGACAGCAAACCCTTGAGTTCGTCGAATCCTGTACGTTTTGCCGCACTGACCAGGCAGATACGGCAACCGAGCCGACGGTATGTTTCGAGCTCATTTTCGAGCTTTCCTTCACGGTCGAGGTCGATCTTGTTGACCACAATGAGCAAAGGCAGGTTCTCCGATTCGGCGAAAACAATATACCGGTCAACCAGTCGTCTGTTCAACGGCGGGTTGTCAAACGACGTGACCAGGACGAGCTGGTCGATATTGGAGGCGATAACCTGTGAGGTCTCCTTGCTGCGGTTGCGGCGAATATCCCTCCGCCTGATGAGTGCACTGCTTCTTCGCTCGACATGGGTGATGACCCCTTCGAGATTGTCGGTCCCCGAAGCCTTCTCCTTGAAGGTCACCCGGTCGCCTACGGCTACGAGACTCGCGCCTTCGTTGTCGCTCACCGTACCGGGTATCGTCCGGCATCTGATCGTACGACCCTGTGCGTCCTCGACGATATAGGACGCACCTCCCGAGCGGATGACGATCCCCGAATGCAGCTCCTTCATTACGATCTGTTGCCCATCATAAATTCCTTTTATATATAAATCATCATGCACAAGAAATCTCACCCGACATCGGCGAGGGTCACCCTGCTTCTGAAACTGTTCCAGTAATAATCCCTGATCATCGCGTGGTCGGTATGGGCAAGCGTTTCGTCATTCCTGACCAGATCGAAGGCGGCGGCACGAGCCGAACGCAAGATATCTCCATCGGTCAGGATATCGGCTATCCGCAGCCCGCTGACTGCGCCTGACTGCTCACGGCCAAGCATGTTCCCGGCCCCCCTGAGCTGAAGGTCGATTTCGGAGAGGCGGAACCCGTCGGTGGTCGATTCGAGGGCATGAAGCCGCTCTGCAGCATCGCCTGCGAGCTTTGAATATACGAGAAAACAGGATGACCTGTGCTCTGCCCGTCCGACTCGTCCCCTCAACTGATGAAGCTGGGAGATGCCGAAGCGCTCGGCGTGCTCGATCACCATCACCGAGGCGTTGGGCACGTCAACTCCGACCTCGATAACAGTCGTGCCGACGAGAATATCGAGAAGGCCGCTCCTGAAGGCATCCATGACCGACTCCTTTTCAGCAGGAGGAAGCTGGCCGTGAATCAGCCCGAGACGCAGATCCGGAAAGACCTCCGATTTCAACTGTTCGAAACTTTCGGTCGCCGCCCTCAGGTCGATCTTCTCCGACTCCTCGACGAGGGGATAGACGATATATGCCTGCCGCCCCTGCCCGACCTCTGCGCGGATCACCTTGTAGAGCGACTCTTTGTCCTGTTCGCGGCAAAGCCTGGTCCTTATGGGCGTGCGGCCGGGTGGCATCTCGGCGATAACCGTCACGTCAAGATCGCCGTAAGCCCCCATGGTAAGAGTCCTGGGAATCGGGGTGGCTGTCATAAGCAGCACGTGCGGGTTTTCCGCCTTGTCCTGGAGGGCCTTGCGCTGCATCACCCCGAACCGGTGCTGTTCGTCGATGACCACAAGGCCGAGCTTGTGGAACTGCACCTCCCCT
>CAIYTH010000045.1 GCA_903929135.1 uncultured Chlorobiales bacterium
CTGCATTAAAATCAATATAACCGTAACAGCGGCACGATGCAAGAGTCCGGGCCGGTCGGGTTATGATTTTTTTTCTATGACGATGTTGTTTTCCTTGAGGTATGCCTGCCACTCCTGCTCCTCCCTGACGGGGCACTGAGGATTCAGGTCGCAGATGTCGCAACGCATCAGGCCGTAAATCTGGTCCATCCAGCAACCTGTGCTGCTCTTCTTCACTTCATTGATGTGATTCGGGTTGGCCATGTTCAGCCTGACGCCGAGATCCATCAGTTCAAGGATATCCTTTCTTCTCTTCTGACTTTCGATTCCCCAGCTCATGATGTGCGTTCCTCGTTGCTGTTGATGGTAGGCGAAACATTGGCGGGGCGACGCAACAGGCCGTGCTGAACCACCATATGAATAATATAATCCTTTTTCCGGAAGTCCAACGGATTCCGGCAGCCGGGGAAGGCCTTCGGCGGGTGGAGCAGGGCGGGAAAAATCGATTGGTATCGGGAAGTAAAAAAGGTTAAATTTGCGCAATTATTGCTCTATGCGCAGGCTTTCTGGCTGCAGGCAACGGTTTCAAACAAGGGCATCACGCGAATTTCGGAAACAGGAATACGGGACCGCCCGCAAGAGTACGACATCATGAATTCAAGAGAGATACGGCAGTCCTTCATGGACTTTTTTGCAGGCAAGGCGCACAGGATCGTCCGATCGGCCCCCGTCATTCCGGCCGAGGACCCGACGCTGCTGTTCACCAACGCCGGGATGAACCAGTTCAAGGACGTCTTTCTCGGCAAGGGTACCCGCGAATACGTACGTGCGGCCGACACCCAGAAGTGCATCCGGGCCTCGGGCAAGCACAACGACCTCGAGGACGTGGGTCGCGATACATACCACCACACTTTTTTCGAGATGCTCGGCAACTGGTCCTTCGGCGACTACTACAAGCCCGAGGCGATCGGCTGGGCTTGGGAGCTGCTGACTTCGGTCTGGAAGCTCCCGAAAGATCGGCTTTACGCTACGGTCTACAAAGACGACGAGGAGAGTCTGGAGCTCTGGAAGCAGGTGACCGATATCGATCATGCCCATATCCTCAAATTCGGCGACAAGGACAATTTCTGGGAAATGGGAGAGTCCGGCCCGTGCGGTCCCTGCTCCGAAATTCATATCGACCTGACTCCGGACGCCTCCGGCGGCCCGCTGGTCAACGCCGGCGACCACCGGGTCATCGAACTCTGGAACCTTGTGTTCATCCAGTACAACCGTGCGAGCGACGGCCGGCTCGAACCGCTGCCGCAGAAGCATGTCGACACCGGCATGGGCTTCGAGCGCGTTACCGCCGTCATGCAGGGCAAGTTCTCGAACTACGACAGCGACGTCTTTACGCCGCTGTTCGACCGGATCACCGAACTGACGGGCGTCTCTTACTCCGCCTCGCTCGACAGCCCCACCGACATCGCGATGCGGGTCATCGCCGACCATTCACGTACCCTGACTTTCGCCCTTTCCGACGGCGCAGTGCCCGGCAACGAAGGCCGCGGATACGTGCTTCGCCGCATTCTCCGCAGGGCGCTTCGTTATGCAGGCACCCTGGGCTGCCATGAGCCGATCATGTACCGGATGGTCGGGGTGCTCGTCGAAACCATGGGTGACGTCTTTCCCGAGCTGCACAAGCAGCGGCCTACGGTCGAAAAGATCATCCGGGCCGAGGAGGAGAGCTTCCTGGCGACGCTCGGACGCGGCACCGAGATCTTCAACGAGGTGGTTGCCGGCATGAAGGCATCAGGCAGCAAGGTCGTTTCCGGAAGCGACGCATTCAGGCTCTACGACACCTTCGGATTCCCGCTCGACCTGACCAGGCTCATGGCGGCCGAGGTCGGTTTCGACATCGACGAACAGGGTTTCGAACACTGCATGCAGGAGCAGAAGTCGCGTGCCCGCCTGGACCGCAAGGACAAAATGCAGTCGCGCGAGGACGGCGGGTCTTTCGAATGGTTTATGGATGAGCGCCCGACCGAATTCCTCGGCCACGAAACCCTCGAACTCCAGGCTTCTCTCGCTGCGGCGAGGATAAGCGGCGACCGCTTGCTGCTCGTGCTGGACCGCACGCCGTTCTATGCCGAAAGCGGCGGCCAGGTCGGAGACCGTGGCACCATCGAGACCAGCGCATACCGTTTCGATGTCACCGATACCCGCAAGGACGGCGAGCAGTCCATCCACATCGTCTCCTCGGCCTACGACAAGGTTCGCGACTGCGAGGTGGCACCTGCCGACGTGGTGCTCGACGGTACGGCAGCATTGGCCGAGGCGGCAGTCGACCGTGATACCCGCATCGACACCGAGCGCAACCATACGGCCACCCACCTCCTGCACGCAGCCCTGCGCAAGGTGCTTGGGGAGCATGTCCAGCAGAAAGGGTCGCTGGTCACCCCTGATCGGCTTCGTTTCGATTTCAGCCATTTTTCGAAGGTGAGCGCCGGGGAGATGGAGCAGGTCGAGCACGAGGTCAACGCCCAGATCCGCAAAGCTGCAGGCCTGACCAGGCATGTCGACGTGCCGTACGAAGAGGCGCTGGCCCTCGGTGCGCTGGCCTTCTTCGGTGACAAGTATGCCGACCGTGTCCGGGTCGTCGAGGTTCCCGGCATTTCGATCGAACTGTGCGGCGGAACCCATGTGGGCAACATAGGCCAGATCGGCATGGTCAAGATCCTCAGCGAATCGTCGGTCGCATCAGGTATCCGCCGCATCGAGGCCGTGACAGGCCGTGTTGCGGAAGCGCTGCTCTGGAAGGAGTACCATGACCTGCAGGAGATCCGGCAGATGCTGAAGCTCAAGGCAGACGAGGCCCCGCTTCCGAAGATCCACGACCTGCTCGAAGAGAGGAAGGCGCTCGAAAAGCAGCTCCAGGAAACCCGCCTTGCCGGGTTGATGGATAAACTCGCCGCATCGCTCGCCGGCGGCGAGGAGGTTCAGGGGTGCCGGATCATGACCGAACGTCTTGACGGGGTAAGTGCAGACGACCTGCGTCAGGCAGGCCTGGCGCTCCGTGAACGGATGCCGCTCGCCGTAGGCCTGCTGTGCAGCGTGGACGACGGCAAGGTTTCCCTGGTCGGCTTCGCTTCCGACGAGGCGGTGAAGCGGCTGAAACTCGATGCCGGCAAGCTGGTGCGGGAAGCCGCATCATTCGTCAAGGGCGGCGGAGGCGGCAAGCCCGAGCTGGCCACGGCCGGAGGCAAGGACCCCGAGGGCATCGGCAGGGCTGCAGAAGCCTTCCTGACGGCGGTCAAGGCCGCCCTTCAGTCATAAAGGAGACGACCTGACATGCTGCTTCTCGACTGCTTTTTCGGGCGCTGCCCGAAACCATCCTGCGACGGGTGCGGTTTGCGGCCGGTCCGCTCCCTCAGACTCGTCCTCAAGTCGCGCGCCATGGACAAGTGCGACGACACGGCTGTCGATCTCGCCGACTCATGGGTGAAAGCGCCAGAAGCAAAGCCGGCAGGAGATGACTCCATGCCGAAGGCCGCACCAACGGCAAAGAAACGGAAACGGCTGCTCGCCCCTAGGGAAGAGATCGCCTGGTTCCCGACGATAAAACCCGAACTTTGCAACGGCTGCGGAGACTGCAAGGTCCTCTGCAAGCCGGGCGTTTTCGAAATCGGTCCCGCCGACCCGACAGGCATCCATCGGCCGAAGCTTGTCGTCGGTGACCCCTACAAGTGCCTCGTGCTCTGCACCCGGTGCGTACCTGTCTGTACGTCCGGAGCCATCGTCATGCCAAGGAAAGAGGATTTCGAGCGCTTCGTGGAGTATGTTGAATGAAGAGGAAAAGATTGAATGGACGTGATGGACTGAATGGACGAATGTAAGAGATGGACTTCGTGGACCATTTAAGAGGTGCAGGTCGGTCTTTGTTTTGATAGTCCATTCTGTCCATCAGGTCCATATCGTCCACCTTTTCTTGCGAAATACAAAATGGAGATTGGCATGAGCGGTTCAGGGAGCCCGATGAAAAAACGGAAAAGGCTGCTTGTCCCGAGGGAGGAGATCGCATGGTTTCCGACCATGGACATCGCTCTCTGCAACGGGTGCGAAGCCTGTTCGGATCTTTGCAGGCCGGGAGTGTTCGAACTCGGGTCGCCCGCTGCCGACTCGTCGGCAGTGCTCCGCCCGAGGATGCGTGTCGCGAACCCCTTCAACTGCGTGGTGCTCTGCACCCGATGCGAACCTGTCTGTCCGTCCGGAGCCATTACCCTGCCCAGGCGACAGGATTTCGAGCAGTTCGTGGAGTATGTTGATCAGTGACGAAGATTGAATGGACGTCATGGACTGAATGGACGAATGCAGGAGATGGACGAAGTGGACAAGAGTTAAGAGGGGGTTATGACCTGTTTTGTCAGTTCATACCGTCCATCATGTCCATTCTGTCCATAACGTCCATTTTAATTCCCTTTACCCCGACAGCGAGTCCCGGTCCCTGAACCCCATCAGATAGAGGATGGCATCGAGCCCGAGCGTGGAGATCGCCTGCTTTGCAGCTTCCCGAACGATCGGCTTGGCCCTGAATGCGATGCCGAGGCCGGCCCTGCCGAGCATGGGCAGGTCGTTTGCTCCGTCGCCCACCGCAACCGCCTGTTCGAGCCTGATGTTCTCCCGTCGAGCGATCTCTTCGAGCAGTTCCGCCTTCCGCCTGCCGTCCACCACCTGCCCGATCACCCGTCCTGTCATTCTCCCGTCCACGATTTCGAGTTCGTTGGCGAAGACATAATCGATGTTCAGCTTTTTCTGCAGGTGGTGGCCGAAGTAGGTGAAGCCGCCGGAGAGGATTGCGGTCTTGAACCCGAGACGCTGCAGGTTGCGGAAGAGGTGTTCGGCCCCCTCGGTCAGCTGAAGCCGGTCGGCGACCTTCTGCAGAACGGTTTCATCAAGCCCTGCGAGCGTTGCAACCCGTTGCTTCAGGCTTTCGGTGAAGTCAAGCTCCCCGCGCATGGCCTGCTCCGTTACGGAAGCCACCAGCTCCCCGGACCCGGCTTCCCGGGCCAGTTCGTCGATCACCTCGGAGGTGATCAGGGTCGAATCCATGTCGAACACCACGAGCCTTCTGGTCCTGCGGAAGATGTTGTCCTCCTGGAAGGCGATGTCGATGCCGAGGCTGTCGGTGATGTCGAGCAGCTCGGCCCTGAACCGCTCCTCGTCCTTCGGTGAACCGCGCAACGAAAATTCGATGCAGGCCTTGCTCTTGGAGGTACGCTGCTCGTCCTCGAGAGGAAGTCGGCCGGAGAGCCTGCTGATGGTGTCGATGTTCAGCCCGTTCGCCGTCACCAGCGCCGTCACCCGCTCGAGATGTCCCGAGGTGATCTTCCTGCCGAGCAGAGAGAGGAGATATCTTGGCTTCCCCTGTTCGCTCACCCATTTGTGGTAATCCCTCGTGGTGATCGGAGAGAAGTCGATCTTGATGCCGAGGGTATGCGCCGTGAAGAGGAGGTCCTTGAGGATCGGCGACGATGACGACTCCTTCGGTACCTCGATGAGCATGCCCAGGGAGAGGTGGTTGTGGATCACCGACTGGCCGATGTCGAGCACCGGAAGGCCGTATCTTGCGAGTACACCGGTTATTGTTGCCGTCAGGCCGGGCTTGTCGGTGCCCGAGATGTTGATGAGCAGAAGTTCTCTCAAAGGTTGAAGGAATTGATGGTTGCGGAGGATGGCGGCACGGATTTCCTTACAGACGTTACTTGCAAAAATACAGGACTGCGGCATAACCGCAAATTGCAACCTTCTTGTGTCCGGTTCATGATAACGAAATTCGTCGAGGTGTCGAAGTGATTGGCGACCTCCTATCATCGGGGCGCCCTGCCTATCGTTCGTTTTTATCCCGAAGATTGTTAGGTTTTAATTGACCGGCATGCGCGGCGGCTCTCATTTTACCTCTTTACCTCTCAAATCATGGATAGACGTGGATAGAAGAATAGCGCTTTTGAGGGTGACGGCCTGTTTCATGGTCATCCTGCTCCATGTTTCTGCAAACCTTTTCATGACCTGGGATGAAAAATGGTGGGCAGGGAATTTCTACGATGCGCTGGTCCGCCCCTGCGTGCCGCTTTTCATCATGATCTCCGGAGCGACGCTTCTTTTCAAGCAGGAACCTCTCCCGCTCTTTTTCAGGAAGCGACTCGTCAGGATCATTCCTCCCCTGCTCTTCTGGTCTCTCTTTTATCTCGCATTGTCAAGCTACAACGGCGAAAAGACCGGGAACTGGCTGCTGGCGATCCTGTCCGGCCCGACCAAGTTTCAC
Source organism: uncultured Chlorobiales bacterium (assembly GCA_903929135.1). Taxonomy (GTDB): domain Bacteria; phylum Bacteroidota; class Chlorobiia; order Chlorobiales; family Chlorobiaceae; genus Chlorobaculum. The sequence goes on from CAIYTH010000045.1 coordinate 6,281, forward strand.
CTCTGGTACTTTTATGAACTGATCGGACTCTATCTGATCGTCCCGATTCTCAGGAAGTTTTTCCAGGGCAGCTCACTGCAGGACAAGCACTGGCTTCTCGGGATCTGGTTCGTTCTTGCCGTGATGCTTCCTGTAACCAGAAACCTCCTGAAGCTTCGATTTCCCTGGGCTGATTTTTTCGACCAGTCGCTCTCCAACTTCAATTTTTCGCTCTACCAGGGATTTGCTGGTTATCTGGTGCTTGGCGCCTATGTTTCCCAGTCGAAGGTCGGGGCGAAGCTCGGGTGGTTCATGTTCATTTCCGCCTCCCTCTGCACCATGGCGGGGACCTATCTCGTCAGTTCGTATCTCGGCAAGCCCTCTGAACTCTTTTTCGATTATCTCTCGCCGTTTGTCGTGGTGGCGGCCTATGGGCTGTTCGCACTCTTCATGGCAATGAAGCCCGGTCCCCCCTCAAAACTTGTCAATGCCATCGGCGAATGTACACTGGGCATTTACGGCCTTCACATCTTCATCATCGACCCGGTATTCGAAAAGAACGGATTTTCTGCAGCGTTCGGCAATCCCTGGCTGACCATTCCGCTCGTCTCGCTCTGTGTCTTCCTGGTCAGCTTCGCCGTCATCTACATACTTCGCCTCATCAGGCCGCTCCGGCACTTCATCTGACCGGTACGAAGCGGACAGGTTCCAGCGGTGGCGTTTTGGCCGTCGGGAACGTCAAAGCCCCGGTTTTTCCGGGGCTTTCTGCGTGCATGTGGTGCAAATCCGTTACTCCCACTCGATCGTGGCGGGTGGCTTGGAGGAGATGTCGTAGGCGACGCGGTTGATGCCGCGGACTTCGTTGATGATGCGGTTCGATACGCGGGCCAGGAAGTCGTGGGGAAGCTGTGCCCAGTCTGCGGTCATGCCGTCGGTCGATTCGACCGCGCGCAGGGCAAGCACGTTTTCGTAGGTGCGCTTGTCGCCCATGACGCCGACCGACTGCACCGGAAGCAGCACCGAAAATGCCTGCCACACCTTCTGGTACAGACCGCTCGACTTGAGCTCCTCGATATAGATCTCGTCGGCGTCCCGCAGGATGTCGAGGCGCTCCCTTGAAAGCGAGCCGAGCACCCGGACGGCCAGGCCGGGGCCGGGGAAGGGATGGCGCATCAGGATGTCCTCGTCGATGCCGAGCTCGCGGCCAACGGCGCGGACCTCGTCCTTGAAGAGCTCACGAAGCGGTTCGATGAGCTTGAGCTTCATGCGCTTCGGAAGGCCGCCGACGTTGTGGTGCGACTTGATGGTTTGGGAAGGGCCATTGACGCTCACGCTTTCGATGACGTCGGGGTAGAGGGTGCCCTGGACGAGGAACTGCTCGTCGTGGATATTCTCTTCGAAGACCCTGATGAAGGTGCGTCCGATGATCTTGCGTTTCTTTTCGGGCGATGCAACCCCTTTCAGACGGCCGAGGAACAGGTCGGAGGCATCGGCGAGCGTGACCTTCAGGCCGAGCGGCTTGAGGAATTGCATCACCTTCCCGGCTTCGTTCTTGCGTAGCAGGCCGTTGTCGACGAAGACGCAGTGGAGCTGCTTGCCGATTGCCTTGCTGACCAGCACGGCCGCTACCGTGGAGTCGACGCCGCCGCTGATGCCGCAGACGACCGTCGAATTGCCTGCCACTCGCCTGATCTCCTCGATCTGGTGCTCGATGAAGCTTTTCGGCGACCAGTCGGGCGTGATGCCGGCGATATCGATGAGGAAGTTCGAGAGGAGCTGTTTTCCGTAGAGGGAGTGCTGTACTTCCGGGTGGAACTGGAGGCCGTAGACTTTCAACGCCGCTTTGCTGCCGAAGCTTTCGATGGCGCACATTTCGGCGTTCCCGGTGCCTGCCGTGACGCGGAACCCTTCGGGAAGCCTGGTTACCTTGTCGCCGTGGCTCATCCAGACGTCCGAATCCGGGATATTGCGGAACAGCATGCTTTCGTTGTCGGCATCGTGGCCGACGATCATCCTGGCCCGTCCGAACTCCTGCTTCGAGGAGCTCTCCACCTTGCCGCCGAAATGCTTGGCGATAGCCTGGAGGCCGTAGCAGATGCCGAGCACCGGCACGCCGAGGTTGAACACTTCGGGGTCGGGCATGAAGGCGGATTCGTCGTAAACGCTGTTCGGCCCGCCCGAAAGGATGACGGCTTTGGGCTGGTGTTCCCGGATGGCTTCGGCGGTCGTATGGTAGGGGAGGATCTCGGAGTAGATGCCGATCTCACGGATGCGCCTGGCGATGAGCTGTGTGTATTGCGACCCGAAATCGAGGACGATGACCGATTGAAGCGATGTTGCCATGTTAGTGCGTTGAATCAGGTAAAGTATTACTGAAAACTGTCGGTGCGGCTATATACCCGGAGGCTGGGCCGGAGCAGGCATCGGCAGGGCCGGACGAGGCGCGGCCGAGCTGTCCTTCGGAGCAAGGTCGCCGAAGGGCTGTACCCTTCCGCCGAACTCGCCTGACTGGTACCGGGCGAACCCTTTGGGCGTATAGTACTCGACATAGACGTCTTTGCCATAGATGTCCGAAGGATCGTTCGTGCTTCCGGAAATCGGAACGGCGACGATGTTGTCGGGCATCGGGAAGTAGCGGTTCTCGAACTTCAGGGCAGGGTCCGCATAGCATCGTTTCATGAACATCGCCCAGATCGGCAGCGCCGCGCGGGCACCCTGTCCATACTCCATCGAGGTGAAATGGATGCGCTCGTCGTCGAAACCTGTCCAGACGACGGCCGCCAGCTGCGGTGTGAACCCGGCGAACCAGGCGTCCCTCATGCTCTGGGTGGTGCCGGTCTTGCCGGCCGCTTCGACCTCGAAGCCGTACCTGACCCTGAGGGCGACGGCGGTACCCCGGTCCACAACGCCCTTCAGCATCGAGACCATGACATAGTTGGTCGTGGGGTCGATGGCGAAACGGCTGTTCGGAGATGCCTCGGAGATGGTCCGGCCGTTCTTGTCGAGGACTTTCAGGATCGAAACCGGCTCGTTCCAGACGCCGTTGTTCGCGAAGGTCGAGAATGCGCCGGCAAGTTCGAGGGGCGAAACCTCCGAGGTGCCGAGGGCGATCGAAAGGTTCGGCTGCAACGTTGAGGTGATGCCCATGCGCTTGGCGTAGGTGATGATCTCGGCCGGGCTCAGGAACTCGTAGGCTAGACGGATCGTCACCTGGTTCAGCGAGCGGGCGATGGCGTCGCGCAAGGTCGTCATGCCTCCGGAGGAGCCGTCGGAGTTGCGCGGGGACCACACTTCGCCGTTGGCGCTTTTCAGGGCGATCGGCTGGTTGAGGATCGTGAAGTTGGCCGGGATCCCCTTGTCGATGGCTGCCGTATAGACGAACGGCTTGAATGTCGAGCCAGGCTGGCGCCTTGCCTGCCAGACGTGGTCGAACTGGTAGCGGTAGTCGTCAGGACCGAAATTGCTTCCCCCGACCCACGCCTTGACGTGGCCGTTCGACGGGGTGATCGCGACCAGCGCGACCTGGATCCGGGTCTTTTCCTTCAACAGGTTGTTCAGCCAGGGGGTGTCGGCCCTCAGTCGCGAAAGAGCCTCCTGCTCGGTGGCTCCGTCGTCCAGCATCTCCTTGAACCTCGGGCTCTCCTTGATCAGCTGGAGCTTCAGGGGCTCGGTCCACCTCCAGCTGCGGTCGAAATCCGCCTGCAGGACGGCGAGGTGCGCAGCGACCGCTTCCTGGGCGTACTTCTGCATCCGGCTGTCGAGCGTCGTATTGATGGTCAGGCCGTCGCGGTAGACGTTGATGTCCTCGAGCATCGAGGAGGGCTTGATCGTCTGGCGGATGTACTCGGTGAAATAGGGGGCGAGACCCTGGTGGGTGACCGGCGTATAGTTCAGCACGATCGGGGTGCGACTCGATCTGTCCGCCTGCTCGCGGGTGATGAATTTCTCCTTCTCCATGAGCGAGATGATCAGGTTCCGGCGGCGGATCGAGGAGACGGCGTCCTTCGACGGGTCATACGCGGTCGGGTTCTTGAGCGTGGCGATGAGGGTGGCGCTTTCGGCGATGGTCAGCTGGCTTGCAGGCTTGCTGAAATAGGTTCTCGAAGCAGCCTCGATGCCGTATGCTCCCGAACCGAAATAGACCGTATTCAGGTAGAGCGCCAGGATTTCGTCCTTGGTGTAGGTCTTCTCGAGTTCGATGGCCATGATGAACTCCTTGAGCTTCCTGCCGACGGTGCGCTCCTGGGTCAGGAACAGGTTTTTGGCCAGCTGCTGGGTGATGGTGCTGGCGCCGTGCCAGCGGGTGCGGCCCTTGACGATGTTTTCGCCCATGGCGAGGAACAGGCGCCTCAGGTCGACGCCCCAGTGCTCGTAGAACGCGATGTCCTCGGTGGCGATGAGTGCGGCAGTGGCGGCTTTCGAGATCGACTTGAGCGGGACGAAGGTCCTGTTTTTCAGGAAGAACTTGTGCAGCAGCACGCCGTCCTCGGAATAGACCAGGGAGGCGAGATCGGGATTCGGGTTTTCGAGGTCCTGGATGCTCGGCATGCCGCGGAAAAGGCTCACGCCGAAGAGGGTCCCGGCGCCGAGGAGAATGACGAGGATGATGCCTGAGAGTTTCAACAATCCTTTCTTGCTTTTCTGTATCACGTTGGAGGGCATTCGTTAATGATGAGCATGCCGGTCTTTTCTTTCACATAGGTATCAGGGAATCTGCACCCTTTCGGCGAGCGGTTCCGTCGGCGGAGTCTTTTTATAAAATTGTGAGGCAAAATCAAAATGTTTTTTCAGTTCTTCGGCGAAGTGCACCGTATCCTCGAGCATGGGCAGGTGCCCGAGGCTCATGAACTGCAAAAGCCTTGTGGGTGATTTCGACAGGGTCTTCCGCTTTTCGAAGAGGGTTACGGTGCCCTCCGGCGGAATGGTCCGGTCGGCCATGCCCACGCAGCAGAGCACCGGTGATTCGATGCCGATCACGCTGCGGGTATACTCCCTCAGGGCGTCGGGATCGATGGAGAACTTGCCGACCGCATTGGTGGCCTCCTTGTTCGAGGTGGTGAAATCCTCGATGATGATGTCGCTGTACTCCTTGTCGATATGTCCTGTCGCCGCGCGCTTGATGAACAGCGACCGCAACGGCTCGACCAGGAAGATGTTCCGGAAGTTCATGGAGACGTCGATGAGTCCGCCAAGGAACATCAGGCCGAGCGAAGTGAATGCGGTCTCCTCGAAGATGCCGCATGCCAGGATCGTGGCCGACAGCAGGGCGTCGTTGTAACGGATGCAGAGCTCCGTGGCGACCATGCCGCCCATCGAATGGCCGACGATGTGGAGGTTCCTGGAGCCAGTCAGGCCGAGGTGCTCGATCAGCCGTCCGGCCTCGTCTGCGAAACCCTCGATGGTGAAGTCGGGATCCAGGCCTTCGATGACGGTCCTGCCCGTTCCGCTCTGGTCGTAGGTGATGCAGCGGAATGCAGGGGAGAGCCGGTCGACCAGCGGTTTCCAGTAACGGGAGGAGATAGCCCAGCCGTTGACGAAGAGTACGGCAGGCTTCTCTTTCTGTGAAGGGTCCCCTTCGGCTGTATCCTGGTAGAAAAGCCGGCAGCGTGGTGTTGTGAGGTAGCTCATGTCCCGAAGTGTTTTCGCGATACAAAAATCAAATATACCATTATAATGATTATTCCGGGACTCGCCTTGTCCGGGTGGAGCCCTCGATGCGGAACTGTTGCCCCTGAAGATTGGAATATGTACCTTTCCGTCCAGCCGGCCGCACTTGCCGCCGCATGACGATTTTGCCATCCAGAAACCGTATTCCGATGACCCGACAAGCTCTCGAGCTGCTTTCGACATTCGCCGATCTCATCCTGCATGTTGACAAGCATCTGCAGGTACTCGCCTCGCAGTATGGACTCTGGCTCTACGGGATCCTCTTTTCGGTGGTTTTCTGCGAGACCGGCCTAGTGGTCATGCCGCTGCTCCCGGGCGATTCACTGCTTTTCGCCGCAGGCTCCCTGGCCTCGATGCCGATGTCCCGTCTGGATCCCAACATCCTGTTCGCCGTTTTTTCAGCAGCGGCCATCCTGGGTGATTCGGTCAACTACTGGATCGGGCGCAGCCTGGGTCCGAAAGTCTTCCAGTATGAGAAGTCCAGGTTCTTCAATCCGGATCATCTCCGCAAGACACACGCCTATTTCGATAAATACGGCGGCAAGACCGTCATCATCGCACGGTTCATTCCGATCGTCCGGACCTTCTCTCCCTTCGTGGCAGGCGTGGGTGCCATGCCTTATCCGAGGTTCATTGCCTTCAGCATCACGGGCACGTTCCTGTGGGTAGGCCTCTTCTGCTATGCGGGGTTCTATTTCGGCCAGCAGCCCTTCGTGCAGCACAACTTCAAGCTGGTGATCGTGGCGATCCTCGTGATATCGGTCCTCCCGGCGTTCATCGAGTACCTCAGGCACCGCTTCAGCCGCTGACGCCCTGCGGGCTGGCCTTTACGAGGTACGGGGTGAAAAAATTATGGTATTTTGCCGAAACTTCTTATAATAAGGACCTTTCGACGGTCATCGGCGTATAGCGCAGCCTGGTAGCGCACTTCCTTGGGGTGGAAGGGGTCGTGGGTTCGAATCCCGCTACGCCGACTCTTGTTTCCCCTCTCCTCCTTCTGTACCTTTACGGAAAACTCCTTTCACTCGACGCTCAAACCTCAATCCGGGGGTCCTGATGGATTTCGAATGCCAGTTCGTCTGCGAATTGAAGGAGCTTGCCTCCGTTCCCGCCCTGACCATCCGCGTACACACTCAGATGCATGACATCGGGAAGCTGTTCGACGCCGGGTTCCGTGAGATTGCCGACCTCCTCCGGTCCCAGGGCCTTGATCCGGCCGGTCCGCCGTTCGCCCGTTACTCCAACATGGAGATGGAGGCGCTGGACATCGAGTTCGGGTTTCCCGTCCCCGGTTCCGCCAATGGAGGCGGACGAGTCACCAGCAGCACCACCCCTTCCGGAAAGGCCGCGAGCTGCATCTACATCGGCCCCTACGGAGAGATCGAGCCAGCCTACGACGCGCTCATGAAATGGGCGGCCGACAACGGATTTTCCCTTGGCGGCGAAGCGTATGAGATCTACCTTGACGATCCTGCCAACACCCCGCCCGAGCAGCTCAGGACCCAGGTGTGCCTCCTGCTCAGCGATGCATGATCCGGGAATTCTCATTCCCCTTCCGCGGTTAACGAAGTAAGGAGATCGAACTTCGTCAACCCCCGTTCCCATTTATGCATATGGATATACGCGATCTGCACTGCGTCGTCATAGGCGCGGGCGTCGGCGGCCTTTCGGCAGCGGCTTTGCTCGCCCGTCGGGGCATGCAGGTGACCGTGCTGGAAGCCCGCGAATATCCCGGGGGCTGCGCCGGCACCTTTCCGTCTGGCGGATACCGCTTCGACGCGGGAGCCACTGTCGGCTGCGGATTCCACCCCGGTGGGCCCCTCGAGCTGCTGGGAAGGGAACTCGGAATCGACTGGCCGGTCACGGCGGAACCGGTCGCCTGGCAGTATCGGCACCGCGGCCTCACGCTCGACCTGGAAAGGTCGAGGGAGAGCATCATCGAACGGTTTCCGCGTTCGGCGCCCTTCTGGCAGCAGCAGGCAAGGATTGCCGGCATGCTCTGGCGCATCTCCGAAGGAGGGTTGCCCTGGCCGGCCACCACAGCCGGGGAGCTTTACGGAATTGTCCGAAAGGGTGTCGCGGGAGTGCCCGGCACGCTTTCCCTGCTGACCTTCATGGCGAGGACGGCCCATGACTGGCTTGCCATGCACGGGCTCGACGCAGATCCCGATTTCGTCCGCTTCATCGACTCCCAGCTCCTGATCTCTTCGCAGGCCGTTGCACGCGATGCCAACGCACTCAACGCGGCAATAGCGCTCGACCTTCCGGCATCCGGCACCTGGCGGGTGCAAGGGGGCGTCGGCCGCATCGCGGAACTGCTCGCCGATTCGGTGGAACGCGACGGCGGCGCAGTGCTCTACGGCAAGGAGGTTATCCGAATCGATACCATACGCCGCGAGGTTCTCGGCGTCGAGACCCGGGATGGCGATGCCCTGGCTGCCGACCTCGTCGTGGCCAATCTCACCCCGGACTCCCTTGCCGGACTGGAGGGGCTGGCACCCGAATCCACTGTTCAGGGGCCCTCAGCCGAATGGAGCGCCTTCATGCTTTATCTCGGCATGGATTCGGCTCCGTTCGAACACGCGGTAGGAGGCCATCTCCAGATCGTCTCCCCCGAAGGCGAGCTCGGCGAGGGCCGAAGCCTCTTCGTGTCGGCCTCCCCGGCGGACGATCATGCAAGGGCCCCCGAAGGTCTCAGGGCGGTCACGGTTTCGACCCATACCCGTCCCGGGCCGTGGTTCGCAGCCCTGAAGAGAGGAGGTGACGCCTATCTGGAGATGAAGGAGCGCTACACCCGGAAGGTGCTTGAGCAGATCCGTGAGGAGTGGCCTGAAGCGGCCGGCGCCGTGCATTCCGTCACAGCCGCCACACCGGTCACCTGGGAGCGCTGGACCGGCCGGCGCGGGGGTTACGTCGGCGGCTCTGCACAGACTTCGCTCTTCGGTGTGCGCGCTCCTTCGACCCGGTATGACAACCTGTTTCTCGTCGGCGATTCGGTCTTTCCCGGCCAGTCCCTTCCCGGGGTGGTCACCGGAGCCAGGAGGACGGTTGAACTGACGCTGCGTCGAGCTCGAAAAATCAGGCTATGACCGATGGGCGGTTCCACTCCGTCGCTTATTCGAGATACCTCACTATATTGACCTCATGGAGATCCATGAAAAACTTGACATCCTCTCGGGAGCCGCCAGGTACGACGCATCCTGCGCCTCGAGCGGCTGCGGCCGGGAGGGTTCGGCGATCCGCGTCGGCAATACCTCACAGGGAGGGATATGCCATTCGTGGTCGGACGACGGACGCTGCATCTCGCTCCTGAAGCTCCTGCTCTCCAACGACTGCCGCTACGACTGCGCCTATTGCGTCAACCGCTCCTCCAACCCGGTGCCGCGAGCCTCGTTCACCGCGAGGGAGGTGGTCGACCTGACCATGGACTTCTACCGCCGCAACTACATCGAGGGGCTTTTCCTCAGTTCGGCCGTCATGCAAGGGCCCGACCAGACCATGGAGGAGATGGTCCGGGTAGTCGAGATGCTGCGGATCGAAGAGAAGTTCGGCGGGTACATCCACCTCAAGGTCATCCCGGGCAGCAGCCCTGAACTGGTGCGCCGCGCCGGGCTTGCCGCCGACAGGATCAGCGTCAACATCGAGCTGCCTTCGAGCGAGTCGCTCCACCGGCTCGCCCCGCAGAAGCGGAAGGAGTCGATCCTCGAACCGATGAAGCTCATCGGCACCGAGATCGGCACCAGCCTCGTGGAGCGGACCCTGAGCCGCAAGGCGCCGAAGTTCGCACCGGCCGGCCAGAGCACGCAGATGATCATCGGCGCGAGCCCCGAGACCGACTTGCAGATCCTGAGGCTCTCGCAGGGGCTCTATCGCCGGATGAACCTGAAACGCGTCTACTACTCGGCCTTCGTCCCGGTCAACGAGGACAACCGACTTCCCGTGCTCGCATCGCCGCCGCTGCTGCGCGAGCACCGGCTCTACCAGGCAGACTGGCTGCTTCGATTCTACGGATTTTCCGCCGAGGAGATCCTTTCGGACGCTGCTCCCGACCTCGACGAATCGTTCGACCCGAAGACCGCCTGGGCACTCCGGCATCCCGAATTCTTCCCGGTCGAGGTCAACCGGGCCGACTACGCCACCCTCCTGCGCGTTCCCGGCATCGGGGTCGCCTCCGCGAAGCGGATCATCGCGGCACGGCGGTTTTCGCTCATCACCCCTGAAGGCATGAAGAAGATCGGCGTCGTCATGAAGCGTGCGAAATATTTCATCACCTGTTCGGGACGCCCCTTCGAAAAACCCGACCGCGAACCGTCGAGGCTCCGCCAGCGGCTGCTGCTCGGCGATGGTTCGGAACCTGTCCAGCCGAGGCAGCTTGTTTTATTTGCGTGACGAGGAAAAAGAGGGACGAAGTGGACTCGGTGGACGTTATGGACGAAGTGGACAAACACCGAAGAAGTTCCGGTTCCAAGTTTTTCTCTGGTCCATCAAGTCCATTCCGTCCATAATGTCCATTTCTTACATTCTCCCATGAAACGCTACCTCTACGACGGAACTCCAGAAGGGCTCGTGTCGGCCATCGCCGGCATCCTCGATGCCGAAAAGGATCCGCAACTGGCCACGCTCGTCGAGCGACAGGACACCCTGTTCGAGGAGGGGCTTTTCCTGCGTACCGACCCGGCTGCCGCCGATTCGCTCTTTTCGAGGCTCCGTCAGTGCGCGCCCGATGCCGTGCACACCCTCTGGTACTTCATGATGTCCGAGGCGGAGGAGCTGGAGACGAGCCTGCTGCACTACGTCGCGTTGGCGCTCGAACACGGAGACCGGATCAACGGCCACCTTACCCACCCCGACGTCAAGGCGATCGTCAGCGTTGCCCGCAAGGCTGGCCGGGAGCTGCACCGTATGAAGGGGCTGCTCCGCTTCGAGCAGTTGCGGGACGGCACCTACCTCGCCCGCATGGAGCCTGACCACAACGTCATCCAGCCTCTCGCGAAGCACTTCAGCCGACGTCTTCGGGCCCAGCAGTGGTTCATCTACGATGTCCGCCGGCACAGCGCGGCCCACTGGGACGGCAGCGCCCTGCAGTTCGGTACCCTCGAACAGTTCAGCAGGCCTGAACTCTCCGACGAGGAGAGGGAGGTCCAGGTCATGTGGAAGGCTTTCTTCAGGACCATCGCCATCCCCGAGCGCAGGAACCCCCGCCTCCAGAAATCGAACATGCCCGCCAAGTACTGGAAATACCTCACCGAGAAGCAGGGGGAGTGATCCCCCCCCGTTGGTCAGCGCTCGGCGACGGCAACAATCCTGTGGAACATGAGCCCGGACATGCCGTCGGCTTGGGCCATGGCGTTATGTGTCGAGCAAATCAATCGGTTGCGCCCAGGCAGAGGCCTGGACCAGCGAGGTTTCACGGTATCGGGAGGCGATTTCGTCGAAGGTGCCCATCGATGCTCCTTTTCAGGAAAAGTGTTACAGGAGAAGCGAATGTAACATTAGTCAATTGTTGCGAAGGCTTCGTTCCATAGTTTTTCAACATGGAATTACCTGCGTCTGCATAACTGAAAACAGATGATCGATGGAGAAATATGATGTCGTCATTATCGGCGGTGGGCTCGGAGGGCTGACTGCCGGGGCGAAACTTTCAAAGGAGGGCAAGAAGGTATTGCTGATAGAACAGCACACGGTGCCGGGAGGGTGCGCGACAACCTTCAGGAGGAAAGATTTTCTTGTCGAGGCCGGTCTTCATGAGATTGATGGTCTCGATCCGGAAGACATGAAGATGCCGCTCTTCAAGGAGCTTGATGTGCTGCAGAATCTCGATTTTGTCGAAATCCCGGAGTTTTACCGCTTCAGGAAAGGGAGTACGGACATCGTCATTCCGGCCAGGCAGGAGGATGCGATCCGGGTGCTTGTGCAGCGCTACCCCGGCGAAGAGAAGGGAATCCGTAAATATTTCAGGACCATCGGCGCCATCCGCAGTGAGGCGGCACGGATGCCTGTTGGAAAATGGAAGATGCGGCTTCTGCTGCCGTTGTTCCCGCTGCTCTACCCCCACCTTGCGAGAGCGTCCAATAAGGTATCGACGTTACTCTTTCCCCTTTTTCCGATTCTTCATCCGGATCTGCTCTTCGGAGACTACTCGACCATCGGCAAATTCATGGATGGAATCATTCGTGACGAGGAGCTAAAAATGATCCTGCTGGCGAACTTCGGTTACTATCATGACGATCCCTACGAACTTGCCCTGATTTTCTACAGCATGGCTCAGGGCAGCTACTACAAGGGCGGCGGGCATTTCATCAAGGGCGGTTCCCAGAAGCTGTCGGACTATCTTGCCGGCTATATCACCAGTCACGGCGGGACGGTCATGCTCGGGAACCTGGTAACCCGCATTCTCGTCAGGGACGGCAAGGCCGTGGGCGTCGATTACCGAAAGAGCAGAGGTGGCGAGTCCGACACGCAGACCGTTCATGCAGAGACTATTGTGGCCAACGCCGCGATTCCCAACCTCGAAGCAATGCTCCCTGAAAAAGAGCGCGTCTTGCTTCAGAAAAAAACCGCCGGCTTCAGGAATTCATGCTGTGTCATGAACCTGTACCTCGGTTTCAAACGAGAGGTTTCGGAGCTGAACAACCGCACCTACTGTACTTTTGTCTTTAACGATGATGCGAAGTCGATGAGAGACATCGTTGCTTCCCTCGATGGCGATATCTGCAAAAGGGGGTTCACGTTCGTCGACTACAGCCAGATCGATTCGGGACTTGCCCCGCAGGGGAAAAGTTTCGGTTCGCTCTGTACCATCGACTATCTGAGCGATTGGGAGGACCTCGATCCTGAAGCCTACCGCCAGAAAAAGGAGCTGGTGGCCAAGACCTTCATCGGGAGGCTCGAGAAGCTCATTCCGGGAATCAGCGAGGAGATCGAGTACTATGAGATCGGCACTGCAAAGACGGTTCAGCGCTATACGCTCAATCCCGGAGGTGCAATTTACGGATATGCCCAGTTGCCGGAACAGTCCGGAATTCTCTACCGTCCGTCGAACACCTCTCCGGTCCGAAATCTCTATTTCGCATCTGCATGGTCCTTCCCGGGTGGCGGGTTTACCGGCGCGATGCTCAGCGGCTGGTTCTGTGCCCGTGATATTTTGGGTCGGTAGCACTCCTTCTGGCTTTCTGCAGGTCGTATTGTTAATCCATCGTCTGATCAAACCATGAATAAAGGGGGGATCCATGCTTAAAGGTTTTCCGTATTGCGGTTTATTGTTCCTGATGCTTCTCTGCCGGCCACTCCCGGCATCGGCCGAACCCTCCCTTCTGGTGCGTCCCCAGGCCGGTTACGGCTATCTTGATGCCAATGGAGGGGAGGCGATTTCCCATGTCGGCCTGAGAGTTCTCCTCCCTGCCAGTCAGATGCAGAGGTATGGCCTTGAAGTGACGCGCTTCTTGCCGAAAAACGGAGGGGATTTCACCGCGCTCGGTATTGTACTGGAGCAGAGGTTGTGGGAGTGTTTCAATATGTCGATCGGCACCGTAGGTTATCTGGACTACAACGGCGGCACCAGAAACCCCTTCGGGTTGATGACGAATCTTGGCTGGGAGCCGAAAAGCAGGAGAGGCTGGGAGCCATTCATCACGTATCGAAACGATCTCATATTTTCCGGAAAAACGGATTCCGCATACTCCCTGAGTGTCGGCGTTTCCTTTAAATACTGATCACCTGCCGCCTGCCGGGGGGGCGCCCTGGAACCGGCCGCAAGGAGATTCTCTGCAGAATGGGTATTTTACACGCCGAAGTCCCCAAAGCCTAAAGACCGGAAAGAACGCATCTCCACACACTCCATGGCTATTCTCGCGATCGACCAGGGCACGACCGGTACCACCTGCATGGTGTACGACGAGGCAGGCGGCGTTCTCGCCCGGACGTACCGCGAGCTGACGCAGATCTATCCGCAGCCGGGATGGGTGGAGCATGACCCCGAGGAGATCTGGCGGACGGTCGTCGAAGGCCTGGCCGAGATACGGGTGCAATGGCCGGGCCGGATCGATGCCGTCGGCATCACCAACCAGCGGGAGACCACCCTCCTCTGGGAGCAGCACAGCGGACGGCCGGTGCACAACGCCATCGTCTGGCAGTGCCGCCGCACCAGCGATCTCTGCCGCCGCTACGCTCAGGAAGAGAGGCTTATCCGTGAGAAGACCGGCCTGCCTGTCGACGCCTACTTCAGCGCCACCAAAATCCGCTGGCTCCTCGAGGCCCATCCGGAGCTCGACCCGGCGGCACTGCTCTTCGGCACGATCGATACGTGGCTGGTCTGGAAGCTGACCGGCGGCAGGGTCCATGCCACCGACTTCACGAACGCTTCGAGGACATTGCTCTACAATATATCCGGGCAACAATGGGATCCTGAGTTGACAGCCCTGTTCGGCGTTCCCCGGTCGATGCTGCCCGAGGTGAGGCCCTCCATGGGGGGGTTCGGCGTCGTGAGCGCCATCGAAGGGCTTGAGGATGTTCCGATAGCCGCCGTTGCTGGCGACCAGCAGGCGGCACTGTTCGGGCAGTGCTGCTTCGAACAGGGATCGGTCAAGAACACCTACGGCACAGGCTGCTTCATGATGATGAACACCGGTTCGGAGTTCGTCCACTCAGGGAACGGCCTGCTGACGACCCTTGCCGTCGATGCCTCGGGTCGTCCATGCTACGCCCTTGAGGGGTCGGTGTTCATGGGTGGTGCGGTGATGCAGTGGCTGCGCGACGGGCTGCGGCTGATCCCGGATGCTTCCGAATCAGAAGCGATGGCAGAAGCCGCAGGCGACACCGGGGGCGTCTATCTGGTTCCCGCGTTCGCCGGCCTGGGCGCGCCGCACTGGAACATGGAGGCTCGCGGCACCCTCACCGGCCTGACGCGTGGCACGCGCCGGGAGCATATCGTCCGTGCCGGGCTCGAATCGATCGCCTACCAGTCGCACGACGTGTTCCGCGCGATGGCCGCAGACACCGGCATCGAACCTGCGGCGCTGACCGTGGACGGCGGAGCCGTCAGGAACGGGTTCCTCATGCAGTTCCAGGCCGACCTGCTGGGCGTTCCGGTCCTGAAGCCGCGCAATATCGAGTCCACCTCGCTCGGCGCAGCCTGCCTTGCCGGCCTGCAGTCGGGGGTATGGGCATCGGCCGGGGATCTCCGGGCCCTGAACTGTGTGGAGGAAATTTACGAGCCGTCGATGGAGCCGGAACGGCGGGGGCAGCTTCTTGACGGTTGGCGAAAGGCCCTTCGCCAGACGCTCGAACCATGAACTCCAAATTTCAGATGGAGGATTGACGATGACGACATCCGAACCGCATACGGGGACTCCCCGGACGGTCACCTGCCCAATGTGCGGACAGCAGTTCACCTGCGGCCTTTCGACCTCCTGCTGGTGCGTCACCAGGGAGGTGCCGGAAGAGGTGCGCCGGAACCTTGCCGCCCGCTTCAAGACCTGCGTCTGCAGCGCCTGCCTCGACCGGCTCGTCGAGGAGGCGCGAAAAACGTGATTTCCGGAGATGAGAGCCTTTATTCGTTATATTTACCAGCAGACCGACCTCTACGCCTCAGCCTTGTCGAACAACGTCAACCATGAAAAGGGACGGTGCGTTATGCAGAACAGGAGTTTGATTGCGGCGATGTTCTTCGCCGGCATGTGCGTCACCGCCGGCCCGGTATCGGCCGCTGAGGCGCCTTCGGCCGAATACGGCAAAAAGCTGTTCGACGGCCTTGAACTCGGAGGACCGGGCGGGGCTGCCAGTTGCAGTGACTGTCACTTCGGGGGCAAGCGGCTTGAAAAGGTCTGGAGCAAGCCGGATCTCGCACGGACGATCAACAGTTGCCTTATCGGCCCCATGAAGGGCAATGCCATGCCGGCGGATTCGAGAGAGATGCAGTCGCTGATCCTCTATGTCCGTTCACTGGTACCCCGGAATAAGTAAATCGACCATTCATGCAGAAAGAGCGCATCAGCATTCTCGGTTGCGGCTGGCTGGGCCTGCCGCTGGCGAAGTTTCTGACCGGAGAGGGATACCGAGTCAAGGGATCGACAACGAGGACCGAAAAATTCGACACCATTCGGGCTGCAGGCACCGAACCCTACCGGATCCTGCTGGGCGACAGGGTAGAGGGTGATTTCGCGGGTTTCCTCGACAGCGACATCCTCGTCGTGGACATCCCTCCGGGACGGGATGAGGATGCGGTCGGAAACCATGTCTCCCAGATTTCACAGCTGATCGATGCCCTTGTGGAGTCACCGGTCAGGAGCGTGCTCTTCGTGAGCTCCACTTCGGTCTATCCTGCCCTGAACAGGGAGGTGAGCGAGGAGGACGCCTCGGATCCCGATGAGGCTGACTCGCCTGCCGGCCGGGCGCTGCTCTATGTCGAAGAGATGCTTCGATCGGAAACGTCCTTCAGGACCACCGTCGTCAGGTTCAGCGGATTGATCGGCTATGACCGCAACCCGGCGCGCTACCTCATGCGCATGAAGGAGGTGGCGGACCCTGAACAGCCGATGAACCTCATCCACCGGGACGACTGCATTGCGATCATCGGGGCAATCATCAGGAAAGGGGTGTGGGGCGAGGTGTTCAACGCCAGCAGCGACGTTCACCCGAAGCGACGGGAGTTCTATGCGGTTGCAGCCGAGAGCCAGGGGTTGCCGGCTCCTGTTTTTGCGGATTCCGAACTGAAGGCGGCGTTCAAAACCGTCGGCAGCAGGAAGCTCGTCGATGCCCTGGGTTACCGCTTCCTCCATCCCGACCCGCTCGCCGTCGCCCGCTCAGTGGAGTGAGAAGATGCGTAACACGTAACACGTGACTCGTGACGCGTAACAAGTCACGTGTTACGTATTCCACGTTACAGAATGAATTCAAGATCATAGCCGTCACTGGCTGCAGCGGCGGCAAAATCACTGAGCCTGCCGAGAAATTCGACCGTCCTGAGGGGATCGATCACCCGCCAATAGCCGATCCTTTCAGGGTCGTCCTGCCACCCGAGCAGGATGCGCTCCGGCTCCGTTCCGGAAATATGCCTCAGGCACTCCCTGATGATCCGCATCATGCCTGCGATGTTGCCCGATGGAAGGAACGCCTCGTCCCAGCTGTCCAGGCCGTTTTTCGACTCCGAGATGAACGTCAGCTCGTTGAGCGCCTCCACCACCCGGTAATGGAACAGGGCCGCATAGTCATGGGCGGAGATTTCGATCGACGAATAGACCTTGTAATCCTTGTCGGCGAGCCTGACGGTGCCGACCTTTCCCGTACGGTAGATCGGCAGTTCACGGTGCAGGGGGTTCGAGTCGTCGATCAGGATGTGTGTGGCGTTCATTCGGTACCTGCCGGGAGGGCTGAAACGTTTAATTCCGCCATGCTGTTTTATTCGACGGAATTGGTTTAAGATGACGTCTTTATTATAATTAATTTTAGTGAAGGATATGAAGGCCCGGCAGTTTACCGATAAGTTCAGAAGGGCCTGCCGGAGCATATGTCAATTTTATCCATACAGGAATCATAATGGAAGGAAATTTTTCCAATAGAGTGCAGGATGTCATCAGGTTGAGCCGCGAGGAAGCCCTTCGGCTTGGCCATGACTATATCGGTACGGAACACCTTCTTCTCGGCCTTATCCGCGAGGGTGAAGGTATCGGTGCAAGGATACTGAAAAACCTCAAAATCGATCTGTTCAAGCTGAAGCAGAAGATCGAGGAGAGCACGCATCCCAAGGTTCCTGCTACGCAGATGGGCAACGTTCCGCTGACAAAGCAGGCCGAAAAGGTGCTCAAGATCACCTATCTCGAAGCCAAGATATGCAAGTCGACCGTCATCGGCACGGAGCATCTGCTGCTCTCAATCCTGAAGGGTGAAGACAACATCGCCGCCCAGATCCTCGAACAGTTCGGGGTGAGCTACGATCAGGTCCGCGAGGAGCTGATCAGCATCACCACCGGCAGGAGCGAGTCCGACGAGCCGCCGTTGGAGGGATCGTATTCGGCCGGCGGCGCTGAGCGTTCGCCGAAAAAGCCTGAAGCCAAGCGTGGAGAGCGCACCAAGACCCCGGTGCTCGACAATTTCGGGCGCGATATCACCAGACTTGCCATGGAGGACAAACTCGATCCTATCATCGGACGCGAGAAGGAGATCGAGCGCGTTGCCCAGGTGCTGAGCCGCCGCAAGAAGAACAACCCGGTTCTGATCGGCGAGCCCGGTGTCGGCAAGACAGCCATCGCCGAGGGGCTTGCCCTCAAGATCGTGCAGCGCAAGGTCTCCCGCGTACTTTACGACAAGCGCGTGGTCGCCCTCGACCTTGCTGCCCTCGTGGCCGGCACCAAGTACCGCGGCCAGTTCGAAGAGCGCATGAAGGCGCTGATGAACGAGCTTGAGCGCTCGCGCGACGTCATCCTCTTCATCGACGAGCTGCATACCATCATCGGTGCAGGCGGCGCGTCGGGTTCGCTCGATGCGAGCAACATCTTCAAGCCGGCGCTTGCCCGTGGCGAGCTCCAGTGTATCGGTGCGACCACGCTTGACGAGTACCGCCAGTACATCGAGAAGGACGGCGCCCTCGACCGCCGTTTCCAGAAGATCATGGTCGAACCGACTTCGGTGGAGGAGACCATCCAGATCCTGAACAATATCAAGGGAAAGTACGAGACGCACCACCATGTGCACTACTCCGGGGACGCCATCGAAAAGGCGGTCAAACTCTCGGAGAGGTACATCACCGACAGGTTCCTTCCGGACAAGGCGATCGACGTCATGGACGAGGCCGGCGCAAGGGTGCATCTGAGCAATATCCACGTGCCCAACGAGATTCTCGAACTCGAGAAGTCGATCGAGGATGTCAAGACCGAGAAGAACAAGGTCGTCAAGATGCAGAACTTCGAGGAGGCCGCCAGGCTGCGCGACAACGAGAAGCAGCTGCTCGACGCCCTTGACCACGCCA
The DNA here is from genome assembly GCA_903929135.1 of uncultured Chlorobiales bacterium. Classification (GTDB taxonomy): domain Bacteria; phylum Bacteroidota; class Chlorobiia; order Chlorobiales; family Chlorobiaceae; genus Chlorobaculum. The sequence continues at coordinate 24,888 of CAIYTH010000045.1, forward strand.
AGCAGGAGTGGGAGGAGCGTTCCTCGGAAAGCGTCTACGAAGTGACCGAAGCCGACATCTCCTCGGTGATCGCCATGATGACCGGTAGTCCGGTGGTCAAGGTGGCCCAGTCCGAGTCCAAGAAACTGCTCAACATGGAGGCTGAGCTGAGAAAGGAGGTCATCGGGCAGGACGAGGCGATCAAGAAGATCACCAAGGCGATCCAGCGCACCAGGGCAGGCCTCAAGGATCCTTCACGCCCGATCGGTTCCTTCATTTTCCTCGGCCCCACCGGCGTCGGCAAGACCGAGCTGGCCAAGGCGCTGACCCGCTACATCTTCGACAGCGAGGATGCCATGATCCGCGTCGACATGAGCGAGTACATGGAGAAGTTTTCGGTAAGCCGCATGGTCGGAGCGCCTCCCGGCTACGTCGGCTATGAGGAGGGCGGCCAGCTGACCGAAAAGGTCCGCCGCAAGCCCTATTCGGTGGTGCTGATCGACGAGATCGAAAAGGCGCATCCCGACGTGTTCAACATCCTGCTCCAGGTGCTCGACGAGGGGGTCCTGACGGACGGGCTCGGCAGGAAGGTCGATTTCCGCAACACGATCATCATCATGACCTCGAACATCGGCGCGAAGGAGATCAAGAGCTTCAGCTCCGGAGGCGCGATGGGCTTTTCGGCGCCCGAAGACGCCGGCGGTGCATACAAATCGATGAAGTCGACCATCGAGGATGCCCTGAAGCGGGTGTTCAACCCCGAGTTCCTGAACCGCATCGACGACACGATCGTGTTCCACCAGCTTGAGAAGGAGCACATCTTCAAGATTATCGACATCACGGCAGGCAAGTTGTTCAAGCGCCTGCGCGAGATGGGTATCGAGGTGGAGATCGACGAGAAGGCCAAGGAGTTCCTCGTCGAGAAAGGGTATGACCAGAAGTACGGTGCCCGGCCGCTCAAGAGGGCCCTGCAGCGCTATGTCGAGGATTCTCTTGCCGAGGAGATGCTCAAGGGCCGGTTCGCCGAAGGGAGCCATGTCCTGATCACCTTCGACGAAAAGGAGAAAGAGCTGCGTTTTACCGATAGTACCGCCACACCGAAAAAGGGCAAGCGCGAAGAGAAGCTCGATTCGGAATAACGGTTCTCTCCCCCGGATGAAAAGTCTTACCTTGCCTATCCTCCTGCAACCCTGCGGGAGGATGGCCAGGAAACCGCAGCAGTCTGAATGGGTTGCCGGCGTTGCGGCCGATCCACTGACAAACCGCATGCCCCTTGGGGATACATCAGGATGAACAAGAACAGCATGTTGGTGCTGCCACTTCTTGCAGGAACGATTCTTGCGGGAGAGGGCGCAGCTTTTGCGGCACAGAACCCGCCCAGGGTTGAAATTTCCGGTCATCAGGACAAGGCTGTCCAGCCGACTGTGGAAAACGTACAGCAGGCGCCGGCAAAGCAGCAGCTGACCCCGTTGCCGCCACCTGCCGAGGTGGTCTCCCCAACCTCATATCCGCAGGAGTTGCCGACCTGGATGCCGATGAACTACCGCATGCCGATGCATTACCGTCTGCTCGAACCTGAAACGATCTACGGCTATAAGCTGATGACGCCGAAGGAGCGGGTCGAGTACATGGAGCGCATTCATTCGGCAACGACGTTCGAAGAGCGCGAGCATCTGCGCATGGAGCACCACCGGCTCATGCAGGAACGTGCACGGGCACGTCACGTCAGCCTTCCCGACATGTCGCTTCCGGACAGGAAGGTCGTCCCTTACGACCCGAGTCTTTGAGTTCCGCGCTCTGGAGATGCCCTCAAATCGACTGCAAGCGAGGCTGTCTCGAAAGAAAAGTATTACACCTGTATTGGACGATGCTATTAGCGTCATCCTGAGCGAAGCGAAGGATCCAGGATTCTCTGAACCTGGTGCTTGTCACGCAAGCCGCATTAGCTTACAGAGGTTCGGATGGATTCTTCACCCGACTGCGCCGGGTTCAGAATGACAGAGAAGCGATGAGCGAAAAGCATAACCTAAAAGCAAAGGCTGCCTCAGAAACGCTTCTAAGGCAGCCTTGTTTGTTGTCATGTGCGTCATGTTCAGCAGACGGGCGGGTGGCCTGTAAGGGATGCCAGCGAGCGCTGCAGCAGCTCTTCGGGCAACGCATAGTCGCTGATCCTGCCGTCGAGGAACGCCTCGTAACCCTGTAGGTCCATGAGCCCGTGGCCGGACCAGTTCATGAGGATCACTTTCTCCTTGCCCTCCTCCTTCGCCTTCTTCGCTTCGCGGATGGTCTGCGCTATGGCGTGGGAGGTTTCGGGGGCCGGGATGAACCCTTCGGTGTGCGCGAAGAGCAGGGCAGCTTCATAGCATTCGGTCTGTCCGATGGCCGTCGCCTCGATGAGTCCGAGCTGCTTGGTGTGGCTGACCAGCGGCGCCATGCCGTGGTATCGCAGGCCTCCTGCATGGATGGCCGACGGGATGAACTGGTGTCCGAGGCTGTGCATGGGAAGCAGCGGGGTCATCATCGCCACGTCGCCCGAGTCGTAGACGTAGGGGGCCCTGGTGAGGGTCGGGCATGCCTCCGGTTCCGTCGCGATGACCGTTACCTCCCTGCCGTTGATCTTGTCGTGCAGGAAGGGGAAGCTGATGCCTGCGAAGTTCGATCCACCGCCGGCGCAGCCGATGACGATGTCGGGGTAGCGTCCGATCTTTTCGAACTGCTTTTTGGCTTCGAGGCCGATGATGGTCTGGTGGAGCATGACGTGGTTCAGCACGCTGCCGAGCGCATAACGGGTGTCTTCCCGTTCCACAGCCTGTTCGATGGCCTCGCTGATGGCGATGCCGAGGCTGCCCGGAGTGTCGGGGGTCTCCTCGAGGATCTTGCGGCCGATCCTGGTCTCCATGCTCGGGCTGGCGATGCACTCTCCGCCCCAGGTCCTCATCATGGCTTTTCGGAAGGGTTTCTGGTCGAAGCTGATGCGCACCATGAACACCTTGCACTGGATGCCGATCAGCTTGCAGCTCATGGAGAGCGCGCTGCCCCACTGGCCGGCTCCGGTCTCGGTGGTCAGGTACTTGATGCCGAACTGCTTGTTGTACCAGGCCTGGGGAACGGCCGTGTTGGGCTTGTGGCTGCCTGCCGGCGAGACCCCCTCGTTCTTGTAGTAGATCTTGGCCGGAGTGCCGAGGGCGGCTTCGAGCCGGCGTGCGCGGTAGAGCGGCGAGGGTCGCCAGAGCTTGAGGATGCCCAGCACCTCTTCAGGAATGTCGATCCATCGATCGGTGCTCATCTCCTGCTCGATCAGGTTCATCGGGAAGACCCGGGCGAGGTCGTCGGGACCCACCGGTTTTCCGTCGGGGCCGAGCGGGGGCGGCATCATGGGAAGGTCTGCCTGGATGTTGTACCACTGGCGGGGCATCTCGTCCTCGGTGAGGAGGATCTTGGTCGGCTCTGTACTCATGCTCGATACTGTTTTGACATGAAGGTTGCTTTGGACTCCCGTTTCATCGGGCCGGGCGGTCACGGTACGGAAATGATGGTTATTACTCAGATAAATAAAGAACGCAATAAGTTAAAGAGACAGGGGGCTGTCATCCTGAACGCAGCGGAGCGTAGTGAAGGATCCATGAGTGCTGGATTCTTCGACCGACCTCGTCGGCCTCAGAATGACAACATGTCCCCCAACTGATTCGAGACCTGGGTTTGTCGAAATAACAAACATGCGTTCCGTCATGAAAAATAGCTGATGCCCGGCGCATTTCAATACGCGTCGGCAATGAATCGGAACGATTTTACGAGGAATACAGGAATGCAGGGATGCAGGGGAGGGGTTGTGCCGAAGGCGGGAATCGAACCCGCACGTCCATTGCTGAACACGGGATTTTAAGTCCCGGGCGTCTACCAGTTCCGCCACTTCGGCAACCGCAGGTACGGTAGGAGGGTCCAATTTAGCATCTTTGCGGTCAATAGCAAAAATGGCACAGTACAACTAATGCGGTAACAAGAGGTAGCAGGTGGATATCGGTTGCTTTCTGTCATCCTGGACAAAGCAGAGCGCAGTGAAGGATCCATCTTGCTGTTCCAGAATGATAGTGGATTCTTCGCCCGACTGCGTCGGACTCAGAATGACAGGACGTAATATGTAAAAGCGTCGTGAGCGATCCGCATCAGCGGCCGAAATGGTCGAATCCACCTGCAGATTGTTCAAGATCGATCGTCATGCCGAAGATGTCGGTCAGCAGCAGTCCCTCCTCCTCCGGAAGGATCTCCCCGATGACCGAGATCTCCCGGTTGGCGGAGACCTTTTCGTACACCGCTTTCGGCAGGGTGAAGAGCAACTGGTAGTCCTCCCCTCCCGAGAGCGCCCAGGTGAGCGCATCGTCCTGGAACTCGTCGGCGACGGCCCTGGCTTCGGTGAGGACCGGTATCCTTCCCTCTTCTATGTGCGCCCCTACCCTGGAACGCCGGCAGATGTGGCGGAGGTCTGACGTCAGGCCGTCCGAGATGTCGATCATGGAGGTCGGCACGACCCCCGTTTCATTGAAGAACCGCACCATGTCGATGCGGGCCTCCGGCAGCAGGTGGCAGCGGATCGCCTCTGAATATTCCCGCAGTTCCGCCATGACATCCTTGTCGTAAGGCTCATTGTTCCTCAGCAGTTCAAGCATGATGGTACGTTCGCGCTGCAGCAGCTTCAGTCCGGCCGCCGATCCGCCGAGCCTTCCCGAGACGCAGATCATCTCACCGGGCTGTGCACCGCTCCTGAGGGTGAGTCGCTCTTCGGAGGTCTGTCCGGTCATGGTCACCGAAATGGTGAGGCCCGACGGGGAGGATGAGGTGTCGCCGCCGGCAATGGCGACGCCGTAGCGAGCGGCTGCGTGAGCCATGCCGGCATAGAGCTGCTCGACCATCTCGACCGACAAGTTGCCGGGGACGGCGATCGAGACCAGCGCATATTCCGGCAGGGCATTCATGGCGCAGACATCCGAAACATTCACGGCGATCGACTTGCTGCCGAGGTGGTGCATCGGGGTCGTCAGGAGGTCGAAATGGACCTGTTCGACCAGCAGGTCGGTCGTCGCGACCTGCAGCGAAGGTCCCCCGGTCCGATATACGGCGCAATCGTCACCGATGCCCTCGAGAAGCCCGGGCGTGTTTTTCAGGGTCGGGGCCGCAATGGCCGACAGCCGTTCGATCAATCCGAATTCACCGATCTCTGAAATAGGTTTGAATGACATAGAATTGAGTAAATTGAAATTTACCTGTAATCGATACGACGCTGCTCGCATATCGGTGGCGCAGTGCACTGAAACATAGACATTTTTTTATTTCAATGGGTTTTTTTGACAAGCTCGGACTGACGCGCCTCAAGGAGGGGCTCAGCAAGACTCGCGACACGCTGCGTGACAAGCTCACGATCGCGGCAAAAGGCAAGACGGAGGTGGACGACGAGTTTCTCGAGGAGATGGAGAACGTGCTTGTCGCTGCCGATGTTGGCGTCGAAACCACGCTCGATATCGTCGAGGCCATCACGGAACGGTCAAGGTCCGAGACCTACCGGTCCGGGGAAGAGCTGAACGGGATGGTCATGGAGGAGATCAGGAAGCTGCTTGCCGACTCGGGACATGAGCACCCGGTCGATTTCGATGCACCCCTTCCGGCAAAACCCTGGGTGATCATGATCGTCGGCGTCAACGGCGCAGGCAAGACCACCAGCGTGGCCAAGCTTGCCCACAACTATCAGAAGGCCGGCAAACAGGTGGTGATCGCAGCCGCCGACACCTTCAGGGCGGCGGCTTACGAACAGCTTCGCATCTGGGCTGACCGCGCAGGAGTGCCGATCATCGGGCAGGGCCAGGGCGCCGACCCGGCATCGGTGGTGTTCGACTCCGTCAGCTCGGCCGTGTCCAGGGGTACGGACGTCGTGCTGGTCGATACGGCAGGCCGACTGCACAACAAGAGCCACCTGATGGAGGAGCTGGCCAAGATCATGCGCGTGGCCAAGAAGAAGGTTCCCGAAGCCCCGCACGAGGTGCTGCTGGTGCTCGACGGCACCACAGGACAGAACGCCGTGCTGCAGGCGCGGGAGTTCACGAAGTTCGTCAACGTCACCGGCCTCGTGGTCACCAAGCTCGACGGTACCTCGAAAGGGGGGATCGTACTTTCGATATCCCGCGAACTGAACGTACCGGTCAAGTACATCGGCGTCGGCGAGAAGATCGACGACCTGCAGGTGTTCGACCGGAGCCAGTTTGTCGAAGCCCTGCTCGAAAAAGAAGGGTGACATGAAGAGCGTGACGAGTGACGCGTGACGAGCGGAGTCCGCTCCTGTCATGCTGAGTGCAACGAAGCATCCATTTTCCATCCGAGAATGCAGAGCAGGCTGGATCCTTCATTCCGCTGCGCTGCACTCAGGATGACAGCGAGA
>CAIYTH010000046.1 GCA_903929135.1 uncultured Chlorobiales bacterium
GTCCCCTTCGGCTTGACCCCTGCGGGATTCACTTGTTCAGCCATTGTATTCTCTCCTTTGTTTGGACGTATTTTCAGGTTGCAGAAACCGAAAAACCGGAGCCGAGCCTCTTCCGGAAAGCGCCGCAGGACTGGGAACAAGAGAGTCCGCCCATGGCCGCCGCCGAACCATTCACACCCCGCCGATCAACGACGATGATGGAGACACTACCGGAAAAAACAGGTGTGCAGGTGATCTACCAACGAAATTACCATGCAACGATAGCAAATAAAATAAGAAAATTTATTTAATAGTAAAGTTTTTTACCCTTGCCCACAAAGGCCTTACGGTCCTCCGGCCTATATTTATAGCCATTCGGGGAATGGATGGAACGTTTATGGAGTTATCGTTACAACACCGCTACAGGAACAAAGCATGCAGATCAATTTCACCAAAATGTCGGGAGCAGGAAACGACTTCGTCGTGATCGACAACCGTTTCGGCCAGGTCAGCCTGACAAACGACCGGATCAGGGAGATATGCACCCGCAGGACCGGCGTCGGAGCAGACGGCCTGATACTGATCGAAGCCTCGCAAACCGCCGACTTCAGGATGAACTACCATAATTCCGACGGCTTTCAGGGATCGATGTGCGGCAACGGCGGGCGATGTGCGGCATATTTCGTCTGGTCGATCGGCATCAGGCCGGCAGGAGAGCGTTACGTATTCGAGGCCGGTCCCGGCCGCTATGAAGCCGAGGTGACAGGCAATGAATCGGTCAGGCTCCACATGCTGCCGCCTGCAGGTTTCAGGGACGGACTGCTTATCGATGCATGGGACTGCCATTATGTCGATACCGGCTCGCCGCACACCATCGTCTACACCGACGACGTCGACTGCATCGACGTCTACTCCGAAGGCAAAACGATCCGCAACAGGAAGGACTTTTTTCCCGAAGGCACCAACGTGAACTTCCTTGAAGTCACCGACGGGAACAGCATCAGCCTCAGGACATTCGAGCGCGGTGTCGAGGATGAAACGCTTGCCTGCGGAACAGGCGCAGTGGCGTCCGCACTGATGAGCCACCGGCTCGGCAAGGTCGATTCCTCACCGGTGAAGGTGAAGGTCAGAAGCGGCGACATCCTCGAGGTCGGCTTCAGCGCCGACATGCAGGATGTGTACCTTGAAGGACCGGCCAGGATAGTCTATCAGGGAACCCTGACCATGCAGGAAGGGTAAGGGGATGCATGCGGCGGAGTTCTGCCATGAAACCCCCGACGGAAAGATCCAGTGCGACCTTTGCTCGCACTTCTGCCGGATCATGCCCGGCAGAAGCGGCATCTGCAAGGTCCGCAGCAACATTGGCGGAACTCTTTTTTCGCTGAACTTCGGGGCGGCGCTCTCACCGGCAGCCGAACCGATCGAGAATATGCCGCTGTATCATTTCATGCCCGGAAGCACAACATGGTCATTCGGTGCTCCAGGCTGCAACTTCACCTGCGCCAACTGCCAGGAGTGGCAGATAAGCCGGCAAGCCCCGGATGAGCCCGGCATACCCTTCACCCCTCCGGAGGTGGTGGTGGAAAACGCCCTCAGGGCCGGATCCCGCTCGATCTCCTGCACCTGCACGGAACCGACCGTGTTCGCCGAATATGCGCTCGAGATCATGAAACTCGCAAAAACAGCCGGGCTGAGGTGCGTCTGGGCGAGCAACGGCTACATGTCGCCAAACCTCCTCGAAGCCGTCGGCCCGTGGCTCGACGCGGTCAACATCGACCTCAAGTCGATGGATGACGCCGTTTACCGGCGGACCTGCGGGGCCCGGGTCGAGCCGGTGCTCGGCAACCTCCGGAGAATCGCCGCGAGCGGCATCCATCTCGAAGTGACGACGCTCCTCATCCCTGGCCACTCAGACAGCCCGGGCATGCTTGAACGTCTTGCCGGATTCATCGCCTGCGATCTCGGGCACGAGGTCCCGTGGCACCTCGTACCTTTCTCTCCCGTCATCTCCCGGCACATGCGGGATACCCCCGCGACACCGCCCGCATCGCTCGAATCGGCCTGGACAATTGGCAGAAAGGCCGGATTGTGGTATATATATTGTGGGAAGGCACACAGTGATACGGTCTGTCCCGGGTGCGGCCATACGGCCATCGAACGCAGGCCATGGTCCTTCGGACAGCCCGTCGTGCAGCTCGATGATAATGGCCGCTGTCCGTCATGCCATGCATCGCTATCCATCAAGAAGTGACCCGTCGACCATGCAGCCAAATGTCCGCCATCCATCCGTCGCAGAGGAGTTCTACCCTTCCGATCCCCGGCAGCTCGAAGAACTGCTCAACAACCTCTTCAGCAAAGCGGCCTCGCAATCAGCCGCGGACAGGGTAAAAGCGATCATCGTGCCGCACGCCGCCTACCGTTACAGCGGGGAGATTTCGGCAAAAGCTTTCGCTTCGGTGTTCGGCCGCTCCTTCAGGACTGTCATCCTCATGGGAAATGCGCACGCATACCTGTTCGACGGGATCGCCATCGACGGCCACGATGTCTGGAGTTCTCCGCTTGGCAACGTGCAGATCGACCGGGAGATGAGCCGGCGCCTTGCCGACCTTGCTCCGGACCATTTTCACGAACTCGACATCGCCCATCACTGCGACCATGTGCTCGAAGTCCAGCTTCCATTTCTTCAGCACTCCCTGGCGCCTGGCTTTTCGATCCTTCCGTTACTGTTCGGAGAAAACCGACCGGATGTCTACAGGGCAGCGGCTGACAGCATCATCAGGATCATGACCGGCGACGAGCTCCTCGTGGCGAGCACGGACCTTTCCCACTACCCATCCTACCGCGACGCCAGGAACATCGACAACACGACGCTGGAACATATGTCGCGCATGGACATCGAAGCCCTCGAACACCATGAGCAGGAGATCCGGCAACGGAAGATTCCCGGAGCGACTTCGGCATTCTGCAGCCCCGACGCTGTCAAAACCCTGCTTGAAATCGGGCACCGGCTCGGCTGGAAAAGCGGTGAACCGTTATACATGAACAGCGGTGATGCCGTTCATGACGACAGGATGGCCGTCGTCGGGTACGGCGCCATTTCATTCTCCGAATCCTGACAGTTTTCCAACCTTCTCCCCAACACGAGCCATGCCGGAGAGCACGAACCCGGAACGTCGACCGGCTGCAAGAGCAACCGAACCGTTCCCCCTTGGCGCCTGCGCCCTGGAATCCGAAGAGGGTATCAATACGTTCACGACCGCGAGGCGGCAGCTTGATGAAGCTGCCGCTGTCATCGACCTCGCACCCGACGTGCTCGAACTTCTTCGCTGGCCGATGCGCGAACTCCACGTCACCATGCCGGTTCGCATGGACGACGGCAGCACCCGCGCCTTCCACGGGTTCAGGGTACAGTACAACGATGCCAGGGGACCGAACAAAGGAGGCATCAGATTCCACCCGGAGGAGACGATCGACACGGTCAGGGCCCTGGCAGCCTGGATGACCTGGAAAACCGCAGTGATGGATATCCCCCTCGGCGGCGCCAAGGGCGGCGTCGTCTGCAACCCGAAAAACATGTCGCCCGGTGAACTCGAACGCCTCTCCCGAGGCTATATACGCCAGGTCGGCCGTGTGCTGGGGCTCGAAAAGGACGTCCCTGCCCCGGATGTCTACACCACGCCCCAGATCATGGCCTGGATGGCGGACGAATACTCTTTCATGCAGGGATACAACGACTTCGGGGTCACGACCGGCAAACCTCTCGCCATCGGCGGTTCCCTCGGCCGCGGGGACGCTACGGCGAGGGGTGGCGTCATCTGCATCCGCGAAGCCGCCCGTGAACTCGGAATATCCCTGGAGGGTGCGACCGCGGCCATCATCGGCTATGGCAATGCAGGATCTTACGCCCACAAACTGTTGGTCGAGCTGCTCGGCATGAAGGTCGTGGCCGTCTCCGACTCGAAAGGGGCCATATTCAACCGGGATGGGCTCGACCATGCAGCCGTCATCGACCACAAGCGCCGGACAGGAACGGTAGCCGGCTTCCCTGGCGCCGAACCGATCGCGGGCGACAAGCTTCCTGGCCTCGAGGTGACGACGCTCGTGCCGGCAGCCCTCGAGGGGGAGATCTCATGCAGGAACGCCATGACAGTCAAGGCGCGCATCGTCGCCGAGCTTGCCAACGGACCGACAACACCGGACGCCGACCTCGTCCTGCGCGAACGCGGCGTCTACGTCATCCCCGACCTGCTCTGCAATGCCGGCGGTGTGACCGTCTCCTATTTCGAAATGGTGCAGAACACCAGCGGATGGTACTGGGAAGAGGCAGAGGTGCACCTGCAGCTTGAGAAGAAAATGACCGCCGCCTTCAGGACGGTACATGAAACAGCCGGAAGTTACGGGGTGGGCAACCGGGTTGCGGCAATGATCGTGGCCATCCGCCGGATCGAGGAGGCCATGAGGCTCCGTGGGTGGGTGTAAGAGGAAGCGCGTGAAATCAGCAGCGGCCACGGATCCTTGCAGCCAGCAGCGGGGCCAGCAGCATGAACAGAAGGCCGAGACCCATCAGCCCGCCCTGTGAGAGGTCGTAATCGGCAATCATCCGTTCACGGGAGTAACCGACAAGCATACCGAGCCCGAATTCGAAAAGTGTCGTAAGCACCACCCAGAGCGCACCCGTCAGGAGAAGGCCGGAACGTGAAAAAAAACCGGAACGGCCGGCTAAAAGCCATGCGCCGGTAAAAATGATCACGCAACCTGCAGCCACGCCTGCCTGGTGGGCCCTCAGCGCACCGACCGCAGGCAGGAGGAACAGCCTGCGCAGCGTACCTGTGACAGATTCGGCGGTAATGATCATCAGCCAGTATGCGAGCGCTCTATTCAGGTTCATAAAGACAATTGATTGGTCCGGAGCAGCATGTTATCTTCTCTTTCAGGAAAGCAACCGGTGAACTTTTTGCCCCGGCAAGGCTTTTAGAAAAGGTGTGTTCTTCTCTTATCCAAAGCAACATCAACAACTTTACCATCAGGGAGTTACAATTATGCAGAAATGGGTCTGTGTGCCTTGCGGCTACGTTTATGATCCGGAAGTCGGCGATCTGGACAGCGGTATCGAACCAGGAACAGCCTTCGAAGACCTTCCGGAAGACTGGGTCTGCCCTGTTTGCGGAGTCGACAAATCGTTGTTCGAACCCGCCTGATCTCATCATCCTCATCCCGCCGGCAGCCATCCTTCCGGAGCTGCCGGATCGGGTCTGCGGCCATGGGCCAGCAAGCTCTTCCGCTTACCTCACTTCACGGCAGACGCATCCTCGTCGGACAGAGTCTTTGCGTCATTTTTGCCTCCGCTCCCTGAGGCAGAGTCTGCACTCTCTGTTTCCACGGCCTTGTCGATCAGATACTGCGGGATTCCGACCGTAATCGAGTCAGGCGACGTGCCCGATGACGAGGTTGAAGTCGTCATCACCTCCTGGAAGTCAGGCACCACGATCCCCCGCTTCAGCATGATGGCATAAATGCGCTTCGACCGATTCCTGACGAACGACGAGGAGCCGTTCGGCTGAAACCTGATGGGGTTCGGGAGTGCCGCAGCGAGCTTCGACGCCTGCGAAGCAGTGAGGCTGGCCGCGCCGGAACCATAGTAGTGCCTGGCGGCCTCCTCGATGCCGAAAATGCCGTCGCCCCATTCGGCGATGTTCACATAGAGCTCGAGGATCCTGCGCTTGGAAAGCGCGCGCTCGATGCGCCAGGTGAGGATCGCCTCCTGGATCTTCCTGATCGGGTTCTTCGAAGGGGAGAGGTAGAGATTCTTGACCAGCTGCTGGGTGATCGTGCTCGCTCCGAACTTGAACTGCCGCTCTTTCATGTTCCGCTCAACTGCCTTCTCGATGGCCACGTAGTCGAAGCCGTCATGTTTCCAGAACTTGTCGTCCTCGGAGATCAGTACCGCCTTGATGAGCGCCGGCGAAACCTTTTTCAGCGGAACCCATCGCTGCCGGATCGTCTTGTCCACCCCGTCCCGCTTCCACTCCGCCTCCCGGTACTCCATGAAAGCCGTTTTCCCGGGGTTGCTGTCGACAAGCTTCGAGACGTCAGGATAAACGGCATACCGTGCGATGTCGACGAAAAGCAGGAGCGCTATGAGCAGAATGGCGTTTCTGAGGAATTTCATAAAGGGGGCTGTCCGGTTCTGAAAGCGTTTTGTTTTCAAATTATAGTGTTTTAGCGATCTCGATGAAAGTGAATTGTGCCTGAACCCTGCCTGTCAGGACGAGAGTGCCTGAAAATAATATTTTACATATGCCCATAAAGAGCCGTTTTTTTTATAGCTTTCCTGATGGAGCGTACGGGCCGGGCCAACCGGCGATCGATGAACCAAACCAGCAAACAACCATGAAACATCTGCGCAGCAAGAATGCCATCGGAACGGCCATTGGAATCTCGGCCCTCGTAACCGTGCTTTCAGCATCCCCGGTGGCGGCAGCACCGGACGGTAAGGAGGTTTTCGACAGAAATTGCAGTGTCTGCCACTCGATCATGCCTCCGCCCAAATCGGCACCGCCGATCGTACCCATCGCATCGCGATACCGCCAGCAGTTCGCCTCGAAAGAGAAAGGCATCGCCCGCATGGTTTCGTTCCTGAAGTCGCCATCGAAGGAGAAGGTGCTCGCAGATCCCCAGGCGGTGACCCGTTTCGGCCTCATGCCGCCCTTGCAGCTGAGTAATGCGGAACTGACCGCCGTCGCAGGATGGGTCTGGGATCAGGGAACTGCAGGAGGAATGGGAAGGGGAGCCGGCGCAGGCCGGGGTCAGGGAAACGGCGGATGCATTCAGAAGTAGAGAAGTAGATGCGGACGGGATTCGGCCGGGCAGAAAACAGCAACAGCAGGGAGAGCCCTGCTGTTGCTGTATACCATAACTACTGCCTGCCTGTTCGGCGGGGCGTACCCTTGGGCAGACTCGAACTGCCGACCAACAGTTTAGGAAACTGCTGCTCTATCCTCTGAGCTACAAGGGTATGTCGTTCCGGCGGTAAATGTACGAACAAGACCGCAAAGAAACAAATTCCTGATGAAGAGGAGAAAATGGACGGCATGGACGAAGAGTCGTGCAGCAAGCTCTCCCGCTGTTGTCCATCCCGTCCATTAAGTCCATTCTTTCTTTGTCCATCCCGTCCATTTTCCCCTCCTCTTCTTCATCACTTCCGTCCGAACATCCGGTCGAGCTCATCGAGCGAAAGCCGGATGATGACCGGACGGCCATGGGGGCACACGTACGGCATGCGCGTCGCGAAGAGTCGGTCGATCAGCATCCTCATCTCTTCGAGGCTCAGCTTCTGGCCGGTCATGATGGCGTTACGGCATGAATAGGATTTGGCAAGGTTGTCCCTCTTTTCGAGCTTCAGCTTCGAAGCGTTCTCCTGATACTCGGCAATCATCTCCTGCAGGATGGTGGCCTCGGTGCCGTCGCGCACATCCGGAGGCACGCCTTCGATCATCACGCTCATGCCTCCAAATGCCCTGATGCCGAAACCGAGCCGGTAGATCTCGTCCCTGATCTCTTCGTACACTTCATACTGCCAGGGCTTGAGATCGATCTTCTGGGGAAAAAGCAGCTGCTGGGAGTTCGGCACCGCATCGTTCATCACGTCGATTGCACGCTCGTAAAGTACCCGCTCATGCGCGACATGCTGGTCGATGATCATGAGCCCGGTCTTGATCTGGCAGACGATGTACTTGTTGTGCAGCTGCCATATCTTCGGATCCTTGTCGCCAAGTACCAGAGGGGCATCCTCGCTGATCGGCAGAATCCCGTCCGGCTTTTCCGTGTCGGCCGTCTCGTGGACCATGTGGCGCTCCCCACGATCCGACGGTTCGAAGGGTGCCGACCCCTGCTGTCGTCCAGGAAAATCAGGGCTTCCGAAAGAGGGGAACTGGAATGCCGATTCGCGGTAGTTCCGGTAAAGGTCGCTGGTCGTCGCCGCAGACCCGGAGGGAGGAGCATAGCCGAGCTTCCGGTCGACCCCGTGACCTCCGGACTCCCCGGCCGGTGTAAAAAGTGTCCCGGAGGAGTGCGTAGAGGAGGCTTCCGGTGAGAAGTCGTTGAGCTGGATGGCCCGTTTGATGACCGGATAGACCATGTTCCGGACACTCCTTTCGTCCTCGAAACGCACTTCGAGCTTCGCAGGATGCACGTTCACGTCGACCTTCGAGGGGTCGATGCCGAGGAACAGCAGGGCGAACGCAGATTGCCGTTCGACGAGAAGCTCCCCGTATGCCTGCTGGACAGCCTGTGAAAGCATGCGGTTCTGCACGATCCGCCGGTTGATATAGAAATACTGGTCGTACTTCTGACGCACCATCATGCCTGGTCGTCCGAGATAGCCGCCGAGGGAGAGATAGTCGTTGTCTTCGGTCACCTCGATGAGGCTGTCGCCGAAACCTTCGCCGTAAAACAGGTTCAGGCGCTCGCGTACATCAGGTGTCCTGAAGTGGAACAGCTCCTCGTCGTCGCTGAGCATGCGCCACTCGATCTCGGGGTATGCCAGCACGAGGGACTTGACCGTTTCGTGGATGTGCCGGAACTCGGTGGCGTTCGTCTTGAGGAACTTGCGCCGGGCGGGAACGTTGAAAAAAAGGTTCCGGACAGAGATCATGGTACCCGCCTCGCACTGCACCGGCTGGACCCCTTCGATCACACCGCCGTCGCTCTTCAGCAGCGAACCAAGCCGATCGGCCTCACGGCGCGTCTTCAACTCGAAATGGGAAACCGACGATATGCTGGCAAGGGCCTCGCCCCTGAAGCCGAGCGTGCTGAGGGCCTCAAGGTCTTCAACCCCCGAGATCTTGCTGGTGGCGAAGCGCTCGACGCTGAGCAGCGCGTCGTCGACGCCCATGCCGGAGCCGTTGTCGATGATCTGGATCAACTGGCGGCCGGCGTCCCTGATCGATACGGTGATGCGGGTGGCTCCCGAATCGATCGAGTTTTCGAGCAGCTCCTTGACCACCGAAGCGGGTCGCTGGACCACCTCGCCGGCCGATATTTTATTGGCTACGACATCGGGAAGTTTTACAATGGGGGCCATAAAGCACACCTACGGATTTCATTTCATACGACAGCGCAATACCTAATATCGAAAAAAAACCGGTCCTGATGGCGCCTCATTTCGGGCACCTTTGTCCATCGTCGCAAGCGGCCCGGCATGAGGTGGATGCCACCTTAACGGAGAAGTTCGAGCAGGGCCCGAAGCGCCGCTTCGCTGAAACGGATCTTGTTCTGCCTTCGGTCGCCATGCATGGAGAGGGTCGATGCCTCGACCTTGATCGAGCCGTCTGCAGACCTTGAGGCAACGGCCAGGCAAAGCATGCCGACCGGTTTTTCGGCACTGCCCCCTCCCGGCCCGGCAATGCCGGTGGTGGCAACGGCCAGGTCGGCTCCGCTCCGCTCCAGGCAGCCCCGGGCCATCTCCAGGGCAACAGGCTCGCTGACCGCGCCGAAACTCTCAAGGGTTTCAGGCGAAACGCCGAGAAGCGACTCCTTGGCACGGTTGCTGTAAGTGACCATGCCCTGCAGGAAGCACCCCGACGAACCCGGCACGTCAGTCAGGCGGCTGGAGAGGAGCCCGCCTGTGCAGGACTCGGCCACGGCCACGGTGAGCCTCCGTTCGAGCAGGCGCCTGACCACGACCTCTTCGAGAGATGCGTCGGAAACGGCATAGATGAACCTGCCCGCTTTCGAGACGATGGCATCGACCACACGGCGGTTTTCCTCGTCGACCGCCTCCTTCTCGCTTCCCATGGTGCTCACCATGAGGCTGACCCCTGCCGCATGAGGCAGATAGGAGAGTGTCGTGGCAGACGGCAGGCCGTCCTCGACGTCGACGATCATCCCGGCGAGCTGGCTCTCCCCGATGCCCATGGTCATGATCGGGGTATGCAGGATGAACCTTCCCGATTTCGGAGCGAAGAAGGGGATGACCGACAGGTTCATCATGGCTTCCATCTCCACCGGAACGCCGGGCATGAGCACGAGGTGGCTGTTGCCGTATCGGACCCCGCAGTCGATGATCATGCCGGGAGCCGTTCCTTTGGTATTCGGAACCGGTAGCGACCCTTCGATCACCATGGCCTGGTCACGCATCTCCCCGCTCACTTCACGACCGCGACGCCTGAAGATCTCGACGATGCGTTCGTATGCGTCAGGAAAAAAGAGGAGCTCCCTTCCGAGCAGCTCCTGGACGACCTTTCGGGTGCGGTCGTCCCGCGTCGGACCGAGCCCGCCGGTCACCAGGACGAGATCGGCCGATGCGAGGGAGGAGACGATGCTCCTGCTGATCGCTTCCGGATCGTCCGAACAGGTGACGATCCGTTCTACCGGTATGCCGATGGCGCCGAGCGCCCTTGCGATGAACGGTGCGTTGGTATTGATCCGGTGCCCCTTGAGCAGTTCGTCTCCGATGGAGATAATGTCGGCTTTCATCTTCGCATGGTTTACACGAGATACCCGGCAATCCTGAGGATATCCGCAAACACCCCTCCGGCCGTGACTTCGCCTCCAGCGCCGGGCCCCTTGACCACGAGCGGCGTCTTCAGGTAGCGGTCCGTCGTGAACACCACAAGGTTCTCCGTACCGTTCAGTCCGGCCACCGGGCTTTCGACGGGCACCCGTTTGAGCCCGACCTTCGCCCTGCCCTCCTTGAGCTCGCCGGTGTAGGCAATGGTCATCCCCTGCGTTGCGGCCTGCGCCAACTCCGAGGTGTACCAGTGGTCCACCTCGGCCAGCCGGTCGAGGAACTCCGCGGCACTCATCTCGCCTCGACAGGACTCGGGAACGAGGCTTTCGCACTCGACGTCGGCGTACTCGAGGTGGTAGCCCAGCTCGCGGCCGAGGATAAGCAGCTTTCTCGCAAAATCGGCCCCCGAGAGATCGTCCCTCGGATCGGGTTCGGTGTAGCCGGCCTCCTTCGCCCGCCTGACCACCTCGCTGAAACGGCCTCCCTTGCGAAGCTCGTTGAAGATGAAACTCAGCGTACCCGACAGTACCCCTTCGATGCAGATGATCTTGTCACCGCTGTTCTTGAGGTCGTTCAGCGTATTGATGATCGGCAGCCCCGCCCCGACGTTGGTTTCGTAGAGGAACTTCGCATTGCTTTTGCGCTGGGCATCGATGATCCTGCGATACAGATCCCAGGAACCGGCCATACCGAGCTTGTTGGCCGTCGCAACGGAGATGTTCGACTGCAGGAGGCCGGGATAGGCTTCGGCGACCTTCGTGCTTGCCGTGCAGTCCACCACGATGGTGTTGTGCAGGTTCAGCTGATGGATCAGGCGGACATACTCTCCGATGCCGTCATGCCCTTCACGGGGCTTCATGGCCTCCTGCCAGCGCTCGAGGTCGAGCCCCTCGATGTCGAGGGCCACGGCGCGGGTGTTGGCCAGGCCGCAGACAACCACATCAAGGTCCTTCTCCTCCTGGAGGGTCACCCGGTGTGCGCTGATCTGGCTGATCAGGCTCTTGGCGATGGTACCCGTTCCGGTAATGAACACATGCACCTTCCGCCTCGAGAGGAAGAACGATTCGTGGATGCAGTTGAGCGCCTTGTCCTCGTCGCTGCTGTCGATGACCAGGGAGATGTTCATCTCGTTGGCTCCCTGCGCCACGGCGATCACGTTGATGCCGTTCTTGCCGAGCGTTTCGAACAACTGCGCCGAGACGCCGGGATGGCCGGACATCTTGTTGCCCACCACAGCCACCATGGCAAGGTTGCGACGAACGTGGATCGGCTCGATCCGGCGCGACTCGATCTCGCGGAAAAACTCCTCTTCGAGCACCTTCTTTGCCATTGACGCCTGACCGGGACTGATCGCCAGGCTGATCGACTGCTCGGACGAGGCCTGAGAAATGAAGATGATATTGATGCTGTGGCGGGCAAGGCAGCTGAAGAGGCGCGACGCGGTGCCCGGTACGCCAGCCATGCCGCTGCCTGAAAGGTTGAGCAGCACAACGTGGTTGATCGAGGTGAGGCCGGTGACCGGGCGCGGCAGGACGGATTCGGCAAGAGGCTTGTTCTCTATTCTCGTGCCCGGGGCTTCAGGATTGAAGGAGTTCCTGATCAGCACCGGGATCCCCGCCTTCATTGCCGGTTGCACCGCCAGGGGATGCAGCACCTTGGCCCCGGCATGTGAGAGCTCCATGGCTTCCGCATAGCTGATGTCGGGAATGACCCTCGCATCGCGCACCCGTTTCGGATCTGCGCTGAAAAAGCCGTCGACGTCGGTCCAGATCCAGACCTCGTCGGCATGCAGAGCCGCACCAAGGAGGGTAGCCGTATAGTCGGACCCTCCACGCCCGAGGTTCGTTACCGAACCGTCCGTAGCCGACGCGATGAAGCCGGTAACCACAGGAACCGCATCCTGGGGCCGAACCTGCTCCCGGATCCGCCTTTCGGTCGCATGGAGGTCGACTTTCGCGTAGCAGTGGTTGTTGTCGGTGACGATCACCTCGCGGGCATCGACGATGGAGGCCGGGATGCCGGAGTGCCGCAGGTGCGCGGCAACGATCCACGACGAAAGCCGCTCTCCGTAGCTCAGCACCAGCGCGAGGCTCTTGTCGGACAGGTCGCGAAGCAGGAAGACACCATGCGCGACGTCATGGAGTTCGGACATCATCTCCCTGAGCCACAGCTCCGCTTCGCCCAGGTTGGACTGGACGAACAGATCGCGGACGACCGCCTCGTGCAGGGAGGCGATCTCCCCGAGTTTCTCCCGATAGGCGACATCGCCCTTTCCGGCGAGGGTTGCAGCTTCGGTAAGCATGTCGGTCACCCGCTGGATCGCCGAGACCACGACCACCAGGCGTGTTTCTGACAGGCCGTTCCTGATGATGCCGGCGACATGCCTGATCCTGGCGGCAGAGCCGATCGACGAACCCCCGAACTTGTATACTCTCATGCTGGAGATGGCTGCGTTACGGTAAATGAAATTCCCCCTAATTTCTCACGGCCGGGCAAATTATACAAGCCGGAGCCCCATTCTTTTTCGACTGTTTGACTCTCCGCGCCCTCTTCGTCCTTGCAGTCCATCAAGTCCATAACGTCCATGGATGTTTCCCGGAAAAAAGAAAGCGCCCGTGTTGCGGGCGCTTTGCATGAAGTCTGTCCTGAACTCCATCACTGCTTGAGTGCATCGGCGCCGGCGACGATTTCGCTCAGCTCCTTGGTGATGGCGGCCTGACGGGCCCTGTTGTAACTGATGTTCAGCGCCCTGATGAGTTCCTTGGCGTTCTCGGTAGCCGAGTCCATGGCGCCCATACGTGCGGCATGCTCGGCGGCGTTCGACTCGAGCAGGACCCTCCACACCTGCGTGTTCAGGTGCTTGGGCACCAGAACGTCGATGAGGGCAGCAGGCGAAGGCTCGTACAGATACTCGCTGCCGCCTTCCTCAGAGCCCTGCTCCGGAGAAATGGGCAGAAGCTGTTCGGCCTTCAGGTTCGGGGAAAGCACCGACTTGAACTCGTTGTAGACCAGGATGACGCGGTCCACTTCACCGGCGAGATACATCTTCGACGCAGTCTCTGCGATCTCTTTTGCCGTTTTGAAATCGAGGTTCTGGAAGACGCCGGGATAGGCTGTGGTGATGTTGTAGTTCCGCTTGCGGAAAAAGTCGCTTCCCCTGGTGCCGGCGCAGATCATGGTGACGGCGCCTTTGGCATGCAGGTCTGCGTAATCCTCATGAATGACCTTCTGGGCCAGCTTGATGATGTTGGTGTTGAATCCACCGCACAGACCCCTGTCGGAAGTGATCAGGATCACGAGGACCTTCTTCACCTCGTCGCGGGGTGAAAGCAGCGGATTGAGCGTCGTGTCGACCTTGGTCGATAGCGATGCGAGCATCTCCTTGAGCTTCCTTGCGTAGGGGCGGGCCTGGATGGCACGGTCCTGCGCCCTTCTCAGCTTCGCGGCAGCGACCATCTTCATCGCCTTGGTCACCTGCTGCGTGGATTTGATACCCTTGAGGCGAATGCGTATGTCCTTTAAAGTAGGCATGAATTCCGGTACATGTTTTGAATTGCTGAAAGCACATCTTCTATCGGCTGCCTCCGGTCACCGGTTGAACGATGTCCGGAGGGGCCTCGCCGCTTATGCCTTGTGTTTCTCCTTGAAGGCGGCAACAAATTTCACGGCTACATCTTTCAGCTTCGTGGCCATATCGGCTTCAAGCGCTCCGGTTCCTGCGATCGACGTCAGGATGTCGGGTTGCTTCTGCTCGAGCATGGCGAGGAACTCCTCTTCAAAGCGGCGGACATACTTCAGGTCGACCGTGTCGAGAAGGCCCTGGGTACCGACGAAGATAATGGCAACCTGCTTTTCGACCGGCATCGGGATGTACTGGCCCTGCTTCAGGATTTCTACCAGTCGGGCGCCCCTGTCGAGCTGTGCTTTGGTGGTCTTGTCGAGATCGGAACCGAACTTCGAGAACGCTTCGAGCTCGCGGAACTGGGCAAGATCGAGGCGCAGCGTGCCGGCGACCTTCTTCATCGCCTTGATCTGGGCGGCACCGCCGACGCGGGACACCGAGATACCGACGTTGATAGCCGGCCTCTGGCCAGAGTTGAACAGGTTCGACTCGAGGAAGATCTGGCCGTCGGTGATCGAGATCACGTTGGTCGGGATGTATGCGGACACGTCGCCTGCCTGGGTTTCGATGACCGGGAGCGCCGTGAGGCTGCCTCCACCCTTCACCAGCGGCTTCAGGGGTTCGGGAAGGTCGTTCATCGTCTTTGCAACTTCGATGTCGTCGGTGATCTTCGCAGCCCTTTCCAGAAGGCGTGAGTGCAGATAGAAGACGTCACCGGGGTAAGCTTCGCGTCCCGGCGGACGACGAAGGAGCAGGGAAAGCTGGCGGTAGGCCACGGCCTGCTTGGAGAGATCGTCGTAGACGACCAGCGCGTGGCGGCCGGTGTCGCGGAAATATTCACCGAGGGTCGCACCCGCGAACGGAGCGATGAACTGAAGCGGAGCCGGGTCGGAAGCCGTAGCGGAGATGACCGTGGTGTACTCCATGGCGCCGTACTTCTCGAGGGTGTTGACCACCTGGGCGACGGTCGAGCCTTTCAGGCCGACAGCGACATAGATGCAGAATACGCCCTTGCCCTTCTGGTTGATGATGGTGTCGAGCGCAACGGCGGTCTTGCCGGTCTGGCGGTCGCCGATGATGAGCTCGCGCTGGCCGCGGCCGATCGGGATCATGGCGTCGATAGCCTTGAGACCGGTCTGGAGCGGTTCGTGCACCGACTTACGGAAAATGACACCTGGAGCCCTGCGCTCGAGAGGCAGGCGCATGTCGGTGCTGATCGGGCCTTTGCCGTCGATGGCTTCGCCGAGCGGATTGATGACCCTGCCGAGCATGGCCTCGCCGACCGGGATCGATGCGAGAATATTGGTCCTTTTAACCGTATCGCCTTCCTTGACCGCGTTGGATTCGCCGAAAAGCACAGCGCCGACGTTGTCTTCTTCAAGGTTCAAAGCCATTCCCATGACCTTGTGAGGGAACTCGAGGAGCTCGCCGGCAGCGACGTTCGACAGGCCGTAAACACGGGCAATACCGTCACCGACCTGCAGCACGGTTCCGACATCATAAACGTCCGCCTCCGACTCGAAACCCGCGAGCTGCTTGCGAAGTATGGACGATACCTCATCGGGTCTGACTGTTGTTGACATATGGAATTCGATAGGTTATTGTTAAGAAAAGAAAAACTTTCTCCGTACCTTCTTTTGGAATCGGCTACGGCCTGCACCCTCCGAAAAATAAAAGCAGAATTTAATGAAAAGCTTTTAGTTAT
The DNA here is from genome assembly GCA_903929135.1 of uncultured Chlorobiales bacterium. GTDB lineage: Bacteria > Bacteroidota > Chlorobiia > Chlorobiales > Chlorobiaceae > Chlorobaculum. Next base: position 15,817 of record CAIYTH010000046.1, read on the forward strand.
TCAAATGCCGACATCAATTTGGCCAAACTGCAGTTCGCACATATCCCGTCATCTTACCGATTCAGGAATCTTGCTCAGTACCATGCTATGAAAACCGTCACAGGATTTGCGTCGGCGACCGTCGGAAATGTCGCCTGCGGTTTCGACGTTCTCGGCTTCGCTATCACCGAACCCGGTGATGAGGTGATCCTGGACCTCCATGAAGAACCACGGGGCGACTGCCCGGTCTCCATCACGGCGATCGTCGGGGATGGCGGGGCGCTGCCGCTCGACCCGAGGAAGAATACATCGAGCTTCGTCGTGCTGAAATTTCTCGAATACATCCGCACCGCCAAGGCGATGCCCTTCAACGGGCACATCAGCCTCACGCTGAAAAAGAACCTCCCGCTGAGCAGCGGCATGGGCAGCAGCGCGGCAAGCGCCGCCGCAGCCCTCGTCGCCGCAAACGAGCTGTTCGGCTCCCCCTGCACGAAGATGGAACTCGTCCACTTCGCCATCGAGGGCGAACGCGTTGCTTGCGGCTCGGCCCATGCAGACAACGCCGCACCTGCCATGCTGGGCAACTTCATCCTGATCCGCAGCTACCATCCCCTGGACCTGATCACCATCAGGCCGCCGGAACACCTTTTCTGTTCGCTGGTACACCCGCACACGGAGCTCAAAACCTCTTACGCCCGTTCGGTGCTTCCCAAAAGCATTCCGCTTTCGACCGCCACCCAGCAGTGGGGCAACGTCGGCGCGCTCTTCGCCGGCCTCCTGACCAGCGACTACGACGTGATCGGCAGGGCGCTCGTCGATGTCGTCGCCGAACCGAAACGGGCGCCGCTCATCCCCGGTTTCAACGAAGTCAAGCACGCCGCTCTCGACTCGGGAGCCCTCGGCTGCAGCATCGCCGGCTCAGGACCCTCCATCTTCGCATTCTCCTCCTCCCGCGAAACCGCCGTAGCCGTGGGCTCGGCCATGCAGGAGGCATTCCTGCAGTCGCAAGCAGGACTCGAGTCCGACATGTGGGTCTCGCCGATCTGCAGCCAGGGTGCGCGGGTCCTCAGTACAACTTCATGAAATGCTTCACGACATGATTTTTTTCAGCACCACCAGATCATCCGCACCGGTTTCGATAAAAAAGGCGACCCTAGAAGGGCTTGCGCCGGACGGCGGGCTGTACGTCCCGTCTGAAGTTCCCCGATTCTCCGCCGAAGAGTTGGCGCTGCTCGAAAGCGGCACCTTCAACAACGTGGCCTTCGCCATCGCCAAGAAATTCGTCGGCGACGAGGTACCCCTCGACACCCTGTCGAAGCTGATCGACGACTGCTACACCTTCGACACCCCCCTGAAGGAGCTCTCCGAAGGCACTTTCGTCGAAGAGCTGTTCCACGGCCCGACACTCGCCTTCAAGGATTACGGCGCCAGGTTCCTGGCACGCATGACCGGCTTCTTCGCCGCCGAGGAGCGGCAGATGATCACGGTGCTGGTCGCGACCTCCGGCGATACCGGCAGCGCCGTCGCCTACGGGTTCAACGGCATCCCCAACACCAGGGTCGTGCTGCTCTACCCTTCCGGCAAGGTCAGCAGGCTCCAGGAACAGCAGCTCACCACCGCCGGCGACAACGTGTTCGCACTCGAAGTCCGCGGGGACTTCGACGACTGCCAGAGGCTGGTCAAGCAGGCATTCGTCGACCCCGACCTGAAACAGAGGCTCACCCTGACCTCGGCGAACTCGATCAACATTTCCCGGCTTATCCCGCAGTCGTTCTACTATGGCTGGGCATCGCTTCAGCTCAGGAAGCGCTTCCCCGGCAGCCCGCCCCTCTTTTCCGTGCCGAGCGGCAACTACGGAAACCTTACCGCCGGCGTGCTTGCGAAAATGATGGGCTTTCCGATCGGCCATTTCGTCGCCGCATCGAACGCCAACGACAGCGTCACCCGCTATCTCGAAAGCGGACGCTTCGAACCGAAGCCGACCGTCAGGACGATGACTACGGCCATGGATGTGGGCAACCCGAGCAACTTCTCAAGGCTCCTCCACTTCTATGACAACGACTTCCGGAAGATGGGCGAGCAGATCAGCGGCATTTCCGTCACCGACGAAGAGACCGTCGATACGATACGCTCCGTCTTCGCATCGGGCGGCTACATCATGGATCCGCACACCGCAGTCGGGTTCCGCGCGCTCGAGCACTACAGGAGGAAGCACGCCGGAGCCGGTTATCCCGGAGTCGTCCTGTCGACGGCCCATCCGGTCAAGTTCGACGAGGCCATCATGACGGCGATCCAGCGCGAGGTACCCATGCCTGAAGAGATGCTGGAGATCATGGAAAAACCCAAAAAAGCCACCCTCGTCGGCAATGGCTACGCCGAGCTTGCGCGCCTCCTCCAGAACCTGGACCGGTAACCCTCTCCGCCAACCAATGAACCTCCAGACGCTTCTCTTTTTCCTGGTGATCCTCCCGGTGATGTTCGCCGGGCTCTCGATCGCGCTCATCCTGAACCTCATCGATCCCGTCGGCGACCTCTTCTACCAGATGGCCTCCTGGTGGGGACGGTTTGCGGCGAGGGTCGTCGGAGTCAGGGTCGAGGTGATCGGCAGGGAACATTACCAGGCCGACAAAACGTACCTCATCACCAGCAACCATGCCAGCATGGCCGACATACCGCTCATCCTGGGATCGATGCGACTGAACCTCCGTTTCGTCGCGAAGGAGGAGCTTGGCCGGGTCCCGCTGCTCGGGTGGGTCATGAAAGGAAGCGGTTATGTGCTGATCAAGCGGGGGCAGAACCGGGAAGCCCTGCAGAGCCTGCTTGACGCGGCGGAAAGGCTCAAGCTTGGCAGGTCGATCCACATCTTCCCGGAAGGGACGAGGTCGGAGGATGGCCGGCTGCTGCCGTTCAAACGCGGAGCGTTCATCATCGCCCGCAAGGCCGGCGTGCCCGTACTGCCGGTAACCATCGTCGGCAGTGCGTTCATCACGCCCAAAAAGAGCCTCAAGATCAGGAAGGGGAACGTGAAGCTGATCATCGGCGAACCGATCGAACCTTCACAGTTCGGAAGCGTCGAAGAGTTGCAGCAGGCCGTCTACGACGTCATCAGCGCCAACCTCGAAAAATACTCGCCCAGGGAAAAGAGGGCTGCCTGAGAAGTGATTTCCCGCCTCTCCTGCCGGGTTGAAACCCGGGGCTCCAATAAAGGAAGTGGACGAAATGGACTGAATGGACTCAGTGGACAAGCAAGAAGGGGGAAATGCCCCCGCCTCTTTTTCACTCCTTACTGTCCATTATGTCCATCACGTCCACTTCGTCCACTGCATCTTTTTCCTCTTCACTCTTCACAGCTGGCGGAACAGATTCACCATCTCAATAGCCGCCATCGCGGCATCGAAACCCTTGTTGCCGGCTTTCGTGCCTGCCCTTTCGATAGCCTGCTCGAGGTTCTCGGTGGTCAGCACGCCGAACGACACCGGAATCATCGTCTCCATGCCCACCTGGGCGATCCCTTTGGTCGCCTCGGCCGCGATCACGTCGAAATGGGGGGTCGATCCCCTGATGATGGCTCCGAGGGTGACGATCGCGTCGAACTTGCCTGAAAGGGCGGCCTTCCTGGAGACCGACGGCAGTTCGAACGCTCCGGGACACCTGATGACCGTGATCTGGTCAGCGGAACCCCCGTGGCGCACGATGCAGTCGACCGCACCTTCGACGAGCTTCTGGCCGATGAAATCGTTGAAACGCGAGACCACCAGGCCGAACCTGATGCCCTGAGCGCTCAGGGAACCTTCGATGTTCTGTATCTGCATGTGCTTGTCTTGTGTTTGGGTTTATAACTCAGAGATTATGGACATGATGGACTTTATGGACGAAATGGACAAGAGAATCCGGACGGCTCTACGCCTCACTTGTTACTTGTCACTGATCAGGCATACCCCAACATTTTTTCGACCAGCTCGATGATCACGTGGCCGAGGGTGATGTGGCACTCCTGGACGCGGTCGGCGCTCCCGGAATGGGGTACGACGATCGAAAGGTCGGCATATTGCAGGATGGAGCCGCCGTCCCCGCCGAGCAGGGCGATGGTTTTGAGGCCGCGTTTGCGAGCGAACTCGAGCGCCTTCCTGACATTCGGGCTGTTGCCGCTGGTCGAGAGGCCGAACACGATGTCGCCCTCTCGGCCGTAGGCCTCGACAAGCCTCGCGAACACCTCGTCGAATCCGAGGTCGTTACCGCCTGCGGTCAGCGCCGAGGTGTCGGTGGAGAGCGCGATGGCGGGCAACGCCGGCCGCTGCACGCTGCTGCGGTACCGGATGGTCAGCTCCGCGGCCAGGTGCTGCGCGTCAGCCGCGCTGCCGCCGTTGCCGCAGATCAGCAGCTTGCCTCCGTCACTGAACGTTTCGGCGATCATCCGGGCCATGGCGACGACCACATCGCTGTTCTGGCGAGCGACCTTCTCCTTGAGGCGGGCGCTGTACAGAAGCGTGTCGAGCACGATCTCCTCATACCTCGTTCCGCCGTCCCCCCCTTCCGAACAACTGCACTGCCTTGCCATGAACGATATCCTGTTTGATGTCCTGCCGAAACCAACCTGAAATGAAATATAAGGAAAAATGCGGTCGACAAGGAATGGTGCGAACGACACCATTGCGGGGCCTCCGCTCTCTCAACCGGAACCGTTCCCGGACAAAAAAAACTCCGCTTTGCGCAAGGCAGAGCGGAGCAGAGTGAAACCGGAGGCGGAGGCGCTTAGTGGTACTGGGCGCTCTCTTCCTTGACGAATTCGACGAGGCACTTCAGGTTTTCCGGGTCCATGTCGGGCAGGATGCCGTGGCCGAGGTTGAAGACGTGGCCTGACTGCGCGGTGTGCTTGCCGAAAGACTTGAGGATCTTTGCCGCTTCCGACTTGATCTTGTCATGCGTGCCGTAGAGAACCGTCGGGTCGAGGTTGCCCTGGAGACAGACACGGTCCTTGAGCTCGGCACGGGCCTTCCCGATTTCGATGCCCCAGCCGAGGCCCATGGCGTCACAGCCGGTATCGGCGATATCGCTGAGGATGGTGTTGCAATCCTTGGAGAAGACGATAACCGGAGTGTCCGGGTACTTCGCCTTCACGGCGGCAACGTTCTGCTTGATGTAGGGAAGTGCGAACTCGCGGTAATCGTCCTCGGAGAGAGCGCTTGCCCATGAATCGAAGATCTGGATGGCGTCAGCGCCGGCCTCGACCTGCTTGATGATGTAGGCACTGATGCAATTGGTGATCTTCTGGAGAAGCTGATGGGCCATCTTCGGCTCGCGATACATCATCTTCTTGGCGTAAGCATAGTTCTTCGAACCGCCGCCTTCGACGGCATAGGTGAAGAGCGTCCAGGCAGCACCCGTGAAGCCGATAAGGGGAACCCTGTTGTCAAGCTCCCGCTTGGTCATGCGGAGGGCGTCCATCACGTAGCCCAGTTTCTCGTCGATGTCAGGGTCGATCAGCTTGTCGATGTCGGCCTGCGAACGGATCGGGGGGGTCAGCTTGATGCCCTTGGTCTCGATGATCTCGACGTTCATGCCCATGGCCTCGTTGACCACGAGGATATCGGAGAAGATGATGGCGGCGTCCACACCCATAAGCTCCACCGGCTGAATCGTGACTTCAGTAGCCAGTTCCGGGGTTTTGCAGAGCGTCAGGAAGTCGGTTTTTTCCCTGACCGCACGGTACTCAGGCAGATAACGGCCGGCCTGGCGCATTACCCAGATAGGAGTACGGGGGGTCGGCTGCCTTTTCAACGCACGAAGAAAGAGATCATTTTTGAGCATGGAGTGCAATGATTAATGATGTTGAGAAAAGAGCTGCCCATTGGCCCGGCCTCCGGGCCGTCATCCTCGCGGGCAATGAAATGAAAGTGCAAGTTTACACTTTTTTGGCGGTTTTTTAAAACGCTCGCTGCACCCTCAAGCCTGCAATTTTCCAAAAATATGCGTGAGTGCTGAATTTTTTACGCACTTCCCGCCACCGCTCGCTGTTCGGAGAAATCTCTGGGCGTTCCGACAATTCAACGCATGGCTCGCCTGCCGCTCGTTCAGGTCACGATGTGGCGTTTGATGCCGAGCTGACGTTCGGAGTATCCGAGCGCCAGGCCGACCACTTCGGAGAGGTGGAATACGGGGATGGAGCCCTTGCCGCCGTTCTTCTTCAGCGCCTTCGACTGGTAGCCGTCAAGCACGGTGTGGCAGAGCGGGCATGGGGTGACGATGCAGTCGGCCTTTTCGTCCATGGCCTCCTGGAGAGCCTCGGCGGCCACGTTCAGGGACTCCTCCTCAGCGACAAGGAGCGTGTGGAATCCGCAGCATCGGTTCTTGTGGTCGTAGTGGATGGTGCTGCCGCCGAGCGCTTCGAGCAGCTGGTCGAGGGATGTCGGTTCCATCGGGTTGTCCTTGCCGAGCACGGAGGAGGGCCTGAGGATATGGCAGCCGTAGAAAGGAGCGATGCGGAGCCGGCTCAGCGGAGATTTGACCTTGAGGCGGATGGCATTCAGCCCGACATCGTCGATGAGCACCCAGAGCAGGTGGCGGACTTCCGAAGTTCCACGATACTCCAGCCCCTCCTTGCGGAGCAGTTCGTTCACCTCGTCCCTCAGCTCCGGGGATTCATCCAGCTTCTTCTTGGCGGTGCGGATGGTCATGAGGCAGGTGTTGCACGAAACCACGAGGTCCATGCCCATCTTTTCGGCAGCCGCGATGTTCCTTGCGTTGACCAGCGCGAAGTGCTTCGGGCTGACATAGTCGAGGTTGCTGCCGCCGCAACAGGTACTCTCCTGGAGATGGACCATTTCGATGCCCAGGTCGTGCTGCCAGAGCTGGATCGAGCGATCGACCTCCTTGGTCATCGATTCGTTGATGCAGCTCTGGTAATAGGCGTAACGCTTCATAAGGCTATTCTCCGGATTTTTTTTCATGATCCTTCGCCACATGTCCGCTCATCTCCCGGAACTCCGCGCGGAAGGCGTCGATGCCTTTCGTCGATTTCACCAGCGGCGGCGGTGGAGGAGTCCTGCGCTTGATGACCATCTTGAAGGCCATGGGAAGCAGGTTCCGCAGGGTCCAGGCAAGACCGTTGGTCCGGATCGGAAGGGTCGCCTCGACCAGCTTGCCCTTCTTCTCGATATCCTCCATGAATGCTTCGGCATGCCGTGCGCCGCTGGTATCCTTGACGCCCCTGCTTTCGAGCGCATCTTCCCGGATGCCGTGGATGGCATCCATGATGGGAATGTGCTTGACGCAGCTCTCCTGGCATCGGTAGCAGTGGGTGCAGTCCCAGACGCCGTGGTCCTTGACCAGGCCGGCGAGCCGCTCCTCATGGCTGGCGTCGCGGTTGTCGACGTTCATGCGGTAGGATTTCAGCAGGATGGCCGGCGAGACATACTCGCGGTTCGCCCTCAGGATGGTGCACTCCGAAACGCACGACGCGCAGAGAATACAGTCGGTCGCCTTGTCGTACTTCAGGAACTCCTCTTCCGAGACCAGGAACTCCTTTCGCCCCCACTGCTCCTCGGGCATCTTCGAATCGACCCAGTTCGAATATTGCTGCATCTTCCCGACGAGCGGGTCCATCTCGACGACCAGATCCTTGATCAGGGGCAGGTTCCTCAGCGGTTCGACCTTGATGACATCCGGCTCCCGGGATTTCTCGAGCTCATCCCACACCTGCGTGGTGCAGGCGAGCTTCGACATGTTGTTGATCCTCATGGCGCAGGAACCGCAGATACCCGCCTGGCAGAATGCACGGAAGGTCAGCGATGGGTCGACGTGCTCCTTGATATAGTTCAGGGCCCTGAGTACGGTGATACCCTTTTCGAGCTTGATGGTGTAGTCGTCGAAATAGGGTTTGCTGTCGACCTGGGGATTGAAGCGGTGCACCCTGAAGGTCACGTCCCGCTTGTCCTCGTTATGCTGTATCGTTGAATCGGTCATGAAATATGCTGCTTAATAGGTTCGTTCCTGGAGCTCATACCTGCCCATCGTCACCGGCTTGAAACCAAGGCGGGGTGCCCCTTTTTCGAGGGTGTAGGTGGTATGGCGGTGCCAGTTGTCGTCGTCGCGGGTCGGAAAGTCGGTCCTGGTGTGGGAACCGCGGCTCTCCTCGCGGACGAGCGCCCCTGCGGCCACGGTTTCGGCAAGATCCAGCATGTTCCTGAGCTCGAGCACCTGGATCAGGTTCGTATTGTAGACGTCGCTGGTGTCGAACACCCTCACGTGGGAGAAGCGCTCCTTCAGGGCGGCGAGATCCTCGATGCCCTTGCTGATCTTCGATGCCTCGCGGTAGATGCCGACATTCTGACCCAGGGTATGGCCGAGCTCCTCACGCAGGGTTCCGTAGCGTTCGTAGTGGCCGGAAGGCTGCATGAAGCTCCTCAGCTCCAGCTCCTTCCCGAGAATCTCCACATCCCGGATGGGCGAAGGATCGAACTTCCCCGCCTCTTCAGCCGCGGCCCTGCCGGCGATCCTGCCGAAAACCAGGATATCAAGCAGCGAGTTTCCTCCGAGGCGGTTCGCGCCGTGCACCGAGACGCAACCGCACTCACCGGCCGCATACACGCCCTCCATGACGGTACGTCCGTAATTGTCGGTATCGATGCCTCCCATGGAGTAGTGCGCCGTCGGCCTGACCGGTATCGGCTCCTCGATCGGATCGACGCCTTCGAAGTACATGCACATCTCCCTGATCTGCGGCAGCCTCGACTTGATCAGGTCGGCGCCGAGATGCCTGAGGTCGAGATGGAGATATTTGCCGGCCGGGCTGTCGAAACCGCGGCCTTCGAGGATTTCCGTTTCGAGCGAACGGGAGACGAGATCCCTCGGACCGAGCTCCATCTTCTCCGGCGCGTAGCGCGACATGAACCGCTCGCCGAGCGCATTGACCAGATAACCGCCTTCGCCGCGCGCACCTTCGGTCACCAGCAGGCCGCTTTTGCGAAGCCCGGTCGGATGGAACTGAACGAACTCCATGTCCTTGAGGGGAATACCCGCGCGGTAGGCGATAGCCTGACCGTCGCCGGTGTTGCCGGCCGCGTTGCTGGAGCGGTTCCAGTACATCTTTGCATAGCCGCCGGTAGCGAATATGACCGTTTTGGCAGGAAATGCCTCGATCTTGCCGGTCTTGACGTTCAGGGCGATGAGCCCTTTCGAGCGGCTACCGTCCACGGAGAGGTCGAGCGCGAAATATTCGTTGAAGAACTGGACCCCTTTCCTGAGGCACTGTTCGTAAAGCGTCTGCAGGATGGTGTGCCCGGTCTTGTCGGCGCAGTAGCAGCACCGGGGGCGGCCCGCTCCGCCGAACGGCCGCTGGGCGATGGTTTTGTCGTCCAGCCTCGACCAGGGGGTACCCATGTTCTCGAGCTCGCGGATGATCTTCGGAGCTTCGGAGCAAAGCACCTCGACGGCGTCCTGGTCAGCCAGGTAGTCGCTGCCTTTGATGGTATCGAAAATGTGCATTTCGACCGTATCGTCCTTGGCCTTGTTCGCCAGGGCCGCGTTTGCTCCGCCCTGGGCGGCCGACGTGTGCGACCGGTTCGGGTAGATCTTTGAAATCACGGCGATATTCAGCCCGGCATTGGTTTTCATGGCTTCCATGGCTGCATAGAGGCCCGCACCGCCGCCACCGACGATGACGATATCAAATGGTTTCATAAAGGCTCGGAAATCCGTGCACACCCATTCCAGTGCAGGTGTGCTGGTTTAAAAAAGGGCCTGCCATGCGAACAGGACCCGTGCTGAATTTTCAGATGCATTCCCCAGGTACGCCGAGGTCGGCGTCCGGCAGGGCTATAAGGCGATATGGTCGTCGTGGACAGGAAGTTCCTCGACGGCGTGGAGCACATCGGACATGTTGAGAATGCCGATGATCTTGTTGTTGTCCATGATGGAGAGCCTCCTGATGTTGGTCCGCTTCATCAGGCGAAGGGCGTACTTGATCCTCATGCTGGGATTGACGCTGATCACCGGCTTGCTCATGATCTGGAAGACCGGGGTGTTCCACGGGTCACGGTGGATGTCTTCGCCCGGATCGATCACCTTCTCGAGAATGTCCTTTTCGGTGATGATGCCGTAGCAGTCGTCCTCGTTGCGCGGCTCCACGACGATGCCGCTCTCACCGGTTTTCTTCATGATCTGCAACGCCTCGGCGACGGTCGCACTCCCCTTGATGGTCTGGAAATCCTTGTTCATCAGGGCCGAAACCGGCAGGGTACGTAATGTTATGAGCTGATCCATGGCAATTCCCCTCGTGTTAATAAAAAAAGGACAGGCTGTCCCCTTACTATTGTTTCAAATAATAGCGCTGAAGCTATGTCGGACTGTAAAGACGAAAGGTAGGGTCGCTGTTCCGCCGCGGAAAGGGCCGAAACGCATAATTATACAAGTAAACTAAAGAAGAGTCAAAAAGCAAGAGCCGGCAAAAAAATCAGCTGATACCGTGAGCTTTTTTATACTCGGTCCAGTTGCGTTTCAGATCGATGAACGCATCGGCGTCGGGCTGCAGGAGAAACGGGTTTGTCCTCTTCTCCTGTCCGACCGTCGACACCGGGGAGGTGCCGTAATCGTGGCCTGGATAGACCTTCGTGCCCTCCGGCAGGCGCATCAGGCGTTCGTGCAGCGACCGGTACTCCCGTCTCGCGTCGTCATCGCTCCAGGTGCCGCCGACCTTGCCGACGAACAGCGTATCGCCGGTGAAGAGCGCATCGCCGCAGAGGATGCAGATGGAATCTTCAGTATGGCCCGGGGTATGGATGATGCTGAAACCGGAGGGTCCAAGGGGAAACACCTCGTCGTCGGCAACCATCGTGCCGGTCTGCCCGCAGCGCTCCCCGAACAGCAGTACCCTGACGCCGGTCAGCCGTTCGAACTCGGCGTTGCCGTTGCAGTGGTCCTGGTGACCATGCGTGCAGAATGCGTAGCGTACCGTCCAGCCATGGCCGGCGGCGAAGTCGGCGAGCATGGCCGGCGAGTTCGACGGGTCGACGGCGAACGCCTCACCCGACGACTCCTCAACGCACAGGTAACCGAAATTACGGTCGCCTCCTGTACGGAACTGTTCTACGCGCAGACTCATGGCCGCCTCCCGATCAAAGCATTTTCTCGACGTTCATCACAAAGGCTCTCGACGGAAAGGCCGGATCGGTAGCGATCGGCTCACGCTCCAGTTCGGCCATGATGGCCTCGGCCTTCGCGTCGTCGAGGATCGCGAAGCAGAGCGACGAATAGGTGCTCAGGTCCTTGTCCGAGGGCCACCACGAAACCGGCTCCCTGAACGCGTCGCACGAGCAGCCCCTGATGGCCATGTTGCTGAACAGATAGACCTGATGCGACATGAAGAGTTTGCGCACTTTCGGTCTGGCCTCTTCGTCCCCTATGATGGCAAAGAGTTTCATGGGTCTTGTTGCTTCAGGGTTATGCGGCCAGCTTCTTCGTTTCGCCCTTCTTCTCGCTCATGTAATATACGAGCGGAACGACAACAAGCGTCAGGATCGTCGAAAGTACCGACCCCCAGATGAGCGAGATGGCCAGGCCCTGGAAAATCGGGTCGAACAGCATGACCACGGAACCGATGACCACGGCGCCGGAAGTGAGGATGATCGGACGGGTTCGTACCGCAGCCGACTCGATGACCGACTGTTTCAGGCCGACGCCCTCCTCCCTACGGATCTGGATGAAGTCGATGAGCAGCACCGCGTTCCTGACCATGATGCCGGCCAGTGCGATCATGCCGATCATGCTGGTGGCCGTGAAGAACGCCCCATGGATGAAGTGGCCGGGAATGATACCCACCAGGCTGAGCGGAATGGAGATCATCATGATCAGCGGGGTCTTGAACGACTGGAACCAGCCGATGATCAGCAGGTAGATGATGACCAGCACCACGGCGAAGGCCGTGCCGAGGTCACGGAACACCTCGAAGGTGATCTGCCACTCGCCGTCCCATTTCAGGGCCGGCTTGTCGTCGGACTTCGGCACCGACGTGTAGAGCGGGTTGACCACGGTACCGCCCGGCACCTTGATCCGGGCGATCTTCTTGTCGAGCTCGAGCATCGCATAGACAGGGCTTTCGGTCACTCCGGCCACGTCGGCGGTCACATAGACCACGTCGTGCAGGTCCTTGCGGTACATGCTCTTGTCCTGGATCTTCTCCCTTACGGTCACCAGCTCCGAGAGGGGGATCATCTGGCCGGGCCTGAGCCTGCTGGTCATGCTCCCCATGCCCTGGGACTGGACGAAGATGCCCGAGAGGTCCTTGAGCGAAGTGCGGTCTGCCTTGGGCAGCCTCAACTGGATGGTCACCGGCTCGATCTCGTCCGGCAGGTGCACGATGCCCACGTCGACGCCCCCGAGCGACATGCGCAGGGTCTGGGCGATCTGATCCGGGGTCACGCCGCGGAAAGCCGCACGATCCTTGTTGATGACCAGGTCGTATACCTTCTGGTCCGCTTCGACCATCCAGTCGACGTCAACCACTCCGGGAGTCGAGGCGAATACCTTCCTGACCTCTTTTGCCAGCGCGATGCGGGACTGCATGTCGGGGCCGTAGATTTCTGCCACGATGGTCGACAGCACCGGAGGTCCCGGAGGAATCTCGACGATCTTGGCGTTTGCGCCGTAACGGTTGGCGATCTCCTGCACACCGGGCCTGACCCGTTTGGCGATGTCGTGGCTCTGTGCCTTCCGGAGGCCTTTATGCACCAGGTTCACCTGGATGTCCGCCATGTTTTCGGCCTTGCGGAGGTAGTAATGCCGGACCAGCCCGTTGAAGTTGATCGGCGCGTTGGTGCCCACGTAATACTGGCTGCTCTGGACCTCGGGCACACCCTTCAGGTAGGCCGAAATCTCCCTGGTCACCTTCTCGGTGCGCTCCAGCGCCGTGCCCGCAGGCATGTCGATGATGACCTGGAACTCGTTCTTGTTGTCGAACGGGAGCATCTTCATCTGCACCATCTTGAGAGGAATCATGGCGATGGCGCCACCGAGCATGAGGCCGACCACTCCGAAGGCGAGCCAGGTCTTCAGTCTGCTGTCGATGAACGGAGTGAGCACCTTGTCGAACAGGCGGTAATAGATGGTGTTCCTGATGTCGTACTCTTCATGGTGCCCCTCGTCGGTTTTCAGCAGACGGTAGGAGAGCCACGGCGTCGCGATGAGCGCCACCATCAGCGAGAAGATCATGGCAAGCGACGCGCCGATGGGCATCGGGCTCATGTAGGGGCCCATCAGGCCGGAGACGAAGACCATGGGAAGCACGGCCGCGATGACCGTGAAGGTGGCCAGGATGGTCGGGTTGCCGACTTCGCTGATAGCCGTGATGGCCGCCTGCAGCCTCGGCTGCCGCTTCATGGCGAAGTGGCGATGGATGTTCTCGGCGATGATGATCGAGTCGTCGACCACGATGCCGGTTACGAAGATGAGCGCGAACAGCGTCACCCGGTTGAGCGTGTAATGCAGCAGGAAATAGACCAGCAGCGTGAGCGCGAAGGTCACCGGCACCGATGCGAACACCACGAGGGCGCCCCTCCAGCCGAGGAAGAATCCCACCACGATCGTCACTGCTACGACGGCCATCATGAGGTGCTCGAGGAGGGTGAACACCTTCTCCGAGGCGGTCTCGCCGTAGTTCCTCGTTTCGGTCACGGTGACCCCGGCAGGAATGACCGTGCCCTTCATCCCGTCGATGCGGGAAATGACCTTGTTTGCCAGCGCGGTGGCGTCCGTGCCCTGCCTCTTGGCGACCGTCAGGGTCACCGATGGGTAATCGGCGGTATCCTTGTTGCCTGAAGACGCGCCCCATCCGAAGCCGGTGTAGTTGTTCACCTCTTCAGGACCGTCGGTGATCTGCGCCACATCCCTGAGGAACACCGGCGAGGCTCCGTAGATCCCCACGACGATGTTGCCGACATCCCCGGCGCTTTCGAGGAAATGCCCGGTCTTGACGATGATCTGCCGGTCCATCTGCTTGAAATCACCCGAAGTCATCTGGGTATTGGAGGCCTGGACCTGCCTGGCGATCTGCAACGGCGTGATGTTGAACCTCTGGAGTTTCTGCTTGTCGAGGAGCACGCGCACCTGGCGCTTCATGCCGCCCTTGACCTCGACGTCGCCGATGTTCTCGGTCTTCTTGAGGTCTTCGGCCGCTTTCAGGGCAATCCGCCTCAGCTCGTAGGGATCCTTGTTTTTGCTCCAGAAGGTGAGGTTGAGCACCGGCACGTCGTCGATGGCCACCTTCTTCATCAGCGGCATCTGGACGCCGGGAGGCATCTTGTCCATGTTCTTCATGAGGGTCGACCAGAGCTTGACCATGCTCTGCTCGGTATCGTCGCCGACGTTGTACCTGACGGTCACCACGGCGAAATCGGGCATTGAGGTCGAATAGACGTAGTTGACCCCCTTGATTTCGGTCAGCGTGCGCTCGAACGGCTTCGCCACCCGCTCCTCGACCTCGGCGGCTGTCGCCCCCGGATAGGGGACGTAGATATCGACGAGCGGCACCACGATCTGCGGCTCCTCCTCCCTCGGGGTCATGAACGTGGCCATGATGCCGACAAGAAGAGACGCCAGCATCAGCAGCGGCGTTATCTTCGAATTTATGAACTGCTTTGCAAGCTTTCCCGCAATACCTTCATTCATGTGCACGAGCCTCCTCTGCTCTGTGTTGCATATCGATGTTGATCTTTATGGCGCCCGATCCGGGCGCCGGCCGCAGCATTACCTGTCTCCGTAATATTCCAGGTCGCTTCTGGCGATGCAGTAGTCGTACTTCGCCTGGTTGATCCTGAGCTTGGCGTAGGTGAACGACCCCTCCCGCATCAGCAGCTCGAAGGTCATGGCCATGCCGGTCCTGAACTGCTCTCCGATGAAGTCGAGGCTGACCCGGGCCTCTTCGAGGGACTTCCTTGCGACTGCAACGCGCTCCTTCGCGGTGGCCATCGCCCTGCGGGCCTTCTTGACCTCGAATTCGCTCTGCTCCTTTGCCGCTTCGTAATTGTATCGAGCCTCGAGCAACTGAGCCTTGGCTTCCTGCACCTTGCCCTGGGTAGCCATGCCGTCGAAGAGGTTCCACTGCATGTTCATGCCGATCGTAAAGCTCGATCCACCGCTCCCCATCAGAGCGGAGTCGTGCCAGTTCTGCTGGGCGAAGGCATTGAGCCTCGGCAGCCACTGGGCACGAGCCATGTCGTGCTGGAAACCGGTAACCTCCTGATAGGATTCGAGCGCCTTCAGGTCGCTCCTGCCGGCTGGATGACCATTACCGTGTGACGCCGGAGCATCTCCGTCGATAACAAGGTCTCCGGTCGGAACGACAGTGTCTTCGATATCCAGGTGCAGCATCGACCGCAGGGCATCCTCGGCGTTCTTCGCCTCATCCTGCATCATGAGCTTCTGCTCCCTGAGTTCGGCGAGACGCACATCGGTCGAAAGCTTGTCGGACTTCGTGAGGATACCTGCCTTGTAGGCTTTTGACGCCTCGCCGCTGTATCCATGCATGATGACGATCGACTGTTCGATGGCTGCGATGTTCTTCCTCGCCATGATGAGGCCGTAATAGGCCTTTTTCACGTTCAGGTCGATCGTTTCGACAGCCCGCTCGGCCATGAATCCCTGCGCTTTCCTTGCACTCCTGGCGACCGAACGGCCGATCATGGCGTCAACGTTCAGCAGCGGCTGAACGACGCCGATCGTCGTCTGGAAATCGGTGATGCCGTCAGGATGGTTCAGTGCGGAAGGCATGAAATCCTGCTGGGTCACGATTCCCTGCTGCAGCTTGAACACGAGGTTCGCCCCCGGATCGTTGGTATGCACCCAGGTTTCGGAAACCTGGACCTTCGGCAGGTAAGCCTGCCGGCTCTGCACGATCCTGGCATCTGCCTGGTCTATCCTTGCTTTCGCAGCCTTGATCGTGGCATTCCGCTCATGCGCCATCTTCAGCGCATCGTCGAGGGAGAGCTTCATCGCGGCGGCCTCAGCATTCGCAGAGAGTGCGAGTGCCGTCGCGAGCAGGGCGAAAACCCTTCTGGTTACCTTCATCGTCGTCACTTTTTTGAAATCAGTTTGAGAATCTTTTCCACTCTTTCAGCATCCTGATTGCTCAGGCAATGCTTCAGGTTCCGGTTCAGCACGAGGGAAAAGGTGTTGTCGAGCGCCGCCTTGGCTGCCTGGAACTGGGTGATCACCTTTTCGCACTCCTCTTCGCGCTCGATCATCTTGATAAGCCCCTGCACCTGCCCGCTGATCTTCTTCAGCCTGAGAATCACATCTTCCATCTGGCGCTCCTTTTAAGGATTTGAGTCATTTGAAAAAGGCAACACATGATACCCATACCCCCTATGGGTATGTAATAGTACAAAAAAGAAAGCCTCCATGCAACCGGAAATATTCCGGAGCATGGAGGCCCTGAAACGATAAAAAAAGGTCAGCAGGCCCCGCCGTCGGCGGAGAGTTCAGACATGGTGCAGCAGATATCCGACTGCACCTGGCAGAGCATGCTGTCGGTGGCCTGCTGCATGATCTTGGACATGATCGTTTCGGTCATGAACTTCAGGATGCCTTCGGGCATCATGTTCAGCGGAAAGGAGAGGGTGAAGTCGAGCGTGATGTCGGTCTCGAAATGTACCTCGGTTTTGCCGTCGTCAAGGTGGTAGAGGCATATCCGCGCTTCTGCCTGGCCGACGAAGGTGTGCTCACCGTGAGACTTGGCGTCGGATACGGCCGGAGCATTGACCCAGCGGATGCACCTGCCGGTCACGGTGCCTGCCGGAAGCGGTTCCTCTCCGGAGATCGGCCCGGGAGGGGTGGACGCAGGACCGAGATGCTCCTCGTTCTGTTTGACGAAGAATACAGCGGTAATGGGGTTGTCCCTCGGATCATTGACCTGGAATACCCATTGATACACCCCGTGTTTCTCCAGAAACTCCACATTGGTGCAATAAGGATTGCATTTGAGGATCTTGACATGATCGGAGAAATAGGTCACCGACTCGTGAAGGCAAGATTCAACAATCACCTTGGCCCGACTTTTTCCTACTACTTCCATAACAACAGAAACTATAGCGTTTTAATAATGAACAACTTATATGCCGCCAGCCTGCCGGATCGAAACGGGAAAGCGCTCAAGACCCAAATCTGGCTGCCCCGAAATATCGATGCGCTTTAGCGAAATAATAAAAACCGACAGGCTCAGATCAAAACCCCTCCCGAAATAACCTCCTCCCGACGGAACCTCCTCTGAAGTACTGTGAAGCGGCTGCGGAAACTTCTCCATGAACGCGCAACAAAATTCCAGAGTTCCCGAATATGACCATCTTCATGAACACGATCGATGGCCTGCAGAACCTGCAATCCTTTATATCGAAGTTTTTGCTTATACTTGTATGCTTTTTCACCCATGGTATCTGTCATCACAACCGTCCCGTCAATGGCTGACTCATTCAACTACACCACGATTTTCGCCCCGCTGGGTTTTTTCATCGGAGGCATCCTTCTGGTGCTCCTGCTCAACAGGTTCATCGGTAAAACCCAGAACAAAAAGGCCGAGTAACGTCGTAAATACCGGGCTCAGTTGATCAAAACACTGACGTCGGTCCCCGCTCGGGGATGTCGTTGCGACTATTGTTCAAAACACAGCCGGAACACGTTTTCTCTTGCGCAAACGTTCAAAATATATTAGCTTTTGATATAACAGAAAGCCTGCCTCCGGGCCGAGATTTTCTCTTAGTGCTTTCAACAACTCAAACATATACGACTATGTCAAACGGAAACTTCGACATCAATGCTGCAGTAAGCTCCCTTACCGAAAGCGCCGGCAAGCTGTTCCAGCTTCAGGTCGACCTGGCCAACAACACCCTGAAGACTCTCGTCAGCGTTGCTGAGCCGCTCGCCAAGACCGCTACCGACCTGATCGGCAACGTTGCAAACGCAGCCAACCAGATCCTGCAGAGCGTTTCCGCAGCTATCGCTCCGAAAAAGTAAGGCATCCGCCTGAACCAAAAGCACCTTACGCCTCCGCGTAAGGTGCTTTTTTTTTACCCTTACCGTTTTTTTCATTGTGCAGGAAGCACCCCGACCCATGGAACCCAGGGAACTGATCGGACAACTCTACCCGGCCGACGAACGTGATTGCCTGACGATCGTCAAAATCCAGGGCGACGCTTCGAACCGGCAGTATTTCCGTGTATCCAGTCAACACGACACGCACATCGCCTGCATCGACCCGGCCTTCAGGGGCGGGACGCCCGACTCCTATCCGTTCCTTACCGTAGGCAGACTCCTGGCCGGTCATGGCGTTAGGGTGCCAAAGGTGCTGGCTTGCGACAGTACAAACGGAGTGCTTCTGATCGAGGACTGCGGCGACAGGATGCTTCAGGACGAAGCACGAATCCTCGATGCCGATGCGCTTGAGGAGCGCTACCGACAGGTGGTCGACCTGCTCGTCGAGATACAGTCGATCAGGTCGCAAGGAGCTCCCATCCCGTTTTCCCTGAGCTTCGACCATGAAAAACTGATGTTCGAGTTCGATTTTTTCATTGAACACGCCCTGCGAGGCCTCTTCGGCGGCCTGTTCGATGAATCTTCGATCGACGCCCTACGGCGTGAGTTTGAGTCCATTGCAGCGCTCCTGGTGAGGCCGGAGCATTTCGTCCTGAACCACCGGGATTTCCATAGCAGAAACATCATGCTTTTCCGAAGCGAGCCGGTCGTGATCGATTTCCAGGATGCGAGGCTCGGACTGCCGCAGTATGATGCGGTATCGCTCCTCAGGGACTCGTACGTGAGCCTCGATGCGGACCTGGTCGAATCGCTGAAAGCGCACCATTTCAGCCAGCTCGAGAACCGGGGAATCATTTCGATGAGCTTCTCCGAATACCTCAGGTATTTCGACCTGATGGCCTTCCAGCGCAACATCAAGGCAATCGGGACCTTCAGCTTCCAGGTCTCGGTCAAGGGAAACCTCTCCTTCAAGCCGAGCATCGCCCCGACCCTGGCCTACCTGCCGGCATACATCGCAGCGCAACCGGAACTGGCCTCTGCCGGCAGGCTCCTGGAACCTCTCATCCGTACCATCGCCTCATGAATGCATTCGTCCTGGCCGCCGGCTTCGGCACACGTCTCCAGCCAATGACCGACAAGACCCCCAAGCCCCTTGTGCCGGTGCTGAACGTACCCAGCATCTGCTATACCCTCTACCTCCTGAAGAAGGCCGGAATCCGCAAGGCCATCATCAACATCCACCATCATCCCGACTGCATCCGCCGTTTTTTCGAGCAACACGATTTCGGCAGCCTCGAGATCGTGCTCTCCGAGGAGAAGATCATCCTGGGGACCGGAGGCGGGCTGAAAAAGTGTGAACAGCTCCTCGAAGGCGAGGATTTCCTGCTCATCAACAGCGACATCATCAGCGACATCGATCTCACTCTGCTGATCGCCAGCCACCGCCGGAGCGGCATGGGGGGAACGCTGGCGCTCTACGAAACCCCGTTGGCGGGTGAGATCGGCCAGGTGGGGGTGAGGAACGGGCAGGTGCTCGATTTCAGGAACATGCGCAACACCGGCCTCTTGTCGTCCTTCATCTACACCGGTACGGCCGTGCTGAGTCCATCGATCTTCAGGCACCTCAGGGAGGAGTTCTCGAGCATCGTGGATACGGGATTCACCGGGCTGATCGACCATGAAGGACTCGGCTTTTACGAGCACCGTGGCCTCTGGCTGGATATCGGCACCCTGCAGAACTTTTATCAGGCCAACCTTGACGATAATTTGCGTATTCTTCAACTCGAACCGCAGATGAAAAGCCGAATCGGCATGTGGCCACACCTGGTTTCCGGCCATGCTTCGGTCAGTCCCGATGCCAGCGTGGATCGGTCAGTGCTGGGCGAAGGTTGCTCGATCGGCCCGGGAGCCGTCGTAGATCATTCGGTGCTCCTGCCGGGAACAATCGTGCAGCGGAACTCGATCATCAGGGACTCGATCGCCGGCCCGGGATGGATCATCAAGCCCTGACTCGTCATCACGGCAACTCCTCAACCTTATGGTGCTCAACGGACTCGACCTGCTCCTTCATGACCCTTCGGCATGCCTGAACCGGCGCGTCGGGCTCATCGCAAACCAGACGTCGGTCTCGGCCGGCCTCGACTACTCCTGGTCCCTGCTTGAACGGTCAGGCGTTCGACTGACACGGATTTTTTCCCCGGAACACGGCCTCTATTCGACGGAACAGGACCAGATCTCCGTTGATCGCCAGCCCGACACGGGATGCGAAATCGTCAGCCTGTACGGCAGTTCGGCACAGTCGCTCCTGCCGGATCGTACGCACCTCGAAGGACTCGACCTGGTGCTGTTCGACATCCAGGATGTCGGGTCACGCTACTACACCTACGTCAATACTCTCGCCCTGTTCATGGAAGCGGCCCAGGGGCTCGACATCGAGATCATGGTCCTCGACCGCCCGAACCCGCTTGGCGGAAACCTGATCGAGGGTCCGCTGCTCGAACCGGCATTCCACTCGTTCGTCGGCGTCATGCCGGTACCGGTCCGTCACGGACTGACCGCAGGCGAGATCGCCCATTTCTACCGGGATTACAAAAAACTCGATGTCAACCTCAGCGTCATACCGATGCTTGGCTGGAACCGCTCGATGCTCTTCCCCGAAACCGGCCTGCCATGGGTGCCTCCATCCCCGAACATGCCGACGTTCGAAGTGGCCGAGGTCTATCCCGGCATGTGCCTCTTCGAAGGGCTGAACCTGTCTGAAGGCCGGGGAACGACCATGCCCTTCCTGATGAGCGGAGCGCCATTCATCGACCCCTTCGAGCTGGCGGCTCGCCTCGGTGCGCTGGGCCTCGAGGGGGTCGTGTTCAGGCCCACCTGGTTCAGGCCGACCTTCCACAAGTACCGCGACGAAGTGATCGGAGGCATCTACCTCCATGTCACGGACCACGCGCGGTTCCGGCCGTTCTCCACCGGGGTGGCCATGACCCGTACCATCATGGAGCTCTACCCTGACCGGCTCTCATTCCTCGACGGCGTCTATGAGTTCAACGACACCGTTCCGGCCTTCGACCTCCTGGCCGGCAGCGGCGTCATCCGCTCGAAGATCCTGAACGGCGATTCCGTGGAATCGATCCTATCATCTTGGGAGAGTGACGAAGCCGGTTTTGCGGCCGTCAAACCGAACTTTCACCTGTACGAGGGCTGAGATGCCCACTGCAGCGCAACCATCCACTACCTTCAGCGCAAACCGATATGCTGCCCCTTGATTTTGCGATCGTCATGCTCTTTCTTGCCGGAAACACCCTCTTCGGTCTCTGGCATGCGAAAGGCAACAAAAGTACCGGGGACTATTTCCTGGGGGGGCACAAGCTTCCCTGGGTGGTTTCGATGTTCTCCATCGTGGCTTCAGAAACCTCGGTGCTCACCTTCGTCAGCGTACCCGGCCTCGCATACCGCGGGGACTGGACCTTCCTGCAGCTACCTCTCGGTTACCTCATCGGACGGTTCCTGGTCAGCCTGCTGCTGCTGCCGCTCTACTTCAGGCATGGCGTCAGCTCCATTTACGAAATCATCGGCATGCGGTTCGGTCCGGAGATGCAGAAAGTGGCCTCGACGGTGTTCCTGGTCACCCGGACGCTCGGAGACGCCATCAGGTTTCTGGCCGCAGGGGTCGTCGTCCAGGTGGTTACCGGCTGGTCACTGCCCATGTCCGTCATCGTCATCGGAATGGTAACCCTCGTTTACACCCTTTCCGGGGGAATCAAGGCCGTGGTCTGGCTCGAAAGCTTCCAGTTCGGGCTCTACCTCTCGGGTGGCCTCCTCTCCATCTTCTTCATCCTGCAGAACCTGCATATGACGTTGCCTGAGGCGCTGGCGAGCCTCTCGTCGGCAGGCAAGCTGAAGATCATCAACCCCGACATCCCGCATATTCTCACCAACCCGATGGCCTTCACCGGGGCTTTTTTCGGAGGCATTCTCCTCTCGCTCTGCTCGCACGGCGTTGATTACATGATGGTGCAGCGGGTGCTCGGCTGCAAAAACCTCGCCGCGGCCAGGAAAGCCATGATCGGCAGCGGGTTTTTCGTCCTTTTCCAGTTTGCGGTGTTCCTGCTCGCCGGCTCGATGATCTTCCTGTTCATGCACGGCGCTCCGGTCGAAAAAGACCGGGAATTCGCCACGTTCATCGTACACGGCCTCCCGTCGGGGCTGAAGGGGCTGCTGGTTGCCGGCGTGCTCTCCGCAGCCATGTCGACGCACAGCTCGGCAATCAACTCGCTGGCTTCGTCGACGGTCAACGATATCATGGGTGGCAGGGCATCGCTCACCCTTTCGCGCATCATCAGCTTCGTCTGGGCCGTGGTGCTGATCGTGATCGCCCTGATGTTCGACGAAAGCGACAAGGCGATCGTCATGGTAGGTCTTGAAATCGCTTCATTTACCTACGGCGGCCTGCTCGGGCTGTTCCTGCTCTCAAAAAGCCGGAAATCCTTCAGGCCGGTCAGCCTTGTCACCGGCCTCCTGGCCAGCATGCTCGTGGTTTTCGCGCTGAAGCACTTCGGTCTGGCCTGGACCTGGTACATCGCCATATCGGTTACGGTAAACCTGCTGACGACGATCGGCATCGAAACTGTTTTTTTCAGAAGCCGCTCATCGTCGTCACGATAAACGTTTTTTGCCTGCAAACTGCTATCTTACGCATAGGGAACCGGTGATATACAGCTCTGCCGGACCGGCGGCAGGGAAAACCCAGCGTATCGACCATGAAACGTTACGATACCATCCTGGTCATCGAGGATGATGAAGACATCCGGCAAATGATCTGCGATATCCTCGGGGATGAAGGTTACGAAACCATCCAGGCTGCCAATGGCCTCGAAGGCCTTATCATCCTGAGGAAATATCCGAAGATCAGCATCATCATCACCGACCTGCTCATGCCCGAAAAGGAGGGCATAGAAACGATCACGGAGATCAGAAAAGATCATCCCGGCCTCATGATCCTTGCCATTTCAGGGGGCGGAATCTGCATGCCGGAAAACTACCTCAACCTCGCCAAGGCCATGGGGGCCAATGCCACACTCAGCAAGCCGTTCGGCAGAAGGGAGTTGCTGAACGCACTGGAAAACATGGAACGGTAGGACAAAAGCTGTCCTGCAAATGTGGCCGACCGTAATAACCTTTATACGGAAGTCGTATATTGTTGATTGATTTTTCTCCGGCCATCAAGAGCCCGACATCCTTCGAACCATTGTCCGGCATGAGCAGTGGACGTCAGTTTTAACCATGTCCAGATTTACAACGGAACCTCCCATCGATACCAACCGTCAGGAATTGATGTCAGATAGTGACGCCACACTGAACAGAATAGAAGCGCTCGAGCGTCGGCTCGCTCTGGCCGAGCAGTCTGCGTCGAACCTCTCGATGGTCCTTGACGCAACCCTGGCCGGTTCATGGGACTGGCGCATAGATACCGGCGAAATCAAAATCAACGAACGATGGGCGGCCATCATCGGCTTCACGCTCGAGGAGCTCGGCAGCACCACCATCGAGTTATGGAAAGAGCGATGCCACCCGGACGACCTGGAGGAATCGAACCGGCTGCTCCAGGAGCATTTTGCTGGTAAAACCGAACTCTACGAGCTGGAACTCCGGATGCGCCACAGGGATGGGCACTGGATCTGGGTCCTGGACCGCGGAAAGGTGTTCGAGTGGGACGCATCGGGCAACCCGCTGCGCATGATCGGCTCTCACCTGGAGATCACCGACAGAAGAAGGACCGAGGAGAATCTTGCATCGAGCCGTCAATTCGAAAGACTGACGACAGCCGTTTCCAACCAGTTCATCAACATTCCCGGCGACCAGATCGACCGTATGGTGCAGGACACGCTGCAGCTCATCGGAGAGCAGGTCGGCGCCGACCGCAGCTACGTGTTTTTGTTTTCCGACGATCTCTGCCTGATGGACAACACCCACGAATGGTGTGCCGACGGTATCGAGCCGCAGATAGACTCGCTTAAAGACCTCCCCACCAGCATTTTCCCCTGGTGGATGGGAAAGATCAACAACAACGAGATCATCCACATCCCGGAGATCGGTGCGTTGCCGGAGGAGGCCAATGCCGAAAAAGAGATCCTGGAAGCACAGCAGATCCGGTCCCTTATCGTCATCCCGCTCTCCTGCGGTTCGAGCCCCTTCGGCTATATCGGATTCGACTCCGTCAGGGAATCCAGGGACTGGCGCCCCGACATCGTTTCGGTACTGAAGCTTGCAGGTGGGGTCATCGCAAACGCGCTCCAGCGCGGCAGGATCGAAAAAATCATCCAGGCCGAGCTCGACCTGGCACTTGAACTGAACTCCACGACCTCCCTCACCGAAACCCTTGCCAGCATTCTGAAGAGTGCGCTGGATGTTTCCGGCATGGAGGCCGGAGGCATCTACCTTGTCGACAAGGACAA
The DNA here is from genome assembly GCA_903929135.1 of uncultured Chlorobiales bacterium. Classification (GTDB taxonomy): domain Bacteria; phylum Bacteroidota; class Chlorobiia; order Chlorobiales; family Chlorobiaceae; genus Chlorobaculum. Next base: position 40,266 of record CAIYTH010000046.1, read on the forward strand.
GAAAACCGTCTCCCTGGCATACCACGAGGGGCTTTCGCAGGAGTTCATCGATCATACACGGCAATATGCGATCGATTCCGACCAGGCCGGGCTGATTTTCACAGGCAAGCCGGTCTATTCCAACTACACTTGCCTCTACCTGCCATCGAGCATCTCAATAAAAGAGGAAAAGCTCGAAGCGATAGCCATACTTCCGGTCAGCTATCACGGCGAAGTCATCGGGTGCCTGAACATCGCCTCCCACCAGCACTCCCAGATTCCTGAGTTCGCACGGAAAGCCCTCGAAACCATAGCCTCCCAGATCGGTCCGGCAATCATCCATGCCCGCCATGAACAGCAGGTGGCCGAAGCCAAAAACAACCTCGAAACGCTGTTCGATACGATCGAGGACTTCCTGTTCATCGTCGATCAGGACGGCAAGGTGATCGGCTCGAACGCCGCCGTCAACAATATCCTCGGTTATCCGCCCGGCAAAGAGCTGGGACTGCACGTACTCGAGTTCCATCCCGAAGAGCGAAGGGGTGAGGCGGAAACAGCCCTCACAAAAATGCTCGACGGGTCCGGCACGTCATGCATGGTGCCGCTGAAAACGCTCTCCGGGGAACTCGTGCCCGTTGAAACGAAGGTCACCAGGGGTATCTGGGATAAAAAACCGGTGCTCTTCGGCATCAGCAGAAACATTTCCGATCTCATCAAGTCGAAAAAGGCCCTCCACGAGAACGAACAGCGTTTCAGGGACCTTACCGAGCTGCTTCCGCTGCCGCTCTTCGAGGTCGACACATCCCTCAGCCTCACCTATGCGAACCGCATCTGCAACGATGTATTCGGATATCGGCAGGCGGAATTGCAGGAAAATTTTCCGGCCCTAGACTTCTGCATTCCGGAAGAGCGCGGCAAATTCAGGGCATATTTCCAGACCATCATCGAAGAGCAGGGAGAGCTGCCCGGCAACAACGAGTACACCTGCCTCAGAAAAGACGGCAGCTCTTTCCCGGCGCTGTTCTACAGCGTGCCGATCGTCAGGAACGGGAAGACCGTTGGAGCCAGCGGACTGTTCGTTGACCTGACGGAAACGAAGATGGCCGAGGAAGCACTGAGAAACAGTGCCCTCCAGGAACGGATCGCCCTGGAATTCAAAACCATCATCGACAATATCCCCGGCGCCGTCTACCGCATCAACAGCAAGGGAGCGGCCATGCTATCGATGCTTCCCGACTCCCTGCCCGATTTTTCCCGGGAGGAGTATGAGTACGAGCTGTTCGAAACGATGGCCATGGTCCATCCTGACGACCTTCAGGCCCTTACCGAATCGAACATCAACCTGAGGACGGAAAGAAAGTCCGAGACGATCACCTACCGAATCCTCACGAAACAGGGCACGGTACGATGGATTGACGACTGCAGAACCTCCACATTCTCTCATGACGGCAGTTTTACCGGCATCGACGGAATCCTGTTCGACGTAACCGACCGGATCATGGCCCAGGAAGACAACCTGCGTCTTGAATCCCAGCTGCGCAAGTCACAGCGTCTCGAAACCATCGGCACGCTCGCCGGAGGCATCGCCCATGATTTCAACAACATCCTGACCCCGATCCTCGGCTATGCCGAGATGGGCGTGCTCAGCATGTCCAAAGAAGACCCTCTTTACGAGTATTTCTCCGAAATCATGCTGGCCGCGGAGCGGGCGCAGAACCTGGTTTCGCAGATCCTGACCTTCAGCAGGGCGCAGGACAGTCGCACTTCCGCCGTCAGCGTCCAGGCTATCGTGAGCGAAGCCCTCAAGTTGCTCCGTCCTTCAATTCCATCGACCATTTCGATCGAACAGCATATCGACAAGTCATGCGGAAATGTCCTTGCGGACCCATCCCAGATTCACCAGGTCATCCTCAATCTCTGCACCAATGCATTCCAGGCCATGGAAGAGCATGGCGGCACGCTCAGCATCGACATCAGGGAGATCATCCCGAATGCCAACCTGATGAAAGCGCTGCCCAAACTCCGCAGAACCGCCTATCTGCAACTGAGCGTTTCGGATACCGGCATCGGTATGGACGAATTCGTCATGGAGCGCATTTTCGAACCCTTCTTCACCACCAAATCGGTCGACAAGGGGACCGGGCTCGGGCTTTCGGTCGTGCACGGCATCATTGTGAGCTGCAATGGCGATATCTCCGTCGAAAGCACTCCTGGAAAAGGCACGAAATTCTGCATCTACCTGCCGGTGATCAAGGAAAAAGCCCTCGATAGAGAGGCTTCCGAAACGCCATTGACAGGAAGCGGCAGCATCCTGTTCATCGACGACGAAAAAGCTTCGGTGACGATGATGACCATCATGCTCAACAAACTCGGATTTACCGTTCAGGCCGTCAATTCACCGCTCCAGGCACTCGAACTGTTCAGGGAGAACCCCGGGAACTACGATCTGGTCATCACCGACCTGACCATGCCGGAAATGACCGGCCTGCAGCTTGCGACAGAACTGCGCAAAACCAGTCCGGACCTTCCCGTCATCCTGATGACAGGGTATGGCAAGAATATCGAATATACCATGCCCCTGAACCGATACGGCATCAGCAAACTGTTGAAAAAGCCGGTAAAACTCGCTCAGCTGGCATCGACCGTCAACGAGCTTCTCTTCAGCAATCACCAACAGGCACCATCATGAAAATACTGGTCATCGACGACGACTCCGCCGTCAGGAAATTCATCATAACGACGCTGAAGCGCGAAAACCATACCGTTTTCGAAGCTGACAACGGAACGGCGGGCATACAGATGTTCCAGGATGAACGCGACTTCGACGTGATCATCACCGATCTGATCATGCCCGACAAGGAGGGGATAGAGACGATCATGGAGGTGAGAAAACTGAATCCATCCATCAAAATCATGGCCATTTCCGGTGGCGGAAAAGTCGGCCCCGAAAACTACCTTGTGCTTGCCGATGCTCTCGGAGCCAACGCCACCCTGAGAAAACCCTTCAGCGGTCAGGAACTGCTCATGAGCCTGAAGCTGATGGAGTAATCGTGGCCCGGCAAACAAAACCATTTTGTGTTCGCGAAGAATTTGTGTAAGATTACTTTATTGATAAGGAAGTCTTACCCATAACCAGCCAAATATCACGATGAGCAATCCGTCCGGAGCTTTCGTTCAGGGTGCCGAGGCATACGGCAGGTTCCTGGAGGTTTTTATCGATGGCCACTGGTGGGTTGTCGGTGACTGTCTCGAAAACATCGGCAAGACCACAAAGCGACTCGGGGCAAACGCATACCCCTATCTTTACGGTGGAGCTGGCGCCGGGACCGGATTGAGAGGCACCTCTCCGTCAGTCTCCGGTTATGCAACACCGACCAAAGAGGTACAAAGTCGTTTCAAGGATTGATCCGACAAATCCAGAAGATTTTGAGGGGCCCTTCGGGCCCCTCTCTTTTTTCTCTCCCTGCAGTTGCGATGGCCCTCCGAATGAGTAACTTATGCTAAGGGAAAACCTCCAGTTCCTGTTGTTGCTTCTTAATCTGAATCAGAGGATGTCACATCATGGCAAATGAGGAAAAAATCGACACCGTGCAATCGATAGCTACTGCTGCGCAAAGCATGGTAGATCTGGGACAAAGCCAGATCAATCTGGTCGTAAGGACTGTGGAGACGCTGACGCCGGTTGTGGGATCAGTCGCCAAAACAATGACCGACGTGCTTGTCTCTTCGGTCAACGTGCTGGGATCGACCGCCGGTGCCGCCGTGGGGGTCGTCACTTCGGCAGGAGGCGCGATCCTGAACTCGGTAGGCGCCATCGTCGCTGTACCGCTCAGGCTTCTTGGGAATGTTGCGGGAGCGCTCGTCTCGACTGCTCAGTCGGGAATCGGTTTTGTGTTCACGACTGTCGGCAGTCTGGTTCCTGCAAAAAAGATCTGAATCCTGCAGTCGCGGGAAACAATAAAGGCACGCCCGACGGGCGTGCCTTTATTGTTTCAGTTCAATCATGAAGCTTGTCATAGCAGCCTTCGAGTGACTGCTGGGGTTCAGGAGCATCGCTGACGACTTCGAAGGTACGTCTTCGGGCCTTGGCTACCCAAAGTGAAAGAACCGCAAGTTCCGCAACGTCCGAACGGTTTGTCCAGCCATTCCATATACGGTCACCCTGATCGACTTGAAGCCGATGCTGCAAAGGCTCACCGTCCTTCAGTCCGCCCGGACGGATAATGGTGTATGAGCGGTCATCCTGGCCGAACACCTTGCGCAGATGCTCCTCTGCGGCAAGCTTCATGGTCAGCACCCCCCCGAACAGATTGAGCGGATGAAACCACTTCGTCACTGCTATGGAACTGACCATGGCAAAATGGGTTGCTCCGGCCTTCACCGCCTCGTCCATAAGCCGGATAGCCCCGTCCCGGTCAACTTCTGCAGGCGAAGAATCTCCTGAGAGTGCACTGGAACCAAGTGCTGAAATGACGGCCTGACATCCTTCGACGGCTCTTGCGACATCCTCTTTGTCCTGTATTTTGCCGACGGCGACTTCAACTCTGTCACCGAACAATTCCCTCGCCTTCTCTTCCGAGCGCGACAACACCCTGACCGGCACTCCGTAATGAAGCAGCCTCCTGACAACCCAGCTTCCCGTACGTCCTGTCGCCCCGGCAACAAGCACCTTTCCTTTGTAAACTGAACCTGTATCCATGATCACCCCTTTCTAGCTCTTTTGAAATAGTCGTATGAGAAAAGAAACGCATTGTCCTGCGTAACCGTTTCATTGCGGTTATGCATTGCCTGAAGTCCGAAGGCAAGGTTCTCAGCCCCATTTTGACTAAATTTTATGCACGTACGAGATGACCGACGAATCAATGGCACACCCGAACACCTGACCCGAAAACGAACATGAACAATCCCAGATCTGGTTTTCCGATACTTCTCCTTCTCCTCTCACCAGCTCTCTGCTCCACCTCCCTGGCCTACGACCGCGGGCAGCTCGAACTCCTCCAGAAGAGCGTCGGGGAATGGAACTCGATGCGAAAGGTTCATCCCGAGATCCGGATTGACCTGTCGAAAGCGAAACTTGACAAGGTGAACCTGAGAGGAGCGGACCTCTCGAACGCCGACCTTACAAAGGCGGAACTGAGCGGAGCATCGCTTGACAACGCCCGGTTGAAGGGGGCAAACCTATCGATGGCCTACCTGAGAAAGGCAAACATGAAAAACGCCGATGTGTCTACTGCCTGGCTGAAAGGTGCCGACATGAACGGAGCGTTCATGGAGTCGGCCAGTTTTGCAGGATCCAACCTGGCATCGGCAAACCTCCGGTGGGCCAAACTTTCAGGTGCCGACCTCTCACAGGCAAACCTGCGTGAGGCCATCCTTTTCGAAACGGATCTGGAAAGTGCGAATCTCAGGGGAACGCTGTTCACTGAAGCAAAAGGCCTTGACAGCGCCGTGCTGAAAAACGCAAAGATTTCGAACAATACGATTCTGCCTTCAGGCAAGGAGGCGGACAACTCATGGGCAATCAGGCACGATGCCCGGTTATTCACGGAGGCAGTCGCCTCAACCAGGATCTTACAGCCACCGGTCGCCACGCCTCCCGCCCCCCCCTCGAAAGATCTGCCTGCAGCAGAACCCAGAGTCCCGACAGTGATCAGCCCTGAAATTACCGAGGTTCAGGCATGGAACACCATGCGGAAGGAGAACCCCGGGAAGGCGATCGAGATGAAGGAGGAAAAGCTTGGCAATGCCGACCTCGCCGGCGTCGACCTCCGAAAGGCGACGCTCTCGAAATCCGATTTCGGAGGAGCGAACCTCAACCATGCCAATCTGGAGAATGCGGCTCTGGCAGGTGCGAATTTCCAGAAAGCCAACATGGTCCAGGCAAACCTGAAAGGAGCAAACCTGGAAGGTGCGAATCTCGACCGGGCATACATGAGTAATGCAAACCTCAGCAACGCGAACCTTCTCGACGCCATTCTTTTCGGGGCCACGCTGACCGGCGCAAACCTTGACGGCGCAAACCTCACCAAAGCCTCTCTTTTCGACGCGAACCTCGAGAAGGCCTCGCTCAAAGGTGCGAACCTGACCGATGCGAACCTTGTCGGCACGAACCTGAACGGCGCGATCATTTCACCGAAGACCATACTGCCTTCGGGAAAGAGGGCGACCCCGGACTGGGCGGGCCGACATGATGCGAAATTTATTGACCGTTAACCCGTATGTCGCGAACGAAACCAAACTGAAACGTCATGGCAAACATTCTCGTCGCGAGCTACTACAGCCGCTGGGATCTGACCGGACACAAGGGAAGGATCGCCCTGTACGACCCAAGCAACCAGTTGATCGAAAACCATCTGTTCGTCGATCCAGCTGAATTCCAGGTGGTTGCCAGCATGCTTCGAAACGAAAAACCGCTCTGGTTCGATACCGACGTCAAACACCTGCGAACTGGCTCGGAGCCTGTGGGAGAGGGAGAAAAATAAGAGCCCGGCGTGGGGAATACGGGAGCCTGCTCAGTTGGGGAAACGTTTCCTGAACCTCAATTGAAGCAGGGGATGGGCCTTGCTGAGGTTCGGGTCATTGACCGGAAGGATGTGCTTTTTCCCGGTGCGGGTGACGACTTCGATCGTCCCGTCGGTATTTACGGAGGTTACTTTCCAGAATTTGTCTACCACGTAATGGTAATGCTCGCCATGCGCGAGAGGATACACATCCTTCGCACGAGGACCCGGCGAAACCGAGCTTTTAGGCTTGTGATAGACTATGGGATCCCCCACCCTGAATTGCGCCATCTAGACCTCCTTTCCGTGATGCTGACGGGCTGAACTTTCGTAAATAACGTTGACGTATATAGTAATAAAAAATCAAACTATATTTCTTCATTTTTTTTATCACGCACCCGATTCTTCAATAAATCTGATGATCAGACGGTCGCCGTCCTTTTCGGCGCCTCCTGTTCTGAGCGTAGCCAGAGACTGTGGCAGCACCATGTTCCTCCGATGGTTGCCGATACGGATGTTCAGTTCGTCGCCGCTTTTGCTCAGTTCGATCTTCTCGTCCGGGAGCCCCGGAAGGTAGATCTCAAGCCGGAAGCCGTCGTCTGCCTGGATAATCTGGTAGATATTCCTGTGGTAGTAGACCTGGGACGGATCTTCATCGCCATACAGCGTCTCCTTGAGTTTTTCGAGGGTAGCCATACCGCAGATCTCCCGTGTATATAGAGGAACCTCTTTCACAGGGAGCGGGCTGAAATTGTCGATGATCTCCTGACGATAAATCTTCTGGTTCTCTTTCCAGTACTGGAAATAGGGATCCACGACCTCATCGGGGATGATCCGGTTGGAGATAACCAGATCGATGGCAATATTGTAGAGGCTCAGGTAGGCTTGCGCCCTCAATGACTCCTTGATGACCATCTTCTCCGGGTTCGTCACCAGTCGTACGGAGGATACGGTATGGTCGGTCAGAATCCGGCCCAGAGCCTCGATCTGTTCGTAAAACTCGTAAGGCAGGGCCATCATCTCCTTGTCAGGAAGCGAAAATCCGGCAAGCGGCCTGAAAATAGGTTCAACCAGAGGCCGTAGATACCCCGCCACCTTTTCGAGCGGCTTGTACAACCTCCTCATATACCAGCCACCGACCTCGGGAATGCTCAGAAGCCTCAGCGCCGTACCGGTCGGAGCCGAATCGATGATCAGGACGTCATACTGCCCCTCCTTGTGATGGCGGAACACCCTCACCAGCCCGAAGATCTCATCCATGCCGGGAAGAATGGCGAGCTCCTCGGCCTGCACCCCTTCCATCCCGCGTGCCTGGAGCACTTCGGTGATATAGCGTTTGACGCTTCCCCAGTTATGCGCGAGCTCTTCGAGGACATCGAGCTCGGCACCCCAAAGGTTGTCACACACCTTTTTCGGCTGATGGCTGAGCCCCATATCGAAACTGTCTGCAAGGGAGTGAGCAGGATCGGTGCTCAACACCAGTGTCTTGTAACCAAGTTCGGCGCAGCGCAATCCCGTTGCAGCCGCCATCGAGGTTTTCCCAACCCCGCCTTTTCCCGTCATCAGAATCAGACGCATCAACATCCCTCCGTTTTATATGCTGGAAGCACCGAGATTGATAACGAGATGCCGGAAATAATAGTTTTCACGGCAAAGGATAAAATCCCGTAACCGCATTGGACAAACCGGATGTCATAAAAAAAAGCGGCCAGGCGGCCGCTTTGGTGAGCAGACGTTCCCCCACGAATCTGCTCATTCTCACTGGCGTGAGAAGCTTGTACACTACTACCGGACAGCATGATATCGGTTTACCCGATAGTGCCGGAACAATAAGGTTTCAATTCAAATAATACTATTATTTCCTGAAAACCAAACACTATAACACGAAACACAACATCATACACAATATGTATATACCAGTGCCGATATCGCATATAAATATTATGAACGCTGAGGGATCCGGGTATTATTGCCGGAAACGCGAAAGCCGGCACTTGGAGGCCGGCTTCAGGAGGATAGGTCAAAAAAGGCTCACGAGCCCTGCGGAAACGCTCAACCGACCTTGCAGTCTGTCTTGCGAAGGATCATCGCATATTCACTGAGATCCGACATCGGCTTTCTCTTGACCGAAAGACTCCATTCAACATTGAGGTAGGTGCCGTCGCCTGAAAGGAATCGGGAATAGAACATGAGAACCGCCTCATCCGGCTTCTGACGCTGGAGGGCGCTTCTGATCTGGGCATAGTCTTCAGGATGGATGAGCTTGGACAGGCATGAACCCGAAAGACAGTTCGGTTCATATCCCAGAAATTTCTCGAGCGACCCGTTAAGGTCAACGATATTTTCAGCGTCGTCGAGCACGGCGTAGGCCTCGATCGCGGGCTTGAGCCGTTCGTCGAAACGCCCGATATGAAGGCGGACCTGCCTGAGGAGGTTATCGATATCCATCCGGTAGCGCGACAATGCGAGGGCGTCGCTGATGGGGGTCATCATCTCTCCGACAGCATGACCGGTGAGAATCCATTCAACGTCGGCACCGTCTTTTTCAAGACGTTCGAGCATCTTTTTGCCCGGCAGGCATTTACCCTTGAGATATGGAGTCATCTGTGCCGGATACTTGATCCCGGAAGCCCTGCAGAAAGCGTTGATCGATCCGTGTTTTTTCAGAATATAATCGCGAAGCCGATGATGAAAACCGTTATGTGAAGTCATGATGAGATATCGTTCTTTTACAAATTACGTGAATACAGGGATAATAGATTTCCCGAATCATGATACCCGTTTCGCCAACACGCCCCTTGCCTGGAAGTTGAACAGGCGGCGCGTTAATAGAAAAAAAAGCACTTCATGCCTTGAGCCACCAGATCAGCACCAGGCAGACCGTATAAAAAAGGCAAAGCCCCCAGAACAGTTAAGCGCCGAGAATCCCGTATCTCAAGGCTGCCGATCCCTGTCCGGGAGCAAGGTCCATGACCATGGTAGCAAGCACCGCCGAATTGTCCACCGACAGCAGACTCTCGATCACGATAAGATCAAGAACTACCAGCAGCGTGGGCACAGAAAAACAGCTCAGATGTTGTATATGTCCGGACATGAAAAACACCCGTCACCGCTGTCAAACCTATGCCCCTCACACACATATATATGTATATAAATATTAATTCACAAAAAAAATTCATTTGCAGGACTCATATCTGTACCTGGACACCGATTTCAATCACCTGACCTGAAGGAAGATCGTAGTATGCCGAGGCGCTCTGGGCATTCCGCGCCATCAGGCCGAACAGCTTCTTTCTCCAGAGGCTCATTTTCGTCTTCATCACCGCAACGATCTTTTCCCGGTTCAGGAAAAAGCTGGTCGCGCCGGGCTTGAAATTGAGTCCCTCGACATTTGCGAGAGCCAGCACCTGCTGGATATTCGGATACTCCATGAACCCGTAGCGGGCGATGATCTTGAAGAGTCCATCTCCGAGAGATGTCACCTCGACCTTCCTGCTGTCGGCAACCCTCGGCACACGCTCTGTCGAAAAATGGAGCAACCCGACTTCCTGGTGCAGGATCTTGTTGTGCCGTAGATTATGCAACAAGGCAATCGGCACGACATCCGGATTGGCCGTCAGATAGATCGCCTGCCCGCTCACCCGCTGCGGGGGCTGCAAAGCAAGACTTTCCGTGAACTCTCCCAGCGTGAGCGTCCGGTCCTGGATCTGCTTCAGCAGGAGTATGCGTCCCTGCTTCCAGGTCACCATAATCGTAAAGCAGAACAGGCCGATGACCAGAGGGAACCAAGCCCCGTGGAACAGCTTGCTCACACTGGCACCAAAAAACGACAGGTCGATGATCATGAAAAATCCGACCAGCAGATTGACGGCCACACGATTCCATTGCCAGAGATCCCTGGCGACATAATAGAACAGGATGGCGGAAATCAGCATCGTGGCCGTCACGGCCACGCCATACGCCGATGCGAGACGGCTCGAGGATCCGAACCCTGCCACAAGGCCAACCGTTGCGAACATCAGTGACCAGTTTGCCGCCGGCACGTAAATCTGGCCGATATGGCTGTCTGAGGTGTGCCTGATGGTTACCCTGGGCAGATAACCGAGCTGGATCGCCTGCTGGGTCAGCGAAAAGACGCCGGTAATAAGCGCCTGAGAGGCGATAATGGTCGCCAGGGTGGCAAGGACCACCATGGGAATCATGCCCCATGAAGGTACCAGGGAGTAGAACGGGTTGTCGGACGCCTCAGGTGAAGCAAGCAGGAACGCTCCCTGTCCGAAATAGTTCAGCAGCAAAGCCGGCAGCACGAGCACCACCCATGTCAGGCGGATCGGACGGCGGCCAAAATGGCCCATGTCGGCATACAATGCCTCCGCACCGGTCACCGAAAGGAACACCGCACCGAGCACGAGAAAACCGTGAATGTGGTTGTTCATCAGGAACTCGATGCCGTACCAGGGGAAAATCGCCATGAGAATCCGGGGGTATAGGATGATCTCCTGCAATCCGAGAATACCGATGACCGAAAACCAGACAAGAATGATCGGACCGAACAGCGCCCCCACTTTCGCCGTGCCGTGATGCTGGAACAGAAAAAGCACGATAAGAATGACGATCGTCAACGGTATGGTCAGCGTGCTCAGTTCCGGCGCGATGATCTGCACGCCCTCAACAGCGCTCAGCACTGAAATCGCGGGAGTGATCATCCCGTCGCCATACAGAAGTGAAGCTCCGAAAAGCCCTATTCCCACAAGGAACCATCGCTCGCTGCCTTTCTTCTTGCTATGGGAGATGATCAGGGAGGTCAGGGCAAGTATGCCGCCCTCCCCCTCGTTGTCGGCCTTCATGATGAAGGTGAGATATTTGATGCTGACAATGAGAATGATCGCCCATACCAGCAGGGAGAGCACGCCGAGCACATTGTCGGTCGTCACGGGAATGCTGTATTCGCCGTGAAAACACTCACGGATCGCGTAAAGCGGACTGGTGCCGATATCACCGAACACCACGCCGAGCGCCGCGAGGGAAAGTGTTGCAAGGTGTTTGAAATCGCTTTCGCCGGGATGTGAAGAAAGATGGGAATCTTCAGAAATCGTTGACATAAAGAAGGAAGGTGTTGTTGCCGGAGTAAGTTGCGTTAAAGTTTACCTTTCTTGGCGCATAAGAAACCAGACAGATACCCGATGCAGCATGAAATGAGCATGCAGTAATATCCCGCCGCCTCTTTATGATAAGAGGGAATATAAGTAATAGCCTTCAAACGCAAGCAACTACCGAAATTGCCCTGTCACGTCAAGGCGCCAACTCCTTGAGTGCATCAGTGGCAAGCGAATCGCCCATCTCCACAGCCTTTTTCAAATCGTCGATCGCCCCCGCCCTGTCGCCCGAAAGCTTTTTGACGACTCCGCGATTATACCAGACCGACGCGTTCCCCGGTTCGATTTCGATGATTTTGCCCAAATCCCTGACAGCACCCTTGTAATCGCCGAGTTTCATGCTGGTGAATGCCCGGTTGTTCCAGGCCGCGAGCATCATCGGATCCAGCACGAGCACCCGTGAATAGTCCTCGTAAGCCCCCTTCGCATCATCGATGGCAACCCTTGCATTCCCCCGGTTGTACCACGCCACCGTATAACGCTGATCCAGGGCCACCGAGCGGGAAAAATCGTCGATTGCCCCCTGCAAATCTCCTGAAAACCCCTTTGCAAGCCCTCTGTTGTTGTATACCCCTGCCAGTCCGGGATCAAGCGCGAGCGCCTTGTCGTAATCAGCGATTGCTGCACGATAATCCTTCATCGAGGTCCGGACCGTACCCCGGTTGTTGTAGAATTCGGGTACTGACGGATTGATCGAAATCGCTTTCGATATATCGGCAATAGCCAATGCGTAAGCACCCAGAGCCGCCCTGGTATATCCACGGTTGTTGTACGCGACAATCGACCTGGGATCCATCGCAATGGTCTTCGAATAATCGGCGATGGCCCCCTTCAGGTCGCCGGCAAACCCTTTTGCAAGCCCCCTGTTATAGAAAGCCACGGGATTGTGCGGCTTAAGCCTGATGGAACGGGAAAATTCCTCTATCGCTCCAGGGTAATCCCCGGATTCGGCCTTGCTCACCCCACGTTCCAGATACTCTTCGGAAACACCGGCTTCGGCGCTCGCAACAAACGCGGTCATCGCCAGCACAGCGAAAACGTACCCGATTATCCACCCTCTTGACCTCGAAACAAAATCGTTCATCGCTGCGTATCGTCACCCCCGATTGGTTGTCCTGCTGATTCAAACACCTGTTTACATGAACAAAACACGGACGTTAATCGCTTCCCGCAAGCCTTTCGAGTTCCACCAAACCGAATAATCGCACCGATAAATATCCTCGAGGAAACCGGCATGAATCGTCATAACTGCCCGTTTTATATCGCCATGCAAAAATACGCCCAAAGATTATCATTGATAAACCCACGGCAAGAGGCAAGCGGACCACCGGCGGGAGATAACTGCTATTGTATTATATTATTGATTCTTATAATGCCTCCTGCCTCTTCAGAAGCTGCGCCGGAACAGTCAGGACCCCCCCATTTCATCGTTTAAAAACCTTTTTGTATATTGAGGTTTCGTGTTTAGGAAACATGAGACAAACCGGCGTTTTACCGATAACAGGATGGGACTGAATTTTTCAGGACCGGATAGGGTAGCGGCGCACAAACCGGGATGCTATTATGCACAAAAAACACAGAATTTCGATCAGTAGCCTTCTTCTGGCTGCATCGTTCATTCTCTCTCCATCACTGACAGGCCTCCAGGCAAGGGAACCCGTAGAGAACAAAGCGGCTAACCTTTCTGACGAACAGACCTCTGAAGCGGCAACTGCCAGGACAGACCTCTTCTTCATTGCCGAAGGCAAGGCCTCATATTACGCAAACAGGTTCCACGGACGCAGAACCGCCAGCGGAGAGCATTTCGACAGGCGGGACTATACAGCAGCCCATCGCTCGCTCCCGTTCGGAACGAAGCTCCGCGTCACCAACCTCGCCAACGGGCGGCACGTTGTGGTCAAGGTCAACGATCGAGGCCCCCATTTGCGAAACAGGATCATCGACATCTCTCAGGCTGCCGCGAAGGAAATCGGCATCTCAGAGTGCGGCATCGGCAACGTCAGGATCGAAGCCTACAACTGATCACGATTTCCTGAACACCATCACCAGTCCCGTGCCCGGCTCCTCGCGAAGCGGGGTTCCGACGAAGTCGGCATAGCAGCCTGCGCATCGGAATCCTGCCGACTCGTGAAGGCTCAGGTAGTTGCCCCTGCTTACGGGATAGAGCGTTGTCCGTTCGTTGAACAACGTCTGCCCGTCCTGCCCGAGCGTGATTGAAAAGGTTACCGTATCCGGCCCGTCAAAGTCATAGCGACGCTGAAACGTCGAAATGGAGCCTGCCCGTTCGAACGTTTTCACCGGGAATTCGTACGCACTCACCGAAGAGAATGCATCCCAGTTCATCAACTGCATGATCCAGCTCCCCCCGGGGTCGAGCATCCCGAAGACCTTGCCGATAAACCCCGGAAGTTCGGTCTGGCGAAGATGCGCCATCACATTGCCGATCGAGTAGATGCACCGGAATCCGCTCCCCTCGGCGTCGATTTTCCGCATATCCAGCGACCGGAACATCGCTTCCGGATAACTTCGCCCGGCCGCAGCTATCATCGCGTCGTCAAGATCGATTCCGGTCGTCGGATATCCGTCGGCGACGAACCGTCCGCAATAATGCCCCGGACCGCAACCAACGTCAAGCACCCTGCCGCCAGCCCCGCCGGCATACATCAGAAGGAAACGGTAAACCTCATCCCTGAAAGGAAAAATCCGTTCATAATCCTCAGCAAATCCTGAATAAAAACTCATAATCGAGTACCTCCAAAGAAAGATGAGCATGGGCCCCACGCTGATTCACAAGAGCTGCAAACGGAGCCTGTCCGACGGTATCGGGAAAAGAAAAAAGGGAGGCGTTTCACCTCCCTGTTGAATGATGCCGGGAATTCAGGTGCGCACAACGTCTCTTCCTGCAGGCAACGTTTTCCGGAGAGTACCACCTGTCCGTTTTCTTGTCCGCCTCAATGAGCCTGCACCTTGATCATCTCGATTTCAAGCGAGATAGCAACATCATCGCCGATCATCACACCGCCGGCGTCCAGCGACTTGTTCCAGGTCAGTCCGAAATCCTGACGACGGATTTTCGCCGTAGCCGAAGTCGCACGCCTGATGTTGCCCCAGGGGTCTTTGCTTTCCTTCGAGAACGGCTGTACGTTCAGGACAACCGGCTTTGTCACACCGTGAAGCGTCAGGGCACCGGTGACCTTGAAGGCCCCCTTGGCGCTCTTCGTCCAGGTTCCGGAAACGAAGGTCATGGTCGGATATTTCTCCACATCGAAGAAATCAGCGCTCCGGAGGTGCTCGTCCCGCTTCTGCACATTCGTGCTGATGGAATTGACATCGATGCTTGCGGTCACCTTCGATTTGGCGATATCCCTGTCATCGAGATCAGCCGTTCCTTCGAACTTGACGAAGTTGCCCTTGACGTTCGACACCATAAGGTGCCTGACGGAAAATCCGATGTTTGAATGATCCGGGTCGATAGACCAGGTTGAGGCCGAGGCAAGCTGCGGCAGCAGGAGGGCAAGGCCGAGAACAATTATCCTGACAAGATGTTTCATGATCGGCATGTTTTTGTTGTGAAGCCTGAAGAGGGGTTCGGAAAATCCGGACATTTTCCATCCGCATTTGATACATGATAATCAAAGACGTCACGACAAAAGTTGCATGTTCAGGATAAAGGCTGGTAATTTTATGCAGATGCACTGCTCTTCAAATGTTCTGCCGAGCCGTTGCGCTCGAACGGTTCATGTCAACGACAGGCTCTTGCTGATCGGCTTCCTGCGGAACCGGGGCATTCCTGGTGTTGCCGGACAAACGACTTGCCGGCGTCCATGCCTGCAGGAATCTCCATTCATTAAGAATTTTCGGCTTTCTCGGTCTTTCGGTCGACAAGGAGGCCGAAGTTCCGAAGCGAGATGTGGTGGGCCTGGATAAGCGCAAGCATGCCGTTCCGGAACAGGCTGACGAGTTCAAGGTCCGAAAGCTGTGCGAGCTTCTCCTCGTCGACCACCTGCAGGCCGTTCAACCCGAACTTCCGGCCGTCCTTGAGGCTGACCTGAGCCGAAATCTCCTTCAGGAGACCCTTTTCACGAATCACGGCACAGAACTGGTCGGTAAGCTGCATCTGCTGGTAAAAGTCCGTCAGGAACGACTGTATCTCCTGCATCCTTTCGGTCGGCTCGCCATGTTCAAAAAGCGATGTGCCATCCTCGAGGTTGAAGCCGTCGAACCCCTCGTCGAAGCACACGGTAAGCTGCCCCTCGGCCCCATCGCTCGTCACGAAAGGGTAGCGCCTCACGTACGCCGGGATATACGGTGCATCCCACCGGCCATCCCTGTCCACGAAGAGGTTTTCCTTCTCCTCGATGCCAAGCAGGACCACGGGCACCATATGACCCTCCGGAGAGACTGAAAAGATGATGGGATAAAAGCGGGCTGCATCGAAAAATTCCGAAACGGCGAGTATCACCGTGAGCGTATTTGCTGCAAATCCGTACCCTTTCGGGCTCGGGCTGATCGTCAGGTCAGCATGCGTTTCGATATTGAGTGCGACAGGATTGGTATACATCATGCAGGGAAACTCCTTACGTTGAATATGATGGTCGACGAAACAGCGACAGCGTACTCCGGCTCGGGCCAGCCCTGACGTAACCGACGGACCGCCACCGCGTGTGAAATGATATGTACGGATAATTTCCAATTATACCCCAAAAGCAGCTTCCACCAGGGGGCGCTCACGACCCCCGGGCGAGGCCCTGCCGCTCAGGCCGCTTCACCCGAAAATGCAGAACAGGAAAGTAAATAGCTTGATAATCCACCCTGCAGTGCTGTATTCGATAAAAACCCGACAGAAACCAGCTTCACTTCCCGCCACACGCGACAACCGGCATTGCTGGGCTTCGGATCAGCGACCCGACACACCCTTGCAGGCTTTGGTTTTCCTTTTTCCTGTTATACTTTACAGATATGTCTGCTTGTCCACAGGTTCATTTCCAGGCTGAATGTATTCCGGGTTCGGGAATCCCTGGCTGGTTCAGGAACCACTGCCACCCCCGATCCAGTATTCATCGTCGTCGAAAGGTCACCATCACCATAACGCCCAAGGAGGCACATCATGAAGATCAAAGCTTTGCTCCTCTTTCTGTTTCTTGGTTCCATCGCTGTTTTTTCTGACGGATTTGCCAGGGACAAGCCCAGGATCGGCGTCTTGAGATTTACCAACCATAGCAGCGCCGCATGGTGGCGCGGAGGCGTGGGAACCGATCTTCAGGATATGCTCATTTCAGAGCTGGCATCGACGGACAGTTTCCGGGTGCTCGAACGAAAAGAGCTCGATGCGGTCCTGAATGAACAGGATCTCGGGGCGTCAGGAAGGGTCAACCCGAAGACAAGGTCGAAACTGGGAAAAATAACCGGTGCCAAATATCTTGTCGCCGCGACGGTTTCAGCCTTCGAGCAGAACACCGGCGGTACCGGAGGGGGGGTCTCCTTCGGAGGAATCAGCCTCGGCGGGAAGCAGGAATCAGCGTACATGGCTGTCGACCTGAAAGTGATCGATGTGGAAACGGGTGAAATCTATGACGCCAGGACGGTCGAGGCATCATCCAAATCCAGCGGAATCAGCGTCGGCGTGCACACAGAAGGCTTCAGCGGCAACCTCGGCCAGTATAAGAACACTCCTGTAGGAAAAGCCATCAGGGGCTGCATCATCGAAATTGTCGAATACCTGAAATGCTCGCTCGTGGAAGGCAAAAACAGCGACTGCATGGATGAATACAAACACAAAGAGCAGAAACGCAGGGAGAAGACCAAGAGCTCCATCGATCTTGAATAACCTGGCCGTCTCGGAGCTTTGAAACGAAGAAGATTCGTTGTAACGGCTCCCTGCAACCTTACGATCGCCTGCACACCGAGAGACATCAGTCGGTGTGCAGGCGATTTTAATTGCATGAGATTCTGCCGGCGCTCGCCCTCGACCTATCCATATCCCCTGCATACCCCAGGCGCTCCTGATGCTCCCAAACTTTTGCGCCTGCATACTGATGCCTCCGGGGTTCCTGAAAATTGCTCATGCCGTTTACCGGCAATTGCCGTTATTTAAGGAACAAACACGGTACATTGCCGCCCCGGTTGTTTCCCGATTCCACCACGGCATTGAAGGATTAACGTCAAACGGAAGCTTGTCTCCGATATGAACACAGACCCTATCTACATCTTCCGTAAAACCTGGGGTACCTACCAGAAGGTCATCAGCAACAACCTCATGTTTCACCGGGAAATATCAGCGGCTGTCAGGAACATCTTCGAGACTCGACCTGGAATGCTGAATGTCATCGACCTGGGTTGCGGAGATGCTGCCCATATCGGCAAGATCCTGAAACCAGGGCAAGTCGCGGAGTACTGCGGATGTGACCTCTCCCCCTACGCACTCGATGTAGCCCGAATCAACCTTGAGCCCTTCGGAATACGTGTGAAGCTGCTCTGCAGGGAGATGATCGCCGTGCTCAGGGAAGCGCCGGAGAACCATTTCGATGTGGTCTACTCAGGTTATGCCCTGCACCACCTGCCCACCGAGGGGAAACAGGCATTTTTCATGGAGTGCCGTCGAATCCTCCGCGAAAACGGTTCCGTGATCCTGGTGGATGTCATGCGTGAAGAGGGACAGGCGCGGCCGGCATATCTCGAAAGTTACAACGGAGCGGTTGCGACACAGTGGGAAGCCCTGACTCCTCATGAACGGGATCAGGTACAGGAACACATCAGGAACTGCGATTTCCCCGAAACCCCTGCCGAGCTGCAACGGCTGGCTGAAAACGCAGGACTGGCAACATGCCGGAGGCTGGAAAAACGGACGTGGCACGAAGCCTGGTGCTACCAGGCATAAGAAAGGACGCATCATGTGCCGCTACCGGAAACACCGGTTCGGAGGGCAGGTTCTCAAATTTCCTTTCAGGAAGGGACCCTCGGCTTCCCTACCCGGGACGCACACGTTAGGTCCGCCCGATGCAGAACAAAGAGACGATCGTTAAAGGATCTCTTCCTTGACGACCTTGCTGGTTTTATTTCGCCTCCCTTGTCGAGTATGCAACGTGCCCACATCTGCTTGCAACAAGGGAAAATATGATGTAATATTCATCTTCTGAACCAGTTACAGCGTTATTGCAAACTGTAATGCACGGAATCCCCCCTGGCACATAGCGCATCAGAGGCAAGACAGGTATACTGCCTTAACCTCTTTGACGGTTCACGTACCGGTCGTCGTTACCATCTGAAAAGAGGGCAGTATTCATCCCAATTGTAAGTACAAAGACATCATGCCTCGTTACACACCTGAACAACTAGCCAAGCGCAATGCCTCCATCTGGACCGAAATCCAGATCATGCTCGCTCCGGTCCAGTTCCTTATCTTCCTTACGGGCGTGGCGCTGAACACGCTGTATGCCAACCATGTCATCCACATCGAGTTCTACTGGATCAGCGTCGCCCTGCTCTTCAAAACCCTCTTTTTCGTCGTGCTCTTCATTACCGGGATGTACTTCGAGAAGGATCTTTTCGGCAAGTGGGTCTACTCGAAAGAGTTTTTCTGGGAAGATATCGGCAGCTCGGTCGCCACCGTCTTTCATTTCCTCTACTTTGTGCTCGCATGGAAAGGATTTCCCGAAAACATCCTGGTGATAGGCGCATACATGGCCTATCTGAGCTATATCATCAACGCCCTGCAGTATCTGGCCAGGATCTGGCTCGAGAAGAGCCATGAACGGAAACTGAAACTGAGGGAAAGCATCGAAGCAAGCTGACCCGGCCAAACCAAACCTTTCCAGCATCATGAATCAATCTTTCAAGACACTCTGGAACATCACCTTTGTTGTGACCGGACTCTTATGGGCGACGCTCGTGTGGATGATCTGGATTTCCGGACAGCTGAAAACCCCGCAGGATCAGATCATCTTCCTCTGTGTGGTCATTCCCGCGTTTGTCCTGATCTACCTCTCGGGATTCTTCATCGCGAGACGACACACGAAAAAACCGGAATCAGCCGCCACTCACTGAACCCGCACATTGCCGTGTTAAAGGCAGGGGACGCCGCACCGAAGAGCAGACTGCTCAGGAAAGACGACCAGTGTTCCCTGCCATCCTGCCCCGACCCGTCCGTCTTTCAAGGCCGAAGCCTGACTAATCTACTTTCCAATGCAGAATGTGAAGTTTCATCATACAACAACCACCTATTCCTTTATCTTATTTATACTTATTACCCACTCATCCGCATCCATAGACCTGTCCATTCAGCATATTAGCAACATTCCTAAGGAAAAGGAGCTCCAACGAATGTCATAATGCACCTGTCGCACCTCATCTTTCTTTTGCAAAAGTAAACCTTCCAACCGATACCCCTTCCTTTTTTTAAGCTCCTGTTTCCCCTGATTTGATGCAAGATTCTCTGTCGCTCATCATACGGTTGCTTGCATAACTTCAATTATGTAAATGTTGTACCCAACTTCCGGAGGCCACGTACATAATTTTGAGTTATGCAACGACCCTTATTTACCGCCAAATACCCTGATAGAGCCAGATAGAGAAGTCACCCAAGCATTGACTGAAGGCGCGGCTTTTGCATCACAAAATGGAGCGAAGCGGAATGGAAGGTGTGACTGAGGGAATAAGCTGGGTGGTATGATCTCATCGATGCTCATGACCAGGCAACCAAACCCACATGGCGGCAAGTAAACCGACGAGAGCTTAAGCAGAGCAATCTGCCATGTCATTAGGTCAAAATAGGCCGTTTAAGGCACTTTAATTGCCAGGGACACCTAACTGATCAATGAGGGTTAGTTTTTGCCTATGCGTAGCTGTATGAGCCTTCATTTTGATTGAAAACAATCAGTTATACAGTAAAGGTACTTTCGGTTTGTTAGAAATATTATTACGTTATTATAACGTTAACAGAGCAGACGTGTTTTACGAATATAGCGTCCTAATCTTTTTAATGAATTAAGTATTCTCTATTATGAATCTAGATGAATCATACAGGATATTTCTCATCATTTATGATGATATTATTAGAGAATTAGAAAAAATACAGACGGAAGAAGATGCCAGATTTAAGATCATAAAAAGATTATTGGTTGAAGCTCTCGGATGGGAATACAGTGAAATATTTTCCGAACCAAAATCAGATAGCGGCTACACAGATATACTAATCACGTCTGAAAATAGAAATCGTCTTGTCATAGAAGCAAAGAGGACAAGTGTAAAGTTATTGAGAACAAAAAGTGATAAATTAAATTTTTATAAATTATCAGGAGCCGCACTTTCTAGCGCCAAAGATGGAATAATGCAGGCAAGAAGATACTGCATTGATCATGGTGTAGCATTCTCTATAATTACTACCGGGATTGAATGGATTGGATGCTATGCTACTGGCGCAGGGAAATCTCCTGATGAAGGAAAAGCGATAGTATTCCCCTCTCTAGAATGCGTTAGAGATAATTATTCTAAATTTTATGAATTATTATCAAAAGAAGGGGTATGCCAAAAACTTTACCAAATGATAATTGCGGAGGGCGAAGGTTTAAATATTAATAATTCGGAAAAACTGTACCGTCCTCTTAGCGAGTATGAAACATCTTTTCTCAAAAAAAGCCCTCTGGCTTCTGATCTTGAAATAATATTTTCTAGATTTTTTAGCCTGATGTCTGGAGAGTCGGATAGAGATATGCTCACCCACTGTTTTGTCGAGTCAAAAGAAAGTAGGGAAGCCGATAAAAGCTTGGATAAAATCACTAGAAATCTAATAAATCAAATTGAAGTATTCGAAGCAGGGGAAGGTGATGAATTGCTCGGAGAAATAAAGTCTGCAATAGAATTAGAAAGAGGCGAGTTTGTGCTAATAATTGGGAATAAAGGAGCAGGAAAGTCGACTTTTATTGATAGATTTTTTAAGCTGATATTAGAGAATGAATTAAGAGGAAAATGCCTATTAATCAGGATTGATCTTGCGGATTCTGATGGTGACTACAATAACATCAACAAGTGGCTAATAAATCGTCTTAAGGATGAAGTAGAGAGAGAAATGTTTAATGGGGATGATCCTGAGTTTAATGAATTGCAAGGCGTATTCTACAAAGAATATAATAGGTGGAAAAAAGGCGAACTAAGGTATTTATATGAAAAAGATAAAGGTGAATTTAAAATTCAATTTGGTAAGTACCTGCGCAACCTAATAGAAGAAAAGCCATATGAATACATAATAAACATGCTGGAGTTTGCCATTAGGTCCAGAAAAGTGATGCCATGTTTGGTATTCGATAACACAGATCATTTTGAACAAGCATTTCAGGAAAGAGTATTTCAATTCGCTCAATCAGTGCACAGAAGCATATTCTCATTTATAATATGCCCAATTACTGATAAAACCGTCTGGCAATTATCTAAAAACGGCCCCCTACAATCTTATATAACGAAATCATTCTATCTGCCAACACCGAACACAAAGGAAATATTAAGAAAAAGGGTGTCGTTTATTAAGAATAAATTAGGTGATGATGATGCACAAAAAGGGACATACTTTTTAAAGAAAGGCATCCGCATGAAGGTTACCGATCTTAATGCTTTTGCAGCATGCATAGAAGAAATATTTATTAATACGGATTATACATCAAGGACAATTAGCTGGCTATGTAATCACGATATAAGGCGAGGGCTTTTATTGTCTCAAAAGATTGCGACGTCTCCATGGATGACAATTGATGATCTGGTTAAGGCTTATTTATCTAAAGATAAATTAAGCATAAGTAAGGATTCGATCAGGAAGTCAATTATTTTAGGCGATTATAATTTATATAATCTTGAGACAAATGAATTCGTTTTAAATGTATTTGCACTAGATGACGGAAAGATAACCACTCCATTATTGAAGTTATCAATCTTAAGACTCCTAATAAATATCGATAACAATGCTATAGATGAGCCCGGATCTTATATCTCTGTAGATAATATCGTTAATTATTTTGAGCCCATGGGTATTTCGGAGCATTATATTTATATATATACCGAGCAGTTGTTAAAATATAGATTAATATCTCCATATGACCCTTCTAACGATATTGTAAAAGGCGACTTAATGGTAAGGGTGACTCATTCCGGAAGAATGCATATGGAGTTTGCACTGTCCGAGATGATATACATAACAAGCATGGCGTTAGTAACTGGATTAAGAAAGCACAATATTGCCGAAGAGATAAAATTAATTAATAGTACGTTTTATGGCGTATCAAAGGAGCGATGGATAGATATTGCAGATAAATATATTTCTTATTGCATAGATGAAGATAAAGTATACGTATCTATCCCAAATAACAATATTTATGAAGGGCAGCGACTTTTACGGAGAGAATTGACTGAGCGTTGGCGCAAGAAATAATGACATCATAATTAATTTATTGGGTCCAGCTTCCCAGACCCTAATTGTCAGGCAGCAATTACCGATGACGAATCCCTAAAGCTGTAAAAGCCTCCTGAGCTGCCAATGATGACATGATCGAATTTGCACGTCAAGTAGCTTTCCTGCCCCTACAAGGGCCTCTGTGACCGTTTTATCAGCATTGCTAGGCTCAATGTTACCCGAGGGGTGATTGTGAGCCGATGACTGCATGAGCGTTTGCCAGTAGGGCACCTTTGAAGACCTCACGAGGATGGACCAACGAGGCATTAAGGGTTCCTCTGCTAACCATCTGGAGACCAATGACCTCATTCTTCGTGTTAAGGTATAAGGCATAAAACTCCTCAGATGCCCTCTCATGCAATCCCACTGCCATTAGGAGCTTCGCTACCTCTTGGGCACCTGTTACCTTCTTATGCTCATACATGACAACTGAATCCCTAACCAGCTTGATTGAGTAGCAGGGAATCTCGGTGAATAGGGAAAGTGATTTAGACATTTCGTAAGTTATTTAGGGTTAGAATATTTCAGCACCTGGATTGATGGCGGGGGTGCTTGTTAGCCCTAAATAAGAGGGGTCTGATAGTGATGTGATGCTGTGCGTGTCTGAATTTTTTATAAAAAAATAATTACATCTGTTCAGTTGGTTTATCAACCTAATTAATGGGGGTATAATGTTTGGACTCGGAGGACCTGAATTCATTTTGTTATTTATCATCTTCATGCCTTTAATTCTAATAATATGGGCACTTGTCGATGTTTTGAAAAGTGAATTCACCGGAAATAATAAAATTGTATGGGTGTTGGTTGTGATATTTTTGCCATTGCTCGGCCCTTTGCTCTATTTTGGAATAGGTCGGGAACTCGCCCCACAAACCTGTAACACTTGGATTTAGGGTTTTCGCATCCTAAAATGAACCAAGGAGGTTACGCACATGAAGACGAAACGATTCACGACCGAACAGATCATCGGCGTTCTGAAAGAGGCGGACAGAGGCATGCCCGTCAAGGAGCTTTGCCGGAAGTACGGCATGAGCGAAGCGACGCTGTACAACTGGAAAGCCAAGTACAGCGGCATGGTCGTCAGTGAAGCCCGGCGATTGAAAGAGCTGGAAGACGAGAACCGGCGCCTAAAGAAACTGGTGGCTGACCAGGCGCTCGACATCGTGATGCTCAAGGAGATCAACTCAAAAAACTGGTAACGCCCGAAGCAAAGCGACAAGCGGTCAAACACTTACAGAAGCGCTTCGGGCAAAGTCAACGGCACTTATGCGGCCTCGTCGGATTAGCCATATCATCATGGCGCTATGAGGCAAAACCAGATGACAACCAGCAGATACGGGCACGGTTACGGGAGCTTGCAGCAGAACGTCGCCGTTGGGGTTATCGGCAGATGCACGAAGTCCTCAGAAGAGAGGGCATGCGGATCAACCATAAACGAACGGAACGACTGTATCGGGAAGAACGTCTTCAGATCAAAACACGAAAGAGGAAAAAGACGGTCGCACAACTGCGTGTTCCCATGCCCTATCCTGAAGAAGTGAATCAGCGCTGGGCAATGGACTTCATGAGCGACAATCTTGCTGATGGCCGAAGAATTCGATTGCTCAACGTTCTGGATGTATTCACCAAGGAGTGCTTGGCCATGGTTGTTGATACCTCGATCAATGGCAAGCGGGTCTGTCAGGTCCTGGATTACCTTGGATGGATGCGCGGCTTGCCTGAAGTGATCAATGTCGATAATGGGCCGGAGTTTGCCGGAAAGGTGCTTGATAACTGGGCATGGAAGAATGATGTTAAGCTTGATTTCAGCAGGCCAGGCAAACCGGTCGACAATGCCTTCATCGAAAGCTTCAACCGGACCGTTCGGAACGAGTGCCTGAATGACAACTGGTTTCTGAGCTTAAAGCATGCCCGGGAGGTCATTGAATACTGGCAAAACGATTACAACAACGTCAGGCCACATAGCGCCCTTGATGGCCTGACACCAGCGGAATTCGCCGCTCAAAGGCAGGAATTTTCTCTAAGTCTGGTGTTACCGTAAAGGGGGCAAGTTCCATGGACTTCAATAGAGGATAGTTGATACAGTATTAGGAAGTTGAGAATACAGGTGAATTGCAGGAGATAGTTGCTCGTTCAATAATTATTACATTTGTCTATTCATAGATAAATGTAATAATTGAATGCAATATTTTGCAGCACTTCACATCTTGCCGCAACGAGGAATCTTTGACTACCTTTATTTGCACTAACTCAATAGCTTTCTATACCTTTTATTTATGTATTTACAATAAAATCAAATAACTTATATGTTACATGTTTTTTGATATTTTCTTGAATACCTGATCAAAAACGCTTGAGACATAACGAGAGCCATCTTTGGACAAATGATTATCATCACGATATAACAATTGGTTATTAGCGTCCATTATTACTCGTCCAGTCTTATCAAAAAGTAGGTTTTCGGGGTAAACTACTGATACATTTGGTAAAAGCGCAATTTGTTCTATTATTTTATTGGCTTCAGCATTGCGCTTGTTATAATCCAAGACAGTTGGTCGCATCTGATTATAATCGTTTAAAGAAGGAAAGCGTTTGCTTAACCAGAAATAACGATTAACATCATAGCCCACCTCAGGTACATCGCGAACAATGACTACATTGCGACCCATTTCCAGCAAAGCATGTACTGTACGAAACAGGCCTATTCTCAAGATTTCTGAATCAGTTTTATTCATATTGTTAGCCTCAGCATCACGTATAACACCTGAGCCAACACAATATATGGACCATCGGCCAGCAATAATAACAGTTTTAATGCCAGGATTTCTTTTAATAAATAAAATGGTTTTTTGATTTACAAAAGCCTCATTAATAGGTGTACTTGTCATATCAATACCAAGAACCGGCGGGCAAAGTGTATAATTCGCCAGATATCCCGAGAGATTATAAATTTTTGATGCCTCAGAAACTGATTCTTTTAATGCATACGCATGTGAGTCCCCCCACAAAATAAAAGAGGGAGAGGCATGCTCTTTCCCAATGATAGGCGGAATTATCTTGTTAGCGTCTTTTATTATCTCTTGGTATTCTGACTCATCCTCCAAGCCTGATGTTGCCTTTTCGATCTTTAGATTATATGCATTATTGCTTCCATACACAAGTCCTTGGAGATGGCTTACTGCTTTATTTGCGGTCATAATCCCAATCATCGCAAATACTGACATAATTATTCCTGCAGTAGCAAACAGGCGTTTCCTATTTGGAAGCAGCGGTGCTTTGCCCCTAAATGGTTGTTCGATAAATTTCCACGACAGAATAGAGACAATAAATGATACGGCAATAATGGAAATGCGATCATATATGTTTAGGGGGCGTAAAATCATATATTTAGTAATTGAAACAAATGGCCAGTGCCAAAGATAAAGGGAATAAGAAATAAGCCCAATAAAACCCAGTGGATTCCATTTAAGAAACTTATTAATAATAGGAGAGTATCCATTGGAGCCGCAATAGATAATCATACTAGCGCCCATAACTGGCGCAATTGCGCTATATCCAGGAAACAATGTCGTCTCAGCATAATAACTTATACTATACAGAAGCAACCCAGCCCCAGTAACTGATAATAGATTATTTATTGTCCCTGATGACGGCGGCCTTATTATTCCTAGCGCAATAATTGACCCACAAAGGAATTCCCAGGCGCGGGTATCAACAAGATAAAAGGCCGAACTTTGATCATGATAGGTATTATATATACACAAAGACAAGGATGAGATAATAAATATGACTAGAATTGCTATGTATCGCCCTTTGAACAAGCGACTAATTAATAATAATGCGGCGGGATAAATAATATAGAATTGTTCTTCGACAGATAGTGACCAAGTATGAAGGAGAGGTTTTTTTAGAGCGGGTGCTGCAAAGTATCCCGACTCATCACGAAAAAGGATATTAGAATAAAATAAAATTGTCGCCAATATGCTTCGCCCGAAATGCTTAAGAGCATCAGCATCAAACAAAAAAAAGCTTACGATAAAAGCCGTCATCATTACTGGGAAAAGGGCAGGAAATATCCTTCTTATTCGCTTTTCATAAAAACGAGCAATAGAGAAATTACCTTGATCAATATCTTTCTTTATGGTTAACGTTATTAAATAACCCGATATAACGAAAAATACATCTACACCAACAAATCCTCCGCCAAACCCAGGAACTTCAGTATGAAAAAATAAAACAGCAAGTACTGCAATGGCTCGAAGACCATCAATATCAGGACGATATGTTATTTTCATGAGGGTCTCAAAACAAAAAATGAATGATGAGATGTTGTTAAAGTATATTATATATTTTATTTAGACTAGGGGACGTTGTGCAGTAAGCGAAATATCCCCCCATAGAAAACTATTTGCCGATGCAAAACTGGCTGAAGATCGTATTGAGGATTTCTTCATTGACCACCTTTCCGGTGATTTCGCCGACGTAGTCGAGGGCTGCGCGGAGTTCGAAGGCGATGAGTTCGGTTTCCGAGCTTGCGTCGATGAGCTCCTTGGCGTTCTGCAGGGCGTCGGCGGCGTTGCGCAGGGCTTCGTAGTGGCGCAGGCTGGTGACGAGCACGCTGGCTTCGTGTAGCTTGTCGAGCGACTTGACGAGGGCTCCCATGCGCTCTTTCAGATGCTCGATCCCCTTCCCTTCCAGAGCCGATATGCCGATCACCTCGGCGCCGGAATCGTCCCGCACATTCTCCATCAGCTTTTCCGCTTCGGGCACGCGATCGATCTTGTTAGCGACGGCGATGAAGCGGGCATCGGGATGCGATGCGTGGAGCGCCCTGATATCGGAAATCTCCTCTTCCAGCTGGTCGCTGCCGATGTCGAAGAGGTAGAGGATCAGGTCGGCTTCGGCCATTTTCACGCGGCTGCGGCGGATGCCTTCGTGCTCGATCTCCTCGCCGGTTTCGCGCAGCCCTGCCGTGTCGGTGAGGCGGAACATGGTCTTGTCGTAGATGAAGCACTCCTCGATGTAGTCTCGCGTCGTGCCGGGCATATGGCTGACGATGGCCCGCTCCTGGCCGAGCAGGATATTCAACAGGGTGGATTTGCCGGCATTGGGCCTTCCGGCGATGACGGTCGCCACGCCTTCGGTGAGCAGCCTGCCGTGCCGGTAGGAGTCGACGAGCCGGCCGACCTCACCCTGGAGGGTTTCCATCTGGAGGGAGAGCTCTTCGCGGCTCTGGAATTCGACCTCCTCTTCGGAGAAGTCGAGTTCGAGTTCGAGCAGGGCACAGGAGCGGAGGAGCTGCTCTCGCAGGGCATCGAGCTTTTCGGAAAGGGCCCCTTTCATCTGGCTGACGGCGGTGCGGTACGCCGATTCTGAACGGGCGTGGATCATTTCGCCGATGGCCTCGGCCTGCAGGAGATCAATGCGGCCGTTGAGGAATGCCCGCCGGGTGAACTCACCCGGTTCGGCGAGCCTGCAGCCGTTGTCGAGCAGGAGCTGCAGGACCTTCATGACGACCACCGGGCCGCCGTGGCAGGTGAACTCGACCATATCTTCGGCGGTGGATGAGTGAGGCGCCCGGAACACGAGGGCCACGACCTCGTCGACCAGATCGTCGCCGTCGTACAGCCGGCCGAAATGTGCGGTGTAACCGGATGAGCCGGAGAGGGCCCCTTCGCCGTGGACCTTGCGGAACACCTGGTCCGCCAGGGCATGCACCCCCTCGCCGCTGATGCGTACGATGGCGAGCGCGCCGACGCCGACGGGCGTGGCGATGGCGGCGATGGGATCTCCCGGAAGTGAAAGCGGAGGTTCGGTTCGGAGCATGGCGATGGTCGATGGTTTATCTGGGCCGTATGCCCTCATGGAGCCTGGCGTGCGATACGTTCAACCGGGCGAATTCCATGGCATGAATGACGGTTTGTGCTGACGCCCCTGAAAGGTAAGGATTATCGCAGGGAAATAGTAACTTTGCTGCATCGCAACAAGCCCTCGTACCCATGAAGAAAGAAGAGACACCGTCGATCGCAAGCCTCAAGGAAGCCGTCGTCAACCACCATGCCAAGACGCCTGAAGAACATTTCGACAGGGTGGTGAACCTGGTCAGGGTCCTGCGCTCCGAATGCCCCTGGGACCGCAAACAGACGCCCGAATCGCTGGCCCACCTGCTCCTCGAAGAGAGCTACGAGCTGGTTCACGCCATCGACGAGGGGGACGACACGGAGCTGAAGAAGGAGATCGGCGACCTCTTCCTGCATCTCTGCTTCCAGGTTCAACTGGCGGAAGAGGCAGGCAAGTTCTCGTTCACCGACGTGTTCGAGGCGCTCTGCCACAAACTCATCAGCCGCCATCCCCACGTTTTCGCCGACACGAGGGCCGAGACCGAACAGGAGGTGCTGGGCAACTGGGAGAACCTCAAGATGAAAGAGGGGCGCAAGAGCCTGCTCGACGGGGTACCGAAAGCCATGTCAGAGCTGCTGCGTGCCTACCGTGTGCAGAAGAAGGTGGCGGGCGTTGGCTTCGACTGGCCGAGCGACGAAGGGGTGCTGGACAAGCTCGTCGAGGAGATCGGGGAGCTGAGGAGTGCCTGCAGCGACCAGGAGCGTGAGGATGAGTTCGGCGACCTGCTGTTCACCATCGTCAACTACAGCCGCTTCATCGACGCCAACCCGGAGGATGCACTGCGCAAGGCGACGAACAAGTTCATGGGGCGGTTCAGGAAGGTGGAAGAGGCGGTTCAGGCATCAGGCCGGGGCTGGCCTGAGTACACCGCCGAAGAGCTCGACGCACTGTGGAACCGGGCGAAGGAAGGTCGTTGAATCCAGCCCTTGACGCCTTGCTCATGACTGGTCACGCACGCTCGCCGGAGCCGAGGGTACCGAGGAATCTGCCGGCTTCGGCGAAGTACCCGGCGTTCGGTCCGTGGCTCCCCTGGAAGGTCACGGCGTCAGGCGCAACGCCTGCGTCGCGAAGCCTCTCCCGGTCTGCCTCGAACCGTTCCATCGGATAGAACCGGTCGCTCGCTCCTCGTGCGATCTGCACCTGCCCCATCCGGCGGAGTCCGTCGAGTTCCGGGGGAATGTCTCCACCGAGCAGCATCACTCCCGCCACATGGCGGCGACCCAGCAGGGCCGCCCTGCAGGCCATGCCGGTCCCCTGGGAGATTCCGTGCAACACGGGCAACCCTTCGACAGGGAAATCCCACCGTACCGCATCGAGCACCGCATCCACATACCTGACGTTCTCTTCAATACGAAGTTCGCGCTCCCGACGGGTCATCCAGCTCGCACCCGGGTCCCCCTTGCTGTTCATGAACGGATGCAGGGCCTCGATGGAGCAGCGCACCCAGCCTTCGCTGCCGGGGATGAGGCGCAGCAATGCCATCTGGTCTTCAGCCGTCTGCCCATAGCCGTGGAAACCGGCAAGCAGCGGAAAAGGAGCGTCTCCGTCCGGAACTTCGACGAGGTACCGGCCGCTGACCTCGATCCGTATGTGGCGTTGTTGCATGCGGGTGTTCTGCAAGAGGGAAAAAGGCCTTGCCGTCCGTTCCGGGGATGCCCGGACGGACGGTTCGGTCCGAAGCGTCAGACCTCGATGAGGCGGAGAATGCCGCTCATCGGTATAGCCGCCCAATCGGGTCGGTTGTTCAGCTCGTAGTTGAGTTCGTAGACCGCCTTGTTCATGAGGTAGCTGCGCAGGAGCAGCTCGCGCTGGCGCGCATTTCTCGGGATCAACTCCTTGCCTTTGGTCTTTTCGGTGTAGACGTCGATGAAGTGCTGGCTGACATAGAAGCTCCACAGCTCTGCCCAGGGCTGAAGCGACTTGCGGTCTTCGACCCGTATGGTGGGGTTGTTCAGCAGTACGTTGAAAGCCGCATAGTCGAAGGAACGCATCATGCCGGACAGGTCGCGGTAGACCGAGCGCTTGATCTTGCGTTCGGAAAGCGAACGGGCGGGCTCGCCCTCGAAGTCGAGGATCACGAAATCGTTACCGGTGTAAAGCACCTGGCCGAGATGGTAGTCGCCGTGGATCCTGATCTTGACCGTCTCGATCTTCTCCTTCCTGATGGGCTCGAACTGGTCGAGGATCTCCTTTTCACGCGAAACAATCTCATGGGCAAGCTCCCTTGCCGATTCGGGCACCGAATGCATGCTCCCCCTGAGGAAGAGCATGCTGCGCTTGACCTGCTCGGTCATCGCCTGGTAGATGGAGCGCTGGTAGAGCGTGGTGAACGGCTCGGGAGCGAACTCGGGCTCGGCGTCGAGGGCTCCGAGTGCGCTGTGCATGCCGGCGGTCCGCTCGGCGAGCTTCTCGATCATCTCGAGGTAGAATTCACCGATGAGCTCATGCATGATCTCCGGGAGGGCAAGGGGTTTGCCGGAGAGCGCCGGCAGGAGAGGCGGCTCGATGCCTCTCGACGAGCGCGAGAGCACGTCTTCGTAGTAGCGCAGCACGTTGTCGAGGCTGAGCTGCCAGCCGTCGCCCTCGTTGGGAACAAAGTTCTGGAGGACGCCGAGCGAGTAGCGCTCGCGATAGCTGCGCGAATAGTCGATCGACCCGAGGTAGTAGGGCAGGTTGCGGAACCTTGTCTGGTCGGTCAGTTTGCGGCACATCTCGATTTCGGGGGCCGTACCGACATCGATCTTGCGGTAGAGCTTCAGGCAGAGGTTGTCGCCGTACTTCATGGAGGTGTTGCTCTGTTCGATGCCGAGCAGCACCGAAGGCAGCTTCTCGCCATCTTTCTTCTTGTGGTACGATTCGAGCTTGTGGCCGGTCTCGGCGGAGATCAGCCCCGAATCGCCCTGCCAGCTTTCGTCGTGCATGATGAGGCCGAGCAGGTGCCTTCGGAAAGCCTCGTCGTTCGCCGCGTCGCAGAGGAAACCATCCCTGCCGCCGATCTCGACCCGGGCGATGACATGCCTGCGGAACGCCTCGTCGTTCCTGTCGGCCCGGTCGGCCGGCAGGAACAGGAGGGGCAACTGGTAGCGCTCGTTCTCGCCGCTCGGATAGTGCACCTCGGTGATGACGAAGGCCGTGTCGGCCATGCCGGCCACCGGCACCCTGTCGAGCACGCGAACGCGGATGACGTTCCTCGCCTTCCCTCCGAACCAGCGTGAACCCTTGTAGTATGCAGGCAACAGCACGGTCTCGAGTTTTTCGAGGCTGCGCCCCCTGAAGAGCCCGTCCCATCCGTCAACCGTCATGGCGGGCTTGTCGAGTTTCTCATCGGCAACTGCTTCAGACTCCTCCTTGACGAGCTTGAGCCAGAAGTAGCCGTAAGGGCCGAGCGCGACCATGTACGGGGTCTTGCGGACCTTCGGGAAGCGGTTCATGCTGAAGATCTCCTCGGGCACGCACCCCTCGTATTTCGAGAGGTCGACGACGATCGCCTGCGCATTGCGGGAGAGGTTGATCACCGACAGGATGGCTTCGTCCTCGTAGGAGCGGATGAACACGAGCACCTTGGGGTTGCTGACGGGCAGGAACTCGATGGTGCCCCGGTTGAACGCCTTGAAGCGGCGGGCCGTGGAGATCGTATGGCGCATCCACCAGAGCAGGGAGTTCATGTTCGACTCCTGCACCTCGACGTTGACCGCCTCGTAGTGGTACTCCGGATCGATGATCACCGGCAGGAGCAGCCGCTGCGGGTTGGCGCGGGAGAAGCCGGCGTTGCGGTCGGAGTTCCACTGCATCGGGGTGCGCACGCCGTCGCGGTCGCCGAGGTAGTAGTTGTCACCCATGCCGATCTCGTCTCCGTAGTAGAGCACAGGGGTGCCGGGCAGGGAGAGCAGCATGATGTTCATCAGCTCGATGCGGCGGCGGTCGTTCGACATGAGCGGTGCGAGGCGGCGGCGAATGCCGAGGTTGATCCTCGCCTTGGGGTCGTTGGCGTAGACGCGGCGCATGTAGTCGCGCTCCTCGTCGGTCACCATCTCGAGGGTCAGCTCGTCATGGTTGCGCAGGAACGAAGCCCACTGGCAGGCTTCTGGAATCTCGGGAGTCTGGGCAAGGATGTCGATGAGCGGGAAGCGGTCCTCCATGGCGACAGCCATGTACATGCGCGGCATGAGCGGGAAGTGGAAGTTCATGTGGCACATGTCGCCCTTGCCGAGATAGGCTGCGGAATCCTCGGGCCACTGGTTCGCTTCGGCCAGCAGCATCCGGTTGGGATAGTTGGTATCCACGTAGGTACGCAGCTTCTGCAGGAACTCGAAGGTTTTCGGCAGGTTCTCGCAGTTGGTGCCCTCGGCCTCGTAGAGGTATGGCACGGCGTCGAGCCTGAGGCCGTCAACGCCCATGCCGAGCCAGAAGTCGAGCACGCCGAGCAGCGCCTTGTGCACCGCCGGGTTCTCGAAATTCAGGTCGGGCTGGTGGTGGAAGAAGCGGTGCCAGAAGTACTGGCCGGCCACCGCGTCCCATGTCCAGTTCGAGACTTCGAAGTCCTGGAAGATGATCCTGGTCTCGGAGTACTTGTTCGGGTCGTCGCTCCAGACGTAGAAGTCGCGCTCGGGCGATCCGGCAGGAGCCTTGCGCGCCGCCTTGAACCAGGCGTGCTGGTCGGAGGTGTGGTTCACCACAAGCTCGGTGATGACCTTCAGGCCGCGCCGGTGTGCCTCGTCGAGGAACTCCCTGAAATCATCGATGGTGCCGTAGTCGGGGTTGACCGACATGTAGTCGGCGATGTCGTAACCGTCGTCACGAAGCGGCGAAGGGTAGAACGGCAGGATCCAGATGGCCGTCACACCGAGGCTTTCGAGGTAACCGAGCTTGCTCTTCAGCCCCTGGAAGTCCCCGATTCCGTCGTTGTTGCTGTCGCAGAAGGTTTTGACGTGCAGTTCATAGATGATCGCATCCTTGTACCAGAGGTGTTCCGGCTGGTAACTCTTCAAGGCTTTGACTGTTGGCATGGGCGGTATGGGCGGTCCGTTAGGTTATGAGGGCAGAATGACTCTGAAAATATGTGCCTGTGCGACGGTGGGGTTCAGTTCGATGAAGTTCCACTCGCCGTTCCAGTTATAGCTGGTGCCGGTGATGAGCTCTTCGACCGTGAACGGCTCGGTGTGCGGCAGTCCGAACATCTCGAGCGGGAAGCGAAGCCAGCCCCCCTGCGTGTTCCGGTGGTCGAGGTTGACCACGGTGAGAATGATGTTGCCTCCGTCCGATGAGCGCTTGATGTAGCCCATGAGCTGGTCGTGCTCACGGCCCTGGCCGGCTTCGATGCGGACGAAATCGATATTGGAGGTCTGCTGAAGCGCAGGGTTCTCCCTCCTGATGTGGTTGACCCTGGCGATCTCCGCGCGGATGTTGCCGGGGCGGTCCAGGTCCCAGCACTTGATTTCATACTTCTCCGAATCGATATACTCCTCCTTGCCGGGAGCCACCGGCAGGTGCTCGCAGAGCTCGTAGGCAGGACCGTACATGCCGTAGTTCGAGGAGAGGGTCGCGGCGAGCACCTGCCTGATGATGAACTTCGCACGGCTGCCGCCCTGCAGCTCCTCATGCAGGATGTCGGGCGTGTTCGGCCAGAAGTTCGGCCTCATGAAGTCCCGGATCTCCGTGCGGGTCAGCTCCGTGAGGTACTCCTGCAGGTCATGCTTGTTGTTGCGCCAGGTGAAGTAGGTGTAGGACTGGCTGTAGCCCGCCTTGGCAAGGCGCGCCATGAGCTTCGGACGGGTGAATGCCTCGGCAAGGAACACCGTGTCGGGATGTTCGTCCCTGATCGACCCGAGAGCCCACTCCCAGAACGGAAAGGCCTTCGTGTGCGGATTGTCCACGCGGAAGATCTTCACACCCTTGTCGATCCAGAACAGGAAAACGCCTCGCAGCTCGCTCCAGAGGTTCTGCCAGTCTTTCGTCTCGAAGTCGATAGGCAGGATATCCTCGTAGCGTTTCGGCGGGTTTTCGGCGAACTGCACGGTGCCGTCAGGGCGCCAGCGGAACCACTGGGGATGCTCGAGCACCCACGGATGGTCCGGCGAACACTGGAAGGCGATGTCGAGCGCCACGGATATGCCGTTGCGCTCAGCCTCCTGCACGAAATATTCGAAATCATCGATCGTACCGAGTTCAGGATGCACTGCCGTATGCCCTCCTTCGGGACTGCCTATCGCCCAGCAGCTTCCCGGCTCTTCGGGACCCGCGACAAGAGAGTTGTTCTTTCCCTTGCGCTTCGTCAGGCCGATGGGATGGATCGGAGGAAGGTAGACGACGTCGAAGCCCATCTGCGCAATGCGCGGCAGCATCTTCGAACAGTCGCGGAAGGTCCCGTGCCTGCCGGGTTCGCTCCCCCATGAGCGCGGAAAAAATTCGTACCAGGTGCTGAATCCGGCCTTTTTCTGGTCGACCTGCAGCAGCAGCAGCTTTTCATAGGTGCTCGCGATCGACTTGTCCGGGACGTGCATCATGGCTTCGGAAAGCTCGTCGCCGAGTGCCGCCACGACGGCCGCCTCAGGCCCACCGATGGTCAGGAGGCCCACATGGTGGTGCAGCGTGCCGGCGTCCTCGCCCTTCGCACGAGCTGCGCCGAGTTCGACGACGGTCGCGCCGATCTTCAGGTCGAGCCCGACATCCTGGCCGGCTTCGATCTTTTTCCTCAGCCCCTTCTGCCATGTCTGGAAATGGTCGACCCATGCCCGCACGGTATATTCGTACATGCCGGGAGCACCGACACGGAACGTAGCCGTCCAGAGGTCGTTGACCAGGGCGCTCATCGGCTCGGCGTCCCACTCCGGCACCCCCCGGCGCCGATAGAGCACCTCCGCCACGACGACATCCGCCCCGTCGGTGAAGATGTCGGCCTCGACCGTCACCAGTTCGCCTTCGATGCATTTGGCCGGGAACCGGCCGCCGTCAACTTCGGGAGAGACCCGGTCGATGATGACCCTCCTGCGTCCGTCGAACTCCTGATCCATTCGTAGGGGCTCTGGCTGGATAAAATCTGGATTCATAAATGGTGTCCGGTAGTACTTCCGCTTCATGCCGGCGCAGTGAGTGACGGCGCAGTGCTGGGCTTTCCCGTAAAAATATGAAATGTAGCATTCTTTTTTCCGGCGGGGGCATCATATTTCGACGCGGAGGTGTAAAATTTGAGTTGCACCCGGAGAGGAGTCCGAATTTTCCCGAGCACTTCATGGCGGCTTCGAAATGTTTATATTCCGACCAGCCGCATCCGACGGAGGCGGACAGAAAAAAACAGGATACCGAAGGAGGTTGTCCCTCCCAGAAACGACTTCCCAACAATCATTTGATTCATACAGCCATGTTCGACCCCGAAAAAGACCGCCTGCACGCCATCAACCACCGCCTGGACCAGTTACGGGGGTATCTTTGACATCGATGAGCGAAAAGAGAAGGTAAGCGACCTCGAAAAGGTTTCGGCAGCACCGGACTTCTGGAACGACCAGAAAGCCGCGCACGCGCTGCTCAAGGAGCTCAACGAGCACAAGTCCTGGACCGAAGCGTACGATCGGATCAGGAAGGCTGCGGACAACGCATCCGAAGAGATAGAGATCGCCATTGAGCTCGAGGACGAATCGCTCGTCAGGGACCTCGACAACACGATCGACAAGCTCGAACAGGAGATCTCGGCGGTAGAGTTCCGCAACATGCTCTCAGGCAAGGACGACGGCGGCAACGCCATGATCATCATCCATGCCGGCGCCGGCGGCACCGAAGCCCAGGACTGGGCCGAAATGCTCTACCGCATGTACATGCGCTGGGCTGAGCGGAAGGGGTTCAAGGTCTTCACCGACGACTATCAGGAGGGCGACGGCGCGGGAATCAAGACGGCCACGCTCGAAATCATCGGTCCATACGCCTACGGCTACCTCAAGGCCGAAAACGGCGTGCACCGGCTCGTCAGGGTTTCGCCCTACGATTCGAACGCGCGGCGCCACACCTCGTTCGCCAGCGTCTACACCTATCCCGAGGCCCCGCCCGACGTCGAGATCGAAGTCCGGAAGGAGGACCTCGAACTGTCGACCTTCCGAAGCGGCGGCAAGGGCGGACAGAACGTCAACAAGGTCGAAACGGCCGTACGGATCAAGCACATCCCGTCGGGTATCGTGGTCGGTTGCCAGGAGGAACGATCGCAGTTCCAGAACAGGGAGCGCGCGATGAAGATGCTTATGGCGCAGCTCTACCAGCGGCAGCGCGAAGAGGAGGATGCGAAAAAGCGCGAGATCGAGGGCAAGAAGAAGAAGATCGAGTGGGGCAGCCAGATCCGCAGCTACGTGCTGGACGACCGGCGCATCAAGGACCACCGGACCAACTACGAACGGTTCGACGTCGAGAACGTGCTGGACGGAGACCTCGACGAGTTCATCCAGCGGTACCTTTCCGAATTCGGCGACTGACGATCGACCCATGACTTCGCCCGAAGGCCGGACGCTCAGGTTCGGCATCGTCACCGACATCCACTACACGCCAGAAGAGGCTGCCGGGGGAGGATCGACCCTCACCCCAGACCTCGAACGCTGCGTCTCGCACTGGCAGCAGAGCGGTACGGAGTTCGTCGTGCAGCTCGGCGACCTCATCAGCCGCGAAGGCACGGAAGCCGAAGGTGACCTGCTCGCCGTCAAGGCAATGCTCGACCGCTATCCCGGACCGATGGTCAACGTGCCCGGCAACCACTGCCTCGCCGTGCCCCCCGACAGGTTCTTCCGGATCATGGACATCCCGTCACCTTACCACTCGTTCGCCATTCACGGGATCAGGTTCATCGTGCTGCACGGCATGGATGTATCGGTGCTCTCCGAACCCGAAAACGAAGCCGACCGGCACCTGCTCAGCTACTACCGCGACGTTCGCCAAGCGCCTTTCTACTGCGGCGCCATCGGCAGCCGCCAGCTCCACTGGCTTGCGGATGAGCTCGACGTCGCCCTGCGCAACCACGAACCGGTCATCGTGCTCTCACACCTGCCGCTGCTCGAGGAGACCACCGACGTCAGGCACGGCCTGCTCTGGAACCACGAGGAGATCTCGGACCTGCTCTGCCGCTACCCGAACGTCCGCGCCTGCCTCAGCGGGCACTACCACCCCGGCGCCTATGCCCTGCGATGCGGCATCCATTTCGTCGTGCTTCCCGGATTCGTCACCCGCAGCGAGCACCCCGCCTTCGCCTGCTGCACGATCGACATCGGCTGCGGCCACCTGCGCGTCGCCGCGATGGATGGCACGCTCCTCCACGATCTTGCGTTCAGTTATTGAGCCTCTGCCGGGTTCTCTTCAGGCTTCGATTGCGGCGTTCACCAGCGCTCCCGATGGATCCGCTCGGGCTTGTACTTGTCGATCGGCGGCTTCGATGTCGCCGGATGCCCGACGGGAATGACGCACAACGGGATCACTTCGCCGGGAATCCCCAGCACGGAGCGGACATGCGCCATCCGGTCGTCGTAGGGATAGGATGCAACCCAGACCGCGCCGAGTCCCAGGGCTTCGGCAGCCAGCAGGATGTTCTCGCTCGCGCAGGTGCAGTCGACGACGGCCAGTTCGACGCTCTGCCCGTTTGCCAGCTCCGTCACGGCACAGACCACGATGGCCGCCGGCGACGTGCCGAGCATCTTGCCGTATGGCAATCCCCCGGCAAGGCCGTCGAGGGTTTCGCGTCCGGTGACGACGACGAACGACCACGGCTGCATGTTGCGTGCCGTCGGTGCCGACATGCCGGCCCGCACGAGGCGGTCAAGCGTCTCCCCGCTGACCGGTTCTGTCGTAAAGTCGCGCACGCTCCGCCTGTCGAGGATCACCTGCAGACCTTTGCCTCCATTTTCTTCACTTGCATTCATGTTGTCGTTTCTCCAATGGCTGTGGTTCAGTTCCGGATTGTTACTCCTGCTATTGAGGGTCTCGACTCCCTACAGGCCATCTTGTCAATCTGAGTCCGGCGCAGTCGGGCGAAGAATCCATAACATTTTGTCAAGTAATAAGATGGATCCTTCGCTCCGCTCAGGATGACAATGAGGGGGCCGTGCTCATTTGCGACGTATTGTCGCCGGAGTAATAAGGTCACCCCGCCCATTCGAGCACTTCGGCGATCCGCTTCGCGGAGGCGCCGTCCCATTTTTCCGGGATGAGGCTCTTGCCGGTCGGCTTGCCGGAAAGAATGACAGATGCCCGTTCGAGGATCTCCTGCTCGTCGAACTCGACGAGATCGTTGGTGCCGATTTCGATGGTCGAGGGGCGGGATGTGCTCTGGCGCAAGGTGAGGCACGGCACGTTCATCACGGTGAGCTCGGACTCGAATTCGTCGGTATCGGTCAGCACGAAGGCGGACTCCTTGAGCACGCGAAGCAGGTCGACGGGTCCGGGACGGGGAACAATACGGAGGCCCGGGACGCTGCCGAAAGCCTCCTGCAGGCCAGCGTCGGAACCGGCGTCAACGGGAAGGAGCACCGTGGTCGTCACGGCAATGGATTCGAGCACCTTGCAGAGCAGGTCCCGGTTCTCCGCGGTTTCGGGCCGGAGCGGCATGGTGAGCAGCACCGTGGCGAATTTTTTTGGTTTGACCCCGAGATCGTCGAGCACGCCCGACCGGTTGGCCTCGCCGATCACCGTCACGAGGCTGTCGATGGAGGTGTTGCCGACGAAAATGATCCGCTCGTCGGCGAACCCCTCGTTGATCAGGTTGTAGATTCCGCTGTGTTCGCTGACGAAGTGCAGAGAGGCCACCGAATCGATGATGAGCCGGTTGAGCTCATCCTGCCCGGAGCGGTCGTAGCTGCGCAGGCCGGCGTCGAGGCTGACGACGGGAATACCCATTCTGGAAGCCGTAATGGTGGCAGCGATTGCCGCGTTGTCGAAGCCGCCGGGCACGACGAAATCAGGCGCGATTTCAACGAAAAGCTGCTCGAACGAGATCATGAGCCGTGCGGTTTCGCTTACCGGCGAACCCGGCTCGAGAGGCACTCTGCGGAGCCGCCCTTCGAGGCCGAAAGCGGGCACCAGGGACTCCGTCTCCCCATGCTCCCCATCGCGGACGACGAGTACCGGCACCGGTTCGACCAGCCCGTTTTTTTCAAGCGGGGCGAAGAGGGATGCCACTTTCAGGAATCCGAAGCGCCCCTGCGCGATCAACACTATTTTTTTCACAGCCGACAGGTTTTAGTACATTGAACGACAACACGACAACCCTTGGAAAAGCTCGCATGAAGAGAACAGGCCGACCGATCGCATTCGCACTGCTGGGCATCCTTGCGCTGCTGGCTTTCCGCACTCCCGGTCTGACGGATAATACGGCCTCGGCAGAGAAAAAGAAAACGGTACTTGAACACGCCGACACCGTCCAGGGAGGAGAGACTCCCGAATCATCGGGAAAAGTCGAGCCGTTCCGGTCGGCGACCGGAAGCGTGGTCTTCGTGCAGGGGGACATGACACTCAGATGCGACCATGCGGTGGAGTTTCCGGATGGCGACCGCATCAACCTCGAGGGCAACATCCACATCAGGAGCAAGAAGCTCGAAATCTACGGAGACAAGGGCGTCTACTACCCCGGCGAAGAGGCGGGGGAAGTCGTGGGCAATGTCCGGGGACTGATCATCAAGGACAGCCTGATCGCCAGATCGAACCGGTCGGTCTTCAACCAGAAGAAGGACGAGCTCTGGCTGTACGACAACGCCATAGCCTGGCAGCGTGGACGGCAGCTCAGCGGAGACATCATCCGGGTGCACACCAAGGAGGTCAACGGCAACAGTCAGGTCGACGAAGTCCAGGTGCACGGCAGCGCATTCTTCGCCTCGAGGGACAGCCTTTCGACCGGAAAGCCGCAGTACAACCAGATGAGCGGCGACCATATGGTTGTCACGATCGACGACGCGTCTCACCTGACCGGAGTGACGTTGACGTCGAAGGCCCGGAGCCTGTACCGCATCTATGACGACCAGGACCAGCCGTCGGGCGTCAACTTCACGAGCGGCGATGTGATGCGCATGTTTTTCAAGGAGGGAAAGCTGAGCAGGATACGGACGACCGGCAACTCACTCGGCAAGCAGTATCCCAACCGCATGAAAGAGGACAAGGGTATCGACCTGCCCGGTTTCCGGTGGAGGGAACAGGAGATCCCGACGTTCAAGTAAAAAAGGAAAGCCTTCCGGCAAGGGAAGGCTTCATGAATCTATGCTGATACCGCTCCTGCCGGCAGAAACGTCACTTCGCGTGCGGGCAGGTGGAGCAAGCGCCGCCGGACTCGGAACCTTTGGATGGCGATTTGCTGCCGCAATAATCGGTGCCGTAGAAGCCGGAGCCCTTGAGCACGAATCCGCCGGACGCGCTGATGACACGCTCAAACGTCTCCTTGCCGCACTCGGTGCAGGTGGTCAGGGCGTCATCGCTCATGCGCTGGAACACTTCATATTCAAAACCGCAGCTGCTGCAGCGATACTGATAGGTAGGCATACTCTTTTCCTCCGTTAAGAATCTATTGCTGAGTGTTGATGTTGTCCGTTGTGTGTACCGGCGGCAAACGCCGGAACATAAAGGTTGTCGTATATAAGTATATTTATTTTTAAAAAAAAGTTTCCCGGATGATCGTAAAAACACGCGCGGTCGTACTCCGTGAGCTCAAGTACAGGGACCAGTCGAAGATCTGCCTGCTCATGACCAGGGAGTTCGGGCAGCTCTCCGTGATCCTGAAGGCCGGGCGGAACCCGAAAAGCCGGCTGAGCGGGCTGTTCACCGTGGGAAACATCGTCGACGCGGTCATCTACAAGCGGAGCACGCGCGACATCCAGCTGGCCAGCGACGCGAGCCTGGTGCTCAGTCCCCTGTCGCAGGCGCCTGACCTCGACCGGTTCGGCGTGCTCTACCGGGTGCTCGACCTGGCGCGCCACTCGTCCGGCCCGGAGGAGAAGAACCTGCCGCTCTTCACGCTGCTCAGCTCGACGATCGAACGGCTGTGCGCCGAGCAGGAGAATTTCCTGCCTGTGCTGGCCGGGTTCCTCCTGAGGCTGGTCGGCGTGCTCGGCTTCGCACCGTCGATCGATCGCTGCGTTTTCAGCGGCCGGGAACTCCTCCAGTCGATCGAAGGCCTCGAAGAGCTTCATTTCGTGCATGACCCAGGAGGCTTCGCCCTTCCCGGAACCGCAACCTCATACGGCGTCCAGTTGCAGGCGGTGCCGGCAAGCCGTTTCCTGCTCATCCGTGAAATCGCAACCAAAGGCGTTTCGACCCAGGGCTCGCCACAGGAGGAGGTCGCGGCGGTCTGCGATCTCCTGCAGGAGTACTGCTCCCGGCATCTGGATCGAATGCCGCACCGCAAGCATCTCGATGTCGTCTCGCGCATCCTGACCGTATGACCCGCATCAACCGCCCTCAGGCTTTCAATCTTCTGGACTATTTTCTATCTTGACCAGATATTTTCAACAGCATCTCTTCCGATAATACAAACCGATCGACCCGACATGCCTCAACTCACCAGATCTGCTGAACTCTTCGAGAAAGCCAAGAAGTTCATTCCCGGCGGCGTCAACTCTCCGGTCCGCGCCTTCAAATCCGTCGGCGGCACCCCCATCTTCATGGCCAAGGGCAAAGGCGCCTATATGACCGACGTCGACGGCAACACCTACCTGGATTATGTCGGATCGTGGGGCCCGGTCATCCTCGGCAGCATGCACCCTCGCCTGACCGCAGCGATCGAGTACACCCTGAGGAACATCGGCACCAGCTTCGGCACCCCGATCGAGATCGAGATCGAGATCGCCGAACTGCTCTGCAAGGTCGTGCCATCGCTCGAGATGGTCCGCATGGTCAACAGCGGCACCGAGGCCACCATGTCGGCCGTCCGTCTCGCCCGCGGCTATACCAAGCGTGACAAGATCATCAAATTCGAGGGCTGCTACCACGGCCACGGCGACAGCTTCCTGATCAAGGCCGGTTCCGGCGTGCTCACCCTCGGCGACCCCGACAGCCCCGGCGTGACCAAAGGCACGGCGAACGACACCCTGAACGCCACCTACAACGACATCGAATCGGTCAAGCTGCTCGTCAACGAGAACAAAGGCCAGATCGCGGCCATCATCATCGAGCCGGTCGCCG
This sequence comes from uncultured Chlorobiales bacterium, assembly GCA_903929135.1. Taxonomy (GTDB): domain Bacteria; phylum Bacteroidota; class Chlorobiia; order Chlorobiales; family Chlorobiaceae; genus Chlorobaculum. Next base: position 83,363 of record CAIYTH010000046.1, read on the forward strand.
GCAACACCGGCGTCATCCCTGCGAAGAAGGAGTTCCTCGTCGCCCTTCGCGAACTCTGCACCAAAGAAGGCATCGTGCTGATCTTCGACGAGGTCATGTGCGGATTCCGTGTGGCCCTCGGCGGCGCACAGGAGCTCTACGGCGTGACCCCCGACCTGACCACCATGGGCAAGATCATCGGCGGCGGCCTCCCGGTCGGCGCATTCGGCGGCAAGCGCGAGATCATGGAGAACGTGGCTCCGCTGGGCTCCGTCTACCAGGCAGGCACCCTCTCGGGCAACCCGCTCGCCCTGACCGCAGGACTCGAAACCCTGAAAATCCTGATCGAAGAGAATCCGTACCCGGAACTCGAAAGGAAGGGGGCGTTCCTCGAAGCCGGATTCAGGGACAACATGCAGAAGCTCGGCCTGAACTACGTGCAGAACCGTGTCGGCTCCATGGCCTGCCTCTTCTTCACGGAAACCCCGGTCGTCGACTACAAGAGCGCCATCACGGCCGATGCCGCCAAGTACGGCAGGTACTTCCACTCGATGCTCGACCAGGGCATCTACCTCGCCCCGTCGCAGTTCGAGGCCATGTTCACCAGCTACGTGCACACGGACGAAGACCTCGACAAGACCGTCAAGGCGAACTACAACGCCCTCGTCGCCGCGAACAAGTAATTTCCGGCACGACACAAGACCAAAAGGGAGGCTCAACGGCCTCCCTTTCGTGTTTGTTTATGTTACTCATTCTACCTGCTTTTTCACCTGTCATTCTGAGTCCGACAAAGTCGGGCGATGAATCCATGCGGAGATGGATCCTTCGCTGCGCTGCGCTTCGTTCAGGATGACGCGCCCCGAAATCAACAGTTGACGATCTGGGGACTCGGCACTCCCGAGGAACTAAGTGCTCCACTGCTTCACCGCCTCCCGCGTCACCAGCGACTTGGCTCCCGCATCTTCGAGCAGCGACTCGACGACCGGCAGGAAGCCCTCGATCTTTTCGGTGCTGTCGACGATCTCGACCACCATCGGCAGGTCTCCGGCAAGCTCGAGGATCTTTGCCGAGTGCACCTTGTGGTGGAGACCGTAGGAGAGCAGGCCACGGAACACGGTCGCTCCGGCCATACCGTGCTCGAGAGCCTTGCCGACCAGAAGCTCGTAAATGGGCCGGTGCTGGAATTTCTCCTGCTCACCGATGAATATCCTGAGCAGTTCGCGGTCGATGAAGTTCATCATTGCCAGAGTTTTGCGCAAAGCGTTCCGGTAAACAGGCAGGCCATGCCGCCGAAGATGCTGCCCGCGACGTACATGCTGGCATATAGCGCCTGGCCGTCCCTTGCCAGCCCCATGGTTTCATTCATGGCTGTCGAGAAGGTGGTCAATCCGCCGCAGAACCCGGTCGTCAGCAGCAGGCGGGTGTCGGGGGAGATGATGGTCGTTGAGAGCGCCAGTTCGCTCACGAAACCGATAATGAAGGAGCCGACAAGGTTGACGGCGAAGGTGGCAAAGGGAAAGCTGCCTGCCGAAAAGGGAACGACAAGCGCGACAAGGTAGCGGAACACCGAACCTGCGAATCCGCCGATACCGACCAGAAGCACCCCTTTCACCGGGACTCCATCATGGCTGGGCTGTTCAGGATTGCCTGCATGCCGATCCTGTCAGTGGTCGCTGTGGCAGGTCTGCCGGTCTTCGATGCGCTTGTGGGCGCAGCACATCTCGTCGTGGATGTTCATGAGGATGTTGAACACCCCGAGACTGATGATCGTGGGAGCCCAGAGACCGATGAAGATCGCAATGAGCTGGCTGTTGGCGCCCGTACCGAAGATGAACACGTAGATGGACAACAGGATCGACAGGGCTGCAGCAAGGATGTAGTACAACGGCTTCATAATGCAGGCTGATTTGAATGAACGGGTTTCGCGTAAAGGCAATGTAACAATTTGACGTCATTCCCAAATGCGGCCGGAAGCAGCCAGGCAGAGCGGATCAGCGCTTCCGCCGTCCTGCAAGGGCCGCTGTTGCGCCGGTAGCGAGAAACACGAGGGCTGCGACGAGGATGACCGTCGCGCCGGATGCCACGTCGAACACCCAGGAGAGCCAGAGGCCCGCAAGGTTGAAGGCGATGGAAAGCGAGACGGCGAGCGCCATCATGCCCTGCAGGGTGCGGCTGAACATCCTCGCCACGGCTGCGGGTATGGTCAGCAGGGCGATGACCATGACGATACCCGCAACCCTGACCATGATGACCACGGTGAGCGCGATCAGGCAGAGCATGAGCAGGTCGAGCGCGAGCGTCTTCAGGCCCGATACCCTGGCGTACTCCTCGTCGAAGGATACGGCGAGGAACTCCTTGCTGAACAGCCAGACCACCGCCCCGATCAGGATGTCGAGCAGCAGTATGAGCTGCAGGTCGGAGGCCGGCACCGTCAGGATGTTGCCGAACAGGTAGCTGAAGAGGTTCGGGGCGTAGCCAGGCGTCAGGCCGATCAGGATCACGCCGATGGCCATGCCTGTCGCCCAGAATGCGCCGATGGCCGTGTCTTCGGCGACCTTCGCCTTGCGGGTGAGCAGGCCGATGCCGATGGCCGCAAGGAGGCTGAAGGGAATGATCCCGAGCAGCGGATTGACGCCGAGGTAGTAGCCGAGCCCGATGCCGCCGAAAGCGGTGTGTGCGATACCGCCGCTGATGGAGCCGATCCTGCGGACCACGACGTAGGTGCCGATGATTCCGCAGGCGATGCTCGACAGGAGCGCCGCCATGATGGCGTTGCGCATGAATTCGAAGTGCAGGATGTCAGGCATAGCTGTCGGTCGGTTCGTTTGGCCCGTCATGGCCATGGTTGTGCAGCACGACCTCTACCGGATGGTGGTACAGGCTTTCGAGGGATGCCGTGCCGAGCGATGAGGACGGCCCGACCCAGTCGAGCGTGCAGTTCAGGCAGGCGACCCGTGATACGCTGCGTCCTACCGTACCGGTGTCGTGCGTGACGAGCACGATCGTGTGACGCTCCCTGAGCCTGTCGAGGAGGTCGTAGATCGTGGTCTTCATGTCCGGGTCGACGCTTGCCGTCGGCTCGTCGAGCAGCAGCAGGTCCGGTTCGCCGGCGAGGGCACGGGCGATCAGGGTGCGCTGGAGCTCGCCGCCGGAGAGGGTGCCGATGCGGCTGTTCTTCAGACGGGTCAGGCCGACCGTCTCGATGGCTTCGTCCGCCATCTCCCGGTCGAGCCGGCCGTAGCGCTGCATCAGCCGCCGCTTCGGGAGACGCCCCATCATCACGACCTCCCGGACGCTGATCGGAAAATCCCGGTCGAAGAACAGCCTCTGGGGAACATACCCGATCCGGCCGGGAGCCATGCCCGGAGGCTCGCCGAAAATCGTGACATTGCCGGATGAGGGCTTTTCGAGCCCGAGGATGACCCTGAGCAACGTGGTTTTTCCTCCGCCATTCGGGCCGAGCACCGCAAGGTAGTCCCCTTCATAGACCGTGAGGGAGAGCGCGTCGAGCACCTTCATGCCTCCGAGCGTCACCCCGAGCCGGTCACAGCAGATAACCGGGCTCTTCATGGCATCCTCCCGGCGAACGCCGCTGTCGCGCGTCTGAGGTTGTTCTGGTAATCCCTCGAAAGCGGGTCGATCAGCACCGTCTTCCCGCCGATGTCCCTTGCGATGGCATCCGCTTGCACGCTGCTGAACTGCGGCGAAACGAACACGATGCGTATGTTGTGAGCACGAGCCGCCTCGATCACCCGCACCATCTGGACCGGTGTCACGCTCTTTCCCTCCTGTTCGACCGCCAGTTGCTGCAGGCCGAAGTCCCGGGCGTAATACCCCCATGCCGGGTGGAACACGATGAACCTGCGGTTCGCCACTCCGGAAAGCCGCCGTTGCAGTTCCCCCTCGAGCGCCAGAAGCTCTTTGTCGAGCGCCGAACGGTTCGCTGCGTAAACGGCCCGGTGTGAAGGATCTGCCATTGCAAGCGACCGCTCGATGTTGGCGGCAATCAAACGTGCGTTTTCAGGCGAAAGCCAGAAATGGGGATCGTATCGTCCATGGGAGTGCCCGGCTCCGTAAACGTCGCCGTCATGCGACATCGGAATCAGCTGCACCCCTGACGACGCGTCGCATATCCTGAGCCCCCTGTTGAGTTCGAGGAAACGGGGCATCCAGTTGAGCTCGAACTCGACACCGGACCCCGCCTTGACGAACATCGCCGCCGATCCGAGCCGGACCATCTGCCTCGGGGTCGGCTCATAGCTGTGCGGGTCGCCGCCCGGAGGCACCATGACCGATACGGAAACCCGTTCCCCGCCTATCCTCTCGACGAAATAGGCGAGCGGTTCGATGGAGGTGACGACCTGCAGCTTCCCGGAGCGGTTGCTGTCGGAGCACCCTTGAAGCAGGAGCATCAACAGCAGCGGAATCACTGCGGCCAGGGAGAAGATGCCGCATGACTGCACTGCCGGTTCACGGACGGGCGGAGCGCTCAGGCGGATCCGGGCGGGTCGAGATGAGGCATCCTGCATCTGTCGAGCGGATAAGGTTTCTTCCCAATGATAGACTTGCCGACAGATATGGAAAATCAGGATGGAGTATAAAACGTTGCAACGGGCGGCCTCAGCAAAGAGGAGGCCGCCGTGGCATGCAGGTCAGCGCAGGCGGTTCAGCGCGCTGACAATGGCCTTGATGGAGGCGAGGCTGATGTTCGAATCGATGCCGGAACCGCACGCAAGATGGCCTTCGGAGCTTGAAATCCTGATATAGCCGATGGCAAGGGCGTCCGAGCTGTGCCCGATGGCGTGCTCGGCATACTCGTCCACATGGAAATCGATCCCGGTCTGGCTCACCATGCCCCGTACGAAGGCGTCGAGGGGGCCATTGCCCTTAGCCTTGAACACGAGCTCCCCTTGCGGAGAATGGACCGTGCAGCTGATGATCGTCGCCACTTCGTCGTTGGCCTCCGGATCGGCATCTTCCCAGCTGATATTGCACTTCCTGAGCGCATAAGGCTCGCGGATGCCGATGTAGGCGCTCTGGAACAGTTCGTGGATCTGCTCTGGTGAAAGCTCTTCACCGGTCCGGTCGGCAACCTCCTGGACGGCCGCTCCGAAATCGGGCTGCATCCATTTCGGGATCTGGATGCCATACTCCTTGTCGAGCACATAGGCGATGCCGCCCTTGCCCGACTGGCTGTTGATCCTGACGATTGCCTCGTAGGTGCACCCGACGTCCTGCGGGTCGATCGGCAGGTAGGGCACGTCCCAGATGCCTTCGGCCGAAAGCTTGTGGATTTTCATCCCCTTGCTGATGGCGTCCTGGTGTGAACCGGAGAATGCCGTGTAGACCAGTTCGCCGGCATACGGATGGCGCGCGTGCACATCCATGCGCGTGCAGCGGCGATAGGTCTCCCTGATCAGCGGCATATCGGAAAAATCGAGCTTCGGATCGATCCCCTGCGTCAGCATGTTCAGGGCCATGGTCACGATATCCATGTTGCCACAGCGCTCGCCGTTGCCGAACAGCGCCCCTTCGATACGGTCCGCACCTGCCATGAGAGCCAGTTCGGAGGTGGCGACGGCGGTTCCGCGGTCGTTGTGTGCATGCACGCTGATGATGGCCGCGTCACGGTTCGCGATATGCCTGCAGAACCACTCGATGCGGTCGGCGTAGATGTTCGGCGTAGAGAGTTCCACCGTCGACGGAAGGTTCAGGATCACCTTGTTGTCGGCCGACGCCCCCCAGGCGTCCATGACCGCATGGCACACCTCGAGCGCGTAGTCCAGCTCGGTGCCGGTGAAGCTTTCGGGACTGTATTCGAAGCGGATGCCCGCCGGGTTGCCGCTCTCCTCCTTCAGCTGCCTCACCAGGCGGGTGCCCGTCACGGCGATCGTCCTGATCTCCTCCCTGCCCATGCGGAAAACAACGTCACGCTGCTGGCGCGAGGTCGAGTTATAGAGGTGGACAATGGCGTTTTTCGCCCCCCGGATCGACTCGAACGTCCTCCGGATGAGGTGCTCCCGTGCCTGCGTCAGCACCTGGATGGTGACATCTTCCGGGATCACCTTCTCTTCGATCAGCTTGCGCACGAAAGCGAATTCGGTAGCCGACGCCGACGGGAACCCGACTTCGATCTCCTTGAATCCAATGGAGACGAGCAGCCTGAACATGGCGACCTTCTCGTCGACGCTCATTGGAACCGGCAACGCCTGGTTGCCGTCGCGCAGGTCGACGCTGCACCAGATCGGTGCTTTGGTGATCCTCTTGTCGGGCCACGTCCTGACGGGAATATCGACCGTCGGATAGGCTGCATACTTCTGATAATTCATCCTCTTCATGATGACTGCCTCTTGTTTTTTACGCTCTACTGAACATCCCCTGAAACGAAAAAAGCCACCTAACCTGAGTGGCTGGCGGCTTTGAAACGGTAATCCCGAACATCTACGGCATGAACCGCAATACGCCCCCACTCAGTGCCCGCAAGCCTGATAGCCCCGGAAGGGGAAGGAGCAGCATGTTGTTGCGTTTGTTCATACAAGGTTCCGTACAGTATTGGGCGATTGAATCGTCAATTGACTTAATATAGGAAATTCTCTTCCGAGTGCAACTCTATTGTGCAACAGCCCTGCCCTCCCGTTCCGGGCTGTTCAGGGCCTCCTGACTGCCGTAAACCGAAGCAGGGTATGCATGGAGCGGTCGTAAAACTTCAGTTCGCGTTCCTCCTGGTCATAGGCGTCGGTGTTGCGAAGCGCCTCGACGAACGCCCGTTCACGAACCATGATCTCCGGCGAACAGGCCATCCGTGTTGTGGCTATCCGCCCGAAACGGAGGTTCCGGCCTGACTGGACGAAGGTCGCGTCGAGGTGGTTGCACCCCCCGGACCCGGTCAGCCTCCCTTGTTTCGACAGCGTGATGTAGAAGTCGATCTTCTGGCCGACCACGAAATCGGCACGTTGTCCATCAACCTCGACGACGCGCCACCACGTCCCGAGCAGCGGAACGTTCTGGGGCGGTGTTTTCACATTGCGGGGCGAGCAGGCGGCAAGCGCCCCGATCACCAGGATAAAAAGAGCTCGTTTCACAGGCGTATTCTCCGACAACGTGTTGGTATGGTCCTGCCAGATCAAACTGCGGGTACATCGACGGAAACAGGAGGCGGGAACGGGCACAAATAAAAAAAGGAAGCACCGCATCAGTGATCAAACAGACCGCTCGCCTTTTATAAATTCTACAATCATTTTTCTGCTCTTCCAGCTCTTTACGGTCTTTTCGGCACGCAGGGCATCTGATTTTGATAAAAACACCTGTACATGAGCAAGTGACCATGGCCGGTAACGAGATGTAAAACCATGCTCTATCGAATTGTGAAAAAGCAGCCTCCGCACTGGATCTGACGATATTCCAACATAATAGCGGTCCGAAATTTCCGACTTCAGGATGTACAGGCTGCATGTGCCGGAATCGTTGGAAGACATTGGCGCTGCCGGATGATAGGGGGTATAAATAAAAAAAGGAAGCACCGCATACTCAAGTACTTCCTTTTTTATGCTCTGCAAGCAGGATTCGAACCTACATCCCGACGAGTCGGGATAACAGCCGAATACTTACTCTCTTAACTTGGCTCCGCGAGTAGGATTCGAACCTACATCCCGACAAGTCGGGATAACAGCCGAATGCTTACTCTCTTGAACTGGCTCCGCGAGTAGGATTCGAACCTACAACCCTTCGGTTAACAGCCGAATGCTCTACCATTGAGCTATCGCGGAATTTTCCTTTTCCCTTTCCTTGTCAGTCTTTGA
>CAIYTH010000047.1 GCA_903929135.1 uncultured Chlorobiales bacterium
GGCGGTATGGGCGGCCCTGCAGCTTGCCCTGCGCGAAGAGAACGAAGGCAAGAAGATCGTGGTGATCCTGCCGGATACCGGCGAGCGTTACCTGTCGACCCTCCTCTACCAGTTCGAGAACGAAGCGGTCTCCATCTGAACGATACCTGGACGAGGCTGTCCCGGAAGCAATACCGAGGCAGCCTTCTCTTTCGGGTTTTCCTTACGCAAAGATCTCCTCGCTGCCACTCTGAAACCGGCGCTGCCGGGTTTGTTGAGAAGAGTGGATACTTTTCTTCGCTTTGCTCAGGATGACAGGAAAGAGAGAAATCGAATACGTCGGCAGCATTACTCTTCTGAGGCGACCACTTTCCCTTATACCCCCCCGGACAAATATCATGAACGGCAAAGGCCGGCACTCCTGCGCGACAGCGAAAGGGTAACCCTTTTGCGGTAGACAAAATACCGGATACGCGGGATTTCACGGATGCCTGTTATTGATGAACTTGCAGATGTAAGGGCATTCCGGCGAAGATCATCAAAACATGGTACACATGGCACACGAACTGTCGCATACGTCACTCGGCAAGCATGTCGCTTCGGCTGCATCAGCGCCGGTCGTCAAAACCGGGCGGTCGCCACTCCGGAGCACCAGTCGGAATGTGTTCTCCAGGCTGTTTGCGTTTCTTAGCCAGGCACCGGCAAAAAGAGGGGCTGCCACACCTGAAGAGAGGATCGTCGCCGACATGGCAAAACAGCACTCTACCCTGTTCATCACCTGATAGGGCTAACACTCCAGTACCATATTTGAGGTATTTACATGGTATGGATGAAGGATTATTCCCTGAAGAACCTTTTTTTACCACCAGTCCACCTGACGATACGAACATGACAGACAAGAACGAACGTCAAGCGCGCTTTTGCCAGGGAGCCATCTGTCGGGTCACCGACGAAACATAAACTGTCCGGCATATGCGTCCGAGGCTTCACAGAGTCTCGCATCCGCCGGTTCCTGTCCTGTCAGAGAGCCGGTTTTTCTTTTACGAAAACTTTTTGTCAACTGAAATCAATCTCACCATGAAACATTTTGAAATAAAAGCATCCCGCCTGACTGCAGGCATCGTCCTCTTCTCGAGCCTGCTCGGCACTGCCGCCCACGCAGCGGCGCCGGCAAACATCACCCTGCTGAACGTCTCGTATGATCCGACCAGGGAGCTCTACCAGAGTGAAAACGCCTCATTCGCCAGCTACTGGAAACAGAAAACCGGCCAGACCGTCACGATCAACCAGTCACACGGCGGCTCAGGCAAGCAGGCGCGTGCCGTCATCGACGGTCTTGAAGCCGACGTCGTCACCCTGGCGCTCGCCTACGACATCGATGCCATCGCCGACACCAAGCTCCTCTCGACCAACTGGCAGCAGAAGCTTCCGCAGAACAGCACTCCCTACACCTCCACCATCGTCTTCGTCGTTCGCAAAGGCAATCCTAAAGGGATCAAGAACTGGGACGACCTGGTGAAGCCGGGCATCTCGGTCATCACGCCGAACCCGAAGACCTCGGGAGGGGCACGCTGGAACTACCTGGCCGCATGGGGATACAAGCAGAAGCAGACCAAGTCGGCGGAGCAGGCCAAGGCCTTCGTCAAGGCGCTCTACAAGAACGTGCCCGTGCTTGACACCGGCGCCCGCGGATCGACCCTCACCTTCAGCCAGCGCGGCCTCGGCGACGTGCTGATCGCCTGGGAGAACGAAGCGCACCTGATCCTGAAGGAGTTCGGTTCGGACAAGTTCGAGATCGTGGCTCCTCCGGTCAGCATCCTGGCTGAACCCCCCGTCGCGGTGGTCGACAAGAATGTCGAAAAACACGGCACCAGGAAAGTGGCCGAAGCGTACCTGAACTTCCTGTACACGCCGCAGGCGCAGGAGATCATCGCCCAGAATTCCTACAGGCCCAGAAGCGCTGCCGCATACAAGAAATATGCCTCGCAGTTCCCTGACATCAAGCTCTTCACGGTGAAGGAGCTTTTCGGAACCTGGCGCCAAGCGCAGAAGGCGCACTTCAACGACGGCGGCACCTTCGACCAGATCTATACGCCCTGACCGCTTTTCAATCACACTGAACCGCAGAAAATCCTCAGGACCGGAAAACGGGGCAAGCCTCCTCCCCCCGTTTTCCCTGCGGTCTCCATGTACAACTTCAGATGCCGCCTTTCAGCCGTAAAAAACGACATATCCTGCCCGGATTCGGGCTCTCGATGGGTTACACGGTATTCTACCTGTCAGCCATCGTCATCGTCCCGCTGAGCACCCTCGTGTTCGGCGCGTTCAGGATGGACCCGCAGGCATTCATCAGTACGGTCACCTCGCCGAGGGTGCTCGCATCCTACCGGCTGAGCCTTTCGACCGCGCTGGTTGCAGCGATCTTCAACGCAGTCGCCGGATTCCTCACCGCCTGGACCCTCGTCCGCTACCGGTTTCCGGGAAGGAAGGTGCTCGATGCGCTTGTCGACCTCCCGTTCGCCCTGCCGACAGCCGTGGCGGGCATCTGCTTCGCCACCCTCTACTCCCCGGTCGGGTGGATCGGTCAGATCCTTGCAAAAGCCGACATCCAGCTCATCAACGCTCCATCCGGCATCGTCGTGGCCCTGATCTTCATCGGGTTCCCCTTCGTGGTCCGGACGGTCCAGCCGGTGCTGTCCGAACTCGAACCTGAGATGGAGGAGTCCGCCCAGAGCCTGGGCGCAAACCGCTGGCAGACGTTCCGCAAAATCCTGCTCCCCCACCTCTTTCCCGCGCTGCTGACGGGAGTGACCCTCGCCTTTGCACGCGCTATCGGGGAGTACGGTTCAGTCATCTTCATCGCCGGAAACCTGCCGTTCAAGACCGAAATCGCTCCGCTGATGATCATGACCAAACTCGACCAGTTCGATTACGACGGCGCCTCGGCTGTGGCTTTCGTGCTGCTCCTGATCTCCTTCACGATGCTGCTCGTCCTCAACGGCATCCAGCGCTGGCAGCAGAAAGCCTACCAGTAAACCATCTTCAGCAACCATGCAGACGAACCATACCCAGGAAGCACTCATCATCACGAATCCGAACAGGAACGATCATCCTGCGGTGCAGCTCATCCTCATCCTGCTGACCTTCCTGTTCTTTGCCGGATTCATCTTCCTGCCGCTCGGGCTCGTGTTCGCCCAGGCATTCCAGAAAGGGACCGCACTCTACCTCGAAGCGATCCGTGATCCCATCGCCATCTCGGCGGTCAAGCTCACCCTGCTGACCGCGGCCATCGTGGTGCCGTTGAACGCCGTGTTCGGTGTCACGGCCGCATGGGCAATAACCAAGTTCTCCTTCAGGGGCAAAACCCTGCTCATCAGCCTGCTCGACCTGCCGTTCGCCGTTTCTCCGGTCATCGCGGGACTGATCTTCGTTCTCCTTGCCGGAAGCCGGACGTCACTGGGCTCATGGCTCGGGGATCACGGCATCAAGATCATCTTCTCCACACCGGGCATCGTCATCGCCACCCTTTTCGTCACGTTCCCGTTCATCGCAAGGGAGCTGATCCCTCTCATGGAGTCGCAGGGACGGGAGGAGGAGGAGGCTGCCATAACCCTCGGGGCGAAAGGATGGCAGACGTTCCGGATCATCACCCTGCCGAACATACGCTGGGGCCTGATGTACGGCATGATCCTCTGCACGGCACGTTCCATCGGGGAATTCGGCGCCGTCTCCGTCGTGTCGGGACACATCCGCGGCATGACCAACACCATCCCGCTGCACGTGGAAATCCTCTACAGCGAATACAACTACACCGCCTCTTTCGCCGTCGCGTCGATCCTGGTTTTCCTGGCCCTCGCGACCATCGCCGTGAAGGCCCTGGTGGAAAAAAGAGTCCATAACCAATAACTATCCTACCCTGAGCGTCCATGAGCATCGAGATCAAGAATATCACCAAGCGATTCCCGGGATACACGGCCCTCGACGATATCAGCCTGAGCGTCGGTACGGGAGAACTCATCGCACTCCTCGGCCCTTCGGGATGCGGCAAGACGACGCTGCTGCGGATCATCGCGGGTCTGGAAACCGCCGATGCAGGAAGCATCATCCTCGAAGAGAAGGATACGACGAACCTGCCGGCGAGAGAAAAGAACGTGGGTTTCGTGTTCCAGCACTACGCCCTGTTCAGGAGGCTGACCGTGTTCGACAACGTGGCTTTCGGCCTCAACGTGCAGCCCTCTTCCGTCCGCCCCTCGAAAAGCGAGATCCGCGACCGGGTCGAGCACCTACTCAAGCTGGTACAGATGGACTGGGCGATCAAGCGCTATCCCTCACAGCTCTCCGGCGGTCAGCGCCAGCGTGTCGCCCTCGCCAGGGCGCTTGCCGTGAACCCGAAGGTGCTGCTGCTCGACGAACCATTCTCGGCGCTCGACGCCAAGGTGCGCCAGGAGCTTCGGCGCTGGCTCCGGAAACTGCACGACGACATCCATGTCACAAGCATTTTCGTGACACACGACCAGGAGGAGGCCCTCGAGCTCGCGGACAGGATCGTGGTGATCAACAAGGGAAAAATCGAGCAGCAGGGCTCTCCGCAGGAGGTCTACGACCATCCGGCCAACGCGTTCGTCTATAATTTCCTGGGGAATGTGAACGTGTTCCACGGACGGGTGCATGACGGCAAGGTGCTGGTCGGGGATCATCTGATCGAAGGCAAGCACGAACTCGACCTGAATGAGGCCAAAAACGGACAGGCCTTCATCCGCCCCCACGAAATCGGCATCAGCAGAATCCGAAGCGGCGAGAATGACCTTGTCGGCATCATCAGGGATATCAGGCTCATGGGTGGACAGATCGGCCTGGAGGTCGAAACATCGGGTTTCGACAAGCTCATCGAAGCTGAAATCCCGAGGGAGACCTGGCAGAACCTCCAGCTCGTGAAAGGCGACGAGGTGTTCATCACGCTGGACAGGGTGAGAGTGTTCTCGGGTGAGTACGACATCTGATCCCACAGGCTCAACAGCAGCCAGAAGGAGAAAACGGAAAAGGCCGGCGACATAGGGGATGTTCGCCGGCCTTTTCCGTTTCTTCAGTGCCTGGAAAGTCAGATCTGGTAGTCGTGGATGATCTCCTTCGAGATCAGCAGGTGTGCGATCAGGTCGACGGCTTCCGGGAAATCGTCCACGGAATCGAGCTGCAGGTCGGGATTCGTGCGGAAGAAATCGTTTTTGCCGATGTTCACGACCAGAATCTCGTTCGGCTCGTTCAGGCGCTTGAGGGTCTCGATGTCGTAATCGTCGGCGTCGTCGACGGCCGTGATGAAGATCTGCCCGGCATCGGTCATGATCCTTGCCAGCTCGCCGATCCTGCGAAGCTTCTCCTCCGCATGGTTCCCGTGCTTGGTGAGGTCCGCCTCGAGGCCGTGTTCGATGGCCGCCATGCCGAGGTAGTAGGTACTGCACCTGTTCCTGAAGAGCATGCTTTCGAGCTCCCTGCCGAGGGCCCGCTTTCCGGTCCAGGGCCTGCCGGTGATCACGATGAACTTCGCCCGGTGCCGGTTGACCCTTTCACGGTCCGAAGTCAGCACGTTGCCGGTCTCCCAGTGGCTCTCCCGCTCCCTGATATGTCGCTCCAGGAGGGTTTCTCCACCGGAGAGGTTCTCGAGCACGATACCGCCGCCGGCGATCTCGTAGTTGTCGACGATGACGAAACGGCCGGTTGCCTCGTTTTCGGCGGCCAGGTCGAACGCGATCGGCCTGGTGGTTTCAAGGATGCACTCGCCCACATCACGGTTGTCGAGCTGCTGTTTCGTCCGGCTGTAGCGAAGGTCAGAGGCGTCGAGGGTGCTGACGATCCCGGCGAGCTTCACCGTGGCATGAGCCGTTCCCAGCTTCAGCTTGTACTCCTTTTCAGGCGACATCGGCGTACGGCCGACCCAGAAGATGTTTGCCCTGATGCGGGTTCCCACCTGCGGCTGAGGGTCTGTTGGCCTTACCATGAGCTCGCCGGGCCTGATGTAGATCTGGGTGGAGAGGGTGAATCCCGTCGCCTCGCCTGCGGACGCGGTGCTCCTGGCAGGGGTATTGAACGATTCGACCGACGCGATCACCGAACGCTTGCCCGACGGGAGGAAAAGAACCTCCTCGCCGACCGAGAGGCTGCCGGTTTCGATCGTCCCGGCCACGATCCTGCGATCGTCGCCGGACTGGGTGAACTTGTAGATGTCCTGGACCGGGAGCCGGAACGGCTTCTCCTGGAGCTGGCCTCCGCTCGAGAAGAGATCGAGCTGTTCGAGCACCGTCGGGCCCGTGTACCAGGGCATTTCTGCGGATACCGTGGTGATGTTCTCCCCTTCGCGGGCGCTGACCGGGATGAAGCTGACCGGCTCGACGTCGATCTGCCTGAGGTAGGCCGTATAGTCGGCCTTCAGCGCCTCGAAGTCCGCCTGGCGGTATCCGGCGAGGTCCATCTTGTTGACCAGTACGGTGACCTGCCTGACGCCGAGCATCGCAACCATGTGTCCGTGACGTTTCGAGTTCTCGCGGATGCCTTCGTGGGCGTCGATCACCAGCAGTGCGGCCTCGGCCCTCGATGCTCCGGTGATCATGTTCTTCAGGAACTCGATATGGCCGGGGGCGTCGATGATGATGTAGTCCCGGAACGCGGTCTTGAAGAAGCAGCGCGCCGTATCGATGGTGATGCCCTGGGCCTGCTCATCCTTGAGCGCGTCGAGCAGAAAGGCGTATTCGAAAGGCTTCGAATTCCTCCGGCACGACTCCCGGACCGATTCCAGCTTGCCGTCCGGCAGCGATCCGGTATCGGCGAGGAGCCTGCCGATGACCGTGCTCTTTCCATGGTCGACATGGCCGACGATCACGATGTTCATCTGCGGCTTCGAGTGTGTCGCGACAGCCCTTTCGATGGTTGGTGTGGTCATGCGTTCAGTAACTTCTTGTCGATTGTTGTAACTCAGGTTCATGAAATGGTCAGGCATCGTTCGTGAGCGGTTCGAGTGCAAGGCGGAAGGAGCGCAGAAACCGGAATGTACTTGAGTACATGAGGATTTCGAGCACCTCCCAACGCAGCAATCGGCGCGCGCAACAGATGTCTGACCATTTCACATGTAGCCATCCCGGCGCAGCGTCTCGAGCCCCCCGTCCTCCTTGTCCTGGGCCCGGCCCGAACGTTCGGCGATGCCCGACAGGCTTCCGTTTCGCAGCTCTTCGATGATCTCGGCGATCGTCTGCGACGGGGATTCGATCGGGTTGGTGCAGGGCGCGCAGCCAAGCGAGCGGTAGCGGCTGCCGTCGCCCTGGTTCAGATAGAGGGAGACGATCGGGATGCCCTCCCGTTCGATATACTCCCAGATGTTCAGTTCGGTCCAGTCGAGGAGCGGATGGATGCGGACATGCGTACCGGGGGCGAAATCGGTCTTGAACTGGTTCCAGAACTCCGGAGGCTGGTCGCCTACATCCCATGAGTTGCCGCTGTCGCGAGGAGAAAAGTAGCGCTCCTTCGATCGGCTGCCCTCTTCATCTGCCCGGACACCGACGATAACCCCCGTGTAGGGTTCGTTCCGTTCATCATGCTGGTAGCGCTTGAGCTCATGGTTCATGCGGTAGCGCGGCCACTCACCCGAAAGGGTCCGCTTCAGCGCCTCGCTCTTCAGGTAGCGGCAGCAGGTGATCCTGTCGGTGTTGCCGTCGGGAAAGGTCTGCCGGTTTTCGACAGCTTCCCGGTTCTCGCCGTAGATCATGTTCAGGTTCCACTCGAGCGCGATCCGGTCCCGGTAGGCGATCATCTCGGGGATCTTGAAATGGGTGTCGATATGCACCAGCGGAATCGGCACATGCCCGAAAAATGCCTTCCGTGCAAGCCAGAGCAGCACGGTACTGTCCTTGCCGATCGACCAGAGCATGCAGAGGCTCTTGAATTCGCGGTAGGCTTCCCTTAGAATGTAGACGCTCTGCGCCTCAAGCTGGTCAAGATGATCCATGTAATCCCTGTTCCGTAGTTACTGTTCCTGGTGTCGATGGAGACCGCATTCTCGGTGTTCGGCCTGTTCCCACCACCAGCGTCCTGCACGCACATCCTCGCCTGGTTCGACGGCCCTGGTGCAGGGAGCGCAGCCGATGCTGGGATAGCTGCGGTCATGGAGGCGGTTGTAGGGAACGCCGTGCGCCCTGACGTACTCCCAGACCTCGGCTTCACTCGCGTCGACGAGCGGACTGATCTTGAAAAGCCCGAAACTCTCATCCCATTCGACGACGCCGATCCCCACGCGGGTGACCGACTGCTCCCGCCGAAGCCCGCATATCCATGCATCCAGCTTCGAAAGCTTGCGCTTCAGCGGCTCGATCTTCCTGACACGGCAGCACTCCTTGCGCTTGTCGATGCTTTCGTAAAACAGGTTCGGCCCATGCTGCGACACCATCCTCTCGACCGACGAGGCCTCCGGAAACAGCACCTCGATCCGCACCCCGTATCGACGCCTCGTCTCGTCCAGCAGGTCGTAGGTCTCCTGCGGCAGGCGGCCGGTATCGAGGGTGAACAGCGGCAGATCGAGCCCTTGCCGATGCAGCAGATCGGTGATGAGCTGGTCCTCCACCCCGAGACTGGTCGAAAAGGCGATGCCTTCGATGCCGAAGGTCTCCGCGGCAAGGCGGAGCACCTCTTCCGGTGATATGCCGCTCCACTGGCGGTTCAGTTCCTCTGCCCGTTCCCTGCTCATGGCCTCACCTTCTGCTGTTGGATCGTCGGCCTGTTCCTTCCCACGATGATGCCGACCGCGTCGTCATGCTGACGGCTCTTCAGTATCCGGTGGCCGGCATCGTTGATTGACTGCACCACCCGGATGAGCGATTCACCGGCATCCACGAGCACCTCGATCAGCTCTTCGTCGCCGAGCTCCGAGATGGCCTGCTTGACCCTGACGGCGTTGACGGGGCAGGAAACCCCCCGCACGTCAAGGCTTCTGGCTGTGTTGTACTGCTTTTTCAAATATCTCCTCCCTGATGTTTTCAAGTCCGATACGATCGATCGTATGGCCGAACCGTTCCTTTTTCTTCCCATGCTCACGGTAGCAGGAGACTGCCGCATCGACGAGGGCGTAAACCTCCTCCTCGGTCTCCACGATCCTCTTCAGCACGGAGGCGAATCGCGGTTTCCTTCCCATGGTGCCACCGATGAAGACCGTGTACCCCTTCCTGCCGACGACCCATGCCGAGGAGGGGCAGAGCGACGAGCAGACGGTGCAGTTGACGCAGGCATCCTCATCCGCTTCATAACTGACGGCTTCGTCGGTATCCTTGCGGGCGATGGCGCCGACAGGACAGAAGCTGACGCAGAGGCCGCAGTCGGTGCAGGAATCCTCAAGCCACAAAGGCTCGATAGCCCCCCTGATGCCGATGTCGTTCTCGTTCGCCTTGGTGCAGTTGCTCGAGCATCCGGTAACCGCGAACTTGAACTTGGAGGGCATCTCCTGCTTGAAATAGCGGGCATCGAGTTCGCGGGCCATCTCCTTGGTGTCGATCACGCCCCAGCGGCAGGTCTCGCCTCCCGGACAGGCCACGATGCTTCGGACGCGCGGTCCACAGGCCCCCATCTCGACACCGGCCTCTGCAAGCAGCTCCTTTGCCTTCCCGAGGTTGTCCCGGTGGACGTAATGGATCTCCACACCCTGTCGCGTGGAGAGATGCACGAACCCGCGCCCGTACTGTTCGGCGACTTCGGCGATGCGGGCAAGCTGGCGGACCGTGAGGTCCCCTGCGACCGCCTTGAGGCGCATGACATAATAATCGGGCTGGTTCTGGAGCATCATGCCCACCTTTCCAAGCGCCGCGTGATCGAGTTCGCTGTACGACATCTTCATCGTGATTTTCCGTTCGAAATACCGGGACTTCGCCGCTGGCGGCAACGCCGTTAACCGTTCATGTGGCGGCGACGGCAAGATTCGAACTTGCGATAACGATGGTTTTGCAGACCCCGGTTTTAGCCTCTCACCCACGTCGCCGATTGCCTCCGGCGGGTTCGGGAGACCGGAAGCGTCCGATCACCTGTTCTGCCAGCAGGACTCTCAGCAACAAAAAAGCCCGTAACGGACGCATCTGCAACTTAATACCATGAAAATACCATAAATGCGGTACCCTTTCCTGGGCGACCGGTCGGGGAACAAAACGAGGTACAATGCGGCCTGGTGAGGGCTTTCCCGCCTCCTGCAGGAAAAAGTGCCCGAGGGGTCGACAATAGTTTGGAAATGATCCGGCCGGATAGTAACAATTGTTACTGCCACCACAAAGAGGAAAAGAGCGCCGATGGCTGCAACCGGCGTTTTTAACTGCAGAATAACTGTTCGCTGAAATGGAGCCGGTGCATGAAGGATGTCCGCCGGATTCTCGTTACCTTGTCCTTCAGAACACCCAATGAAAGATGAACAATGCATTTCGAAACCCTTGCGATCCATGACGGGCAGGCGCCCGACCCCGCGACCGGAGCCGTCACCGTGCCGGTCTACCAGACATCGACCTTCGAACGGGAGGACCTGGAGCACCGACGCGAATTCTTCTATTCCAGGATAGGCAACCCGACCCGTTCGGCGCTCGAGTCAACGCTGGCCCTGCTCGAAAACGGCCGGCACGGCATCGCGTTCGCTTCCGGTGTGGCGGCGATCACAGCCGCCCTGCAGGTATTGAAGCCGGGCGACCACGTCGTCGCCGGCAACGACATCTACGGCGGCAGCTACCGCATCTTCGAGCACCTCATGCGGCCCTGGGGAGTCGAAACCACCTACGCCCCGAGCGAAGCGGCCGAAAGCTATGTCGAGTGCATCCGGCCGAACACCCGGATGATCTGGCTGGAGACCCCGTCGAACCCCCTGATGCAGCTCTCCGACATCAGGGCGATCTCTTCGGTAGCCAGGGAACGCGGCATCGTCACCGCAGTGGACAACACCTTTCCGAGCCCCTATTTCCAGCGGCCGCTCGAACTCGGTGCCGATATCGTCGTGCACAGCACGACCAAATACCTCGGCGGCCACAGCGACGTCATCGGAGGCGCGGTCGTGACTTCTGACGATGCGCTGCACCGCGCCATCAGGAACTACCAAGGTGCAGCCGGCGCCATACCCGGTCCATGGGATTGCTGGCTGGTGCTTCGTGGCCTCAAGACCCTGAAGATCCGCATGAAGGAGCATGAAGCCACCGCCATGCACCTGGCCAGGGCCCTCGATGCCCATCCTGCCGTCGGGCGAGTGTTCTACCCCGGGCTCCCCGACCACCCGCAGCACGAACTGGCGAAGAGCCAGATGAGCGGGTTCGGCGGCATGCTCACCGTCTCCCTGAAAGGGGGCTTCCCGGCAGCAAAAAAACTGATCGAAGGCACGAAGCTCTTCATCATTGCCGACAGCCTCGGCGGGGTCGAATCGCTCATCTCCTCTCCGGCAAAGATGACCCTCGGCGCCCTTTCGCCTGAGGAGCGTCGCCGCCGGCACTGCACCGACGACCTAGTGCGAATGTCGATCGGCCTCGAAAACGCCGAGGACCTGGAAGAGGATCTCATGAACGCACTCGCAACCATCTGAGAACATGCCATGGCACATTTCCAGAACATCACGCATACCATCGGCCGCACGCCGCTGGTCAGGCTGAACCGCATGGCCGAAAGCCTCGGCGCCGAAATCCTGCTGAAGCTGGAATTCTTCAATCCTCTCGGCAGCGTCAAGGACAGGATCGGACGAGCCATGATCAAGGCAGCCGAAAACGAAGGCAGGATCGGCCCGAAAACGCTCATCGTCGAACCGACCAGCGGCAACACCGGCATCGCCCTAGCCTTCGTCTGCGCCCAGCGGGGATACCGGCTGCTGCTCACCATGCCCGATACCATGAGCATCGAGCGCCGCAAGCTGCTCCGCTACCTGGGGGCAGAGCTGGTGCTCACCCCTGGCATGAAGGGAATGAGGGGTGCCATCGAGGAGGCGGAGCGCATCGTCGAAAGCGAAACCGATTGCTTCATGCCGGCACAGTTCGACAACCAGGCCAACCCGGGAATCCACCAGGCCACTACCGGCCCGGAGATCTGGAGCGACACCGAAGGCCGCGCCGACTACCTCGTCGCCGGCGTCGGCACGGGCGGCACCATCACCGGTATTTCCCGCTTCATCAAGCCCCTCAAGCCCGGATTCAAATCCATAGCCGTCGAGCCGGAGGAGTCTCCGGTGCTGTCGGGAGGCGCGCCGGGCCCGCACCGGATCCAGGGCATCGGGGCAGGATTCATTCCTGCCGTACTCGAAGTTTCGCTCATCGACGACGTCGTGACCGTCTCCGGCGATGACGCGATTTCGACGGCGCGCGAGCTTGCCACACGTGAAGGCGTGCTCTGCGGCATCTCTTCCGGAGCTGCGGTCCATGCGGCGATCCAGATCGCAAAACGGCCCGAAGCAGCCGGCAAGACCATCGTCGCCATCATTCCGAGCACCGGGGAGCGCTACCTCACCACCGACCTGTTCATGGGTATCGAAGGCTGAAGAGGTCGAGCAACAAATTCGGCGCGGCCGCCATGCGGTATCGCGTTGAACATGTATATTGTGCAGCCCCTGACGGCGCATGCAACTATTCCGGAAGAACCCTGATGAAGATGATTTCCATCACCCTCAACGGTGAACGTCGCGACATCCCCGATGGGTCGACGGTCACCGGTATCCTTGCACTCGCCGGCGCCGGGCAGCAGCCGGTGGCCGTCGTGGTGAACGAGCAGATCGTCCGCCCTGCGGATCGTGAAACGTCGCTCCTGAAAGAGAACGATCAGGTGGACGTCCTTGTTTTTGCCGGTGGCGGTTGAGCTGCCGCTCCGTTATTTACATATTGAGACCCATGGATTCACTGCAGTTAGGCACATATGAATTTTCGTCCCGCCTGATCCTCGGAACAGGCAAGTTCAGCAGCACGCGGGCGATGCTCGATGCCGTCCGGGCATCAGGCACCGGGCTCGTGACGGTCGCGCTCCGGCGCTTCAACCGCGAGCAGGCGGAAGACGACCTCTTCGGGCCGCTTTCCGAAATCGGAGGCATCACCCTCATGCCGAACACCTCGGGCGCCGCGACGGCCAGGGAGGCTGTGCGGGCCGCGCACATTTCGCGCGAGCTCTCCGGTAGTCCGTTCGTGAAGGTCGAGATACATCCCAACCCGCACCACCTGATGCCCGACCCGATCGAGACCTGGGAGGCGTGCCGCATCCTCGCCTCCGAAGGGTTCCTCGTCATGCCCTACATCCCGGCAGACCCGGTGCTCGCCAAACGGCTCGAAGATGTCGGCTGCACCTCGGTCATGCCCCTCGGTTCGGCCATCGGCAGCGGACAGGGGCTTTCGACGGCAGGTATGCTGAAGATCATCATACGCGACAGCAGCATCCCGGTCATCGTGGACGCGGGATTGCGCTCCCCTTCCGAAGCCTGCGCGGCCATGGAGATGGGATGCGCAGCCGTGCTCGTCAACAGTGCCATCGCCGTCGCGAACGACCCGACCGCGATGGCATCGGCTTTTGCGGAGGCCGTGCAGGCCGGACGCAGGGCGAAACGTGCCGGCGTCATGCCCCGGTCGGGTACGGCCGTCGCCACCAGCCCCCTGACCTCTTTCCTCGGCACCGCCCCATGAACGCACTGCCGGCATGGCTGACCGACACGCGCCTGTCGGCGGAGATCGTCCCCCTCCTCTCCGGAAGGAGCGAGGCGTCGCTGGAACAGCTCGCATCCGAAGCGAAGGCAGCCACCCTTCGCCGGTTCGGCCGCATCGTCTCGCTCTACGCACCGCTGTACCTCTCGAACCACTGCTCGAGCGGATGCGCATACTGTGGCTTCGCATCAGACCGGAAATCGCCGCGCCGACGTCTCGAGCCGGATGAGATCAAGCGGGAGCTGGCCGCCATGAAAGCCCTCGGCATCGGCGACGTGCTGCTGCTGACCGGCGAACGGACGATCGAAACCGGATACGATTACCTCCGGCAAGCGGTGGAGAGAGCTGCCGGGATCATGCCCCGCGTTGCCGTCGAGGCGTTCCCCATGACGGTCGCAGAATACCGCGGCCTGGCGGAGTGCGGCTGCACCGGCATCACGATCTACCAGGAGACCTACGACCCCGAAAACTACGGCAAGCTGCACCGCTGGGGGCCGAAGCGCGACTTCCTCGAAAGGCTCGAAACCCCGGAACGCGCACTGCAGGGCGGGATCCGGAGCATCGGCGTCGGTGCGCTGCTCGGTCTTTCCGAACCGGTCGCCGAAGCCACGGCCCTCGCTCGACACGTCATGCACCTCTGCCGGAGCTACTGGAAAGCGGGAGTGTCGGTATCCTTTCCGCGCATCAGGCCGCAGGAGGGTGGCTACCAGCCCGCATGGCCGGTCGACGACCGGTTCCTTGCTCGCATGATCTTCGTATTCCGGATCGCCATGCCGGACGTGGACCTTGTCCTCTCCACCCGGGAAAACCCGGCGTTCCGGGACGGCATGGCCGGACTCGGCATCACCCGCATGAGCATCGCGAGTCGCACGACGGTCGGAGGCTACCATGACCCGGAGGGAGCCGGCACAAGCCAGTTCGAGGTCTCCGATGACCGGAGCGCCGAGGAGTTCTGCCGCGCGCTGCGCTCGAAGGAACTCGAGCCGGTCTTCAAGAACTGGGATCCGGCATTCAACGGACCGATCGTCACCGAGGAGGCCGGATGCCCCTGAACGACCTCCAGCGCCAGCGCTACGCCCGCCACCTCGTCCTGCCCGAAATCGGCGAACAGGGCCAGGAGAAGCTGCTCGCATCGAAGGTGCTGGTCATCGGCGCAGGCGGCCTCGGCTCGCCCGCAGCCTTCTACCTCGCGGCGGCTGGCATCGGAACGCTCGGGATCATGGACGGCGACCAGGTGGAACTCTCGAACCTGCAGCGCCAGATCCTCCACACGACGGCCTCGCTCGGCAGCCTGAAGACCGGGTCTGCCCTGGAGCGCATCGCCGCCCTCGATCCCTCGGTCATCGTCGAGCCTTACCCGTTCCGGCTGGACGAACAGAACGCTCCCGGCATCCTTGCACGCTACGACTTCGTCATCGACGCCACGGACAACTTCGACTCGAAGTTCCTGATCGCCCGCGCCTGCCACCGTGCCGGCAAAGCCTGGTCGCATGCCGGCATCCGCAACTTCCACGGCCAGACGATGACCGTGCTGCCGGGCAGGAGCGCATGCTACCGATGCGTGTTCCACGAAGACGGAGCACCCCGCGGAGGCGTGCCGCAGGGACCGCTCGGCGCCCTTCCGGGCGTGATCGGCTCCATACAGGCCATCGAAGCGGTCAAGCATCTCCTCGGCATCGGCACGCTCCTCACCGATGCCCTCCTCACCTTCGACGCACTCACGATGTCGTTCCGCAGGATTCCCGTGCGCCGCGACCCCGCCTGCCCGCTCTGCTCCTGAGGTTCAGGCAGGCACCGGGGCAAAAGAGGCTTTGTTCGGACTGCCGCGTATCGTATCCTTCTCTCATGACCGCTCGTAACCAACCATAACTACCCGGAGACCAATGCCATGGAAAGCGCCATCGCAAAAGCTGTCGGCCTCGCCTCCTCCCCTGTCGCCATCCTCGAATCGGACCACAAGCCCGAAGGGGCGATGCAGTTCAGCGAGGGAGCCTTCGGATGCGTCGTTGCGCTCCTTAAAAGCGCGACCAAAGGCCGGACAGCGGCCTTCAGCCGCAAGACGTTCGGATGCCCCGGCGGAGGGGTGGGCCTCGGGTTCGGAAACTGCTACGTTAATTTCCCGGGCGGCATCGAACCGTTCCTTTCGACCGGAAACCCGGAGTTCTGCCGCTCGGAGTTCGGCATGGCCGTCCTGAAGAGCATGCCCGACCTCGATGAGGGCGAACGCTATTTCAAGACCCCGGAGATCGCACACGACTTCGTCGAATCGCTCCCGATGGTCGATATCGCCTCGGAGTACCTCCTCTTCCGTCCCCTGCAGGACGTCCAGGATGACGAACTCCCGAAAGTGGTCGTGATGCTTGTCAATCCGGACCAGCTGTCGGCGCTGGTGGTGCTGGCGAACTACGGCCGCAACAGCCAGGACAACGTCATCACGCCGTTCGCGGCCGCATGCCAGAACATCGGCATCATCCCGTTCAGGGAGTGCTCGTCGGATCGGCCGAGGGCGGTCGTCGGCCTGACCGACATCACGGTGCGGAGGATGTTCCCGGTCGACACGCTCTCCTTTGCCATGCCATGGAGCCTGTTCCTCGAAATGGAGTCAAATGTGGAGGGCAGCTTCCTGCAGAAGCGCCACTGGCAGGAGCTCCTCGAACGCAACCGGAAACAGGGGCCGGCGCAGCCGTGATGTCGCTCAGGCTCTGCCCCGCCATCCTCCGGTGACGCCCTCTTCAGCCCTTTTCAGACGCGGTGATAAGATCGAGGAAAGGCCCGCCGTAGCGGCCAAGCTTGACTTCGCCCACACCGGCGATCGAGAGCATCTCTTCGCGGCTCTTCGGCCTTCGGGCGATCATCTCGTGCAGCGTGCGGTCCGAGAAAACCACATAGGGCGGAACCCCCTGTTCGTCGGCGAGGCTCTTGCGCAAAGCCCTGAAGCGGTCGAAGAGCACCCTGTCGGCCTCCGTCTCCATCGTTCCTGACCCTTTCGGAATCCCTTTCCCTGCCCGCTTTTCCAGGACCCGGACCATCTCCACCCGGTCGCCGCCCTTCAGGATTCCAAGCGCGCCATCGAGCAGGTAGATGACCGGATAAAGCCCTTCCGACCTGGCGATCACCTTGCGCACCACCAGCTCGTCGATCAGGCGCCGCCAATAGGTCCGGTCGTGTCCCTTGCCGACGCCGTAGACGTTCAGGCGGTCGTGGCCGAACTCCCTGATCCTCTTCGTGTCGCCGCCGACGAGGAGGTCGACGATATGCCCGGCGCCGAAGCGTGCATCGGTGCGCACGATGGCCGACAGGAGCATCTTCGACTCGAGCGTGCAGTCGACGACCTCCAGCGTGCCGAGGCAGACGTCGCAGGAGGCGCAGTTCTCCTTCGGATAGCTCTCTTCGAAATGGTCGAGCAGCACCTGCCGCCGGCAGACGGTCGACGAAGCGAACGCCACGACTTTCATCAGGCCGGCGAGGGAGCGGGAGCGCTCCTCTTCGTCGAGCATGGCATCGATGAAGAACCGCACCTTCGGTATGTCGCCCGGCGAGAACAGCAGGATGCAACGGGCAGGCTCGCCATCCCTGCCTGCACGGCCCGTCTCCTGATAGTAGCTCTCGATGCTTCTGGGAATGTCCGCATGGATGACGAAACGCACGTTCGACTTGTCGATACCCATGCCGAAAGCCACCGTGGCCACGATGACCTCCGCCTCCTCGCGGATGAATGCGTCCTGGTTGCGCTGTCGCTCCTCGTCGCTGAGGCCCGCATGGTACGGAAGTGCGCGGAGCCCCCTCTTCTGCAGCATGGCCGCCGTGTCGTTCACGCTTTTCCGGCTGGTCCGGTAGACGATGCCTGCCTGGCCCGGGAACTCCTTCAGCAGGGCTGCGAGCTGTCCCTCCCCCCGATGCTTCTCGCGCACCTCGTAGGTGAGGTTCGGCCGGTCGAAGGAGGCCCGGACGATCACGGGGTTCCTGAGACGCAGCTTCTGCATGATATCCTGCTGCACCCGGCGGGTCGCTGTCGCCGTAAACGCCGCGACGGGAATGTCGGGACGGATATCCATGATCGCCGACAGGGAGAGGTAGTCGGGACGGAAGTCGTGCCCCCACTCGGAGATGCAGTGCGCTTCATCAATCACGGCCATGCTGATCCTGATCCTCCTGAGCAGCTCCTGGAACCCGTCGAGGGCAAAACGCTCGGGAGCGACGTAGAGCAGGTCGAGCGAACCTTCGGAGAGGGCACGCATCACCTCAGCCCTTTCGTCAGGGAGGAGGGCGCTGTGCAGGCTGGCCGCACGGATGCCGTTGGCACGGGCTCCGTCGACCTGGTCTTTCATGAGCGAGATGAGTGGCGTGACCACAAGGGCAGTGCCCGGCATCAGCACGGCCGGAAGCTGGTAGCAGAGGGACTTGCCCCCTCCCGTAGGCATGATGGCAAGGAGGTCCCGACCTTCAAGGATGGCCGAGACGGCCTCATGCTGGTTCGGCCTGAAGGTGCGGAATCCGAACACCCGGTGCAGTGCGTCCGGTATGGAGGAGGCATCGCCACTGAAGGCCGGGTTATGCTTCATGGCGCTCAGGACCGATCGAGGTGTCGTACGGCCGGATCGAGACCGTCGTCACCCGTGTCGGGAGCACTGACACGCTTTTCGGATTCGCCCGAAGAGATCGGGGTGAGGAGATCCGGAAGGATCGTGATCTCCACTCCCTGCATGATGCTGTCGAAATAGACGACGAGGTGTTCGTCACGCCCCTCCTTGACAACGACACCTTCAAAATTCTTGAAGGGACCGGCAAGCACCCGAACCTTCCTGCCCGGAGGGATCGACATGACCGTGCGCCTGACGGCGTCGGGCTCCCTGACCAGGCGTTGCAGCCATTCGATGTCACGCTCGGAAATCACCGAGGCAGTCCGTCCGATGCCGATGAACCTGACCACGCCGTCGGTATCGAGCACCTTGACATGTTCGCGATGATGATCGATGCATACGAACACATAACCCGTGAAAAGAGGATCGGAAACGCGCTTCTTGCGGTCGCTCCACTGCCGCACTGTTTCGAGCAGCGGCAGGAAACTGGTTATTTCCTGTTCAAGCAGCTGGCGATGCACCTTCTTTTCGTAACGTGATCGCACATACACCGCATACCAGAGGGAGGTCATGTCTCGTTCCATGGCCGAAGGGGGTAATATTCAGCGTTGAAATAACATCATGCGCCATGCAGCCGGTTCCGGATCGTCCCGGAACCGGCTGCATGCGGATGATCACATGTTGAGGGCTCGCCCGTCAGTGGCGAGGGCCGCTTCCCTGAGCACCTCGGAGAGGCTGGGATGCGGATGACAGGTCCTGGCCACATCCTCGGCAGAGGCGTGGAACTCCATGGCCAGCGCGGCTTCGGCGATGAGGTCGGAGGCCTCGCTGCCGATGATGTGCACGCCGAGGATCTCGTCGGTGGTTGCATCGACGAGCATCTTGACGAAGCCGTCGACATTACCAAGGCCGAGAGCCCTGCCGTTGGCAATGAACGGGAACTTGCCGGCCTTGTATGCCCGGCCTTCAGCCTTGAGCTGCTGTTCGGTCTTGCCGACCCAGGCGATCTCGGGCGAGGTGTAGATGACCCAGGGCATGCAGTTGTAGTCGATGTGCGGTTTCTGGCCGGCAATCTCCTCTGCGACCATAACCCCTTCATCCTCGGCCTTGTGGGCGAGCATGGGGCCGCGGACGACGTCGCCGATGGCGTACACGCCGGGCGCCGCCGTGGCACACTGGGCGTTGACCGGAATGAAGCCCCGTTCGTCGGTCTTGAGCCCGATTGCCTCGAGGTCGAGCTTGTCGGTGTTCGGGATGCGCCCGATGGAGACGATCATCCGGTCGCATTCGAGCTTGTGGCCTGCCCCCTGGGCATCGGCGTAACTGACGGTGATGCCGTTGCGCCCCTTCTTCACCTCGTCGATCCTGATGCCGAGCACAATGTTGATTCCCTGCTTCGGGAAGAGCTTCCCGGCCTCCTTGGCAATGCTCTCGTCGCTGGCGGCGAGGAAGGTCGGCATCGATTCGAGCACGGTGACTTCCGCTCCGAGGCGGCGCCAGACCGAGCCGAGTTCGAGGCCAATCACGCCGGCTCCGATCACGCAGAGCTTCTTCGGTACGGTTTCGAACTTGAGTCCCCCTTCGTTGTCGCAGATGGTGACGTTGTCGACTTCGATGTTCGGCAGGTGCCGTGCCTTGGAACCGGTGGCGATGATGACGTTGCGCGCGACAACCTCCTCGTCGCCGGTCGGCGTGCCGATGCGGACCTGGTAGCCATCGTCGGTCCTGCCGACGAACGAACCGTGGCCCTTGAGCAGGGTGATGCGGTTCTTGCGGAACAGCAGCTTGATGCCGCTGGTCATGCGGGTGACGACATCGGCTTTGCGCTTGATCATCTGCCCGACGTCCATCGTGACGTCAGTTGCTGTGATGCCGTGTTCGGCATACTGGTGGTTCACCCGTTCGTACGCTTCCGATGAAGCCACGAGGGCCTTGAGGGGTATGCAGCCTGCGTTGAGGCAGGTGCCGCCCAGGCGGGGTTCTCCGTCGGGGTCGTCGTAAGTTTTCGATTCGCAGCAGGCCACGGAGAAGCCTAGCTGGGAGGCGCGGATGGCGGAGATGTATCCGCCGGGACCGGCGCCGATGACAAGCACGTCGAATTTCTTGATCATGGTCTTCTGGGCAGGTTTAAATATCGAACAGCAGTCTTGACGGATCCTCGATGGCCTCCTTCATGGCGACAAGGCCGAGCACGGCTTCCCTGCCGTCGATGATGCGATGGTCGTACGAAAGCGCGAAATAGTTCATGGGACGGATGACGATCTGCCCGTTCTCCACCACCGGCCGATCCTTTGTGGCGTGGATACCGAGGATGGCGGACTGGGGAGGATTGATGATGGGCGTCGAAAGCATGGAGCCGAAGGTGCCGCCGTTTGAAATGGAGAAGGTGCCGCCGGTGAGCTCCTCGAGGGAGAGTTTGCCCGCCTTGGCCTTCTCGCCGTAGGCGACGATCTGCTTTTCGATATCGGCGAAACTCATCTGGTCGATGTTACGCAGCACCGGGACGACCAGGCCGCGGGGAGAACCGACGGCGATGCCGATGTCGAAATAACCGTGGTAGATGATGTCGGTGCCGTCGACCGAAGAGTTCAGCACCGGATATTTCCTGAGAGCGTGCACGGCCGCCTTGACGAAGAAGGACATGAAACCGAGTTTCACGCCGTGCTCTTTCTCGAATTTGTCCTTGTACCGGTTACGCAGGTCGATGACGGCCTGCATGTTGACCTCGTTGAAGGTCGTCAGGATGGCGTTGCTCTGCTGCGACTGCAGGAGGCGCTCGGCGATGCGGGCGCGAAGACGGGACATGGGCACCCGCTCTTCCGGACGGTTGTCGATCAGCGAGGTGTCCATGACGGCTTCGACGGGCTGCAGGGCCGGACGGGCCGAAAATTCGGGCGCCATCGGCGTCCAGGAGGGCGATGTGGCGACCGGGAGCGGTGCGGCGGCAGCGGCGGCAGGAACCGCTGCAGGCGAATGCGTCGTGCCTCCGGAAAGCGACGAAATGACGTCACCTTTGGTCACTCGACCTCCGCGACCGGTGCCGGTAATCGATGCGGCGACCAGGTTGTGCTCCTCGATCAGCTTGGCGGCCGAAGGCATGGGGGCCGTGTTCCCGCCGGAAGCGAGCGGATAGGCCGGCTGCGGCTGCAGGCGCGGTGCGGGTGGCGGTGCAACCGGAGCCGGGGCCGGAGCGGGCGCCGGAGCTGGGACCGGAGCCGTGACTGCTGGTGCGGCTACGGAAGCTGCAGCTTCGGTATCGATGGTGGCCACGGCCTGGCCCGATACGACGATGTCGCCATCGCTGGCCGTTATGGCTGCAAGCACACCCGAAGCGGGCGCTGGAACTTCGAAAACGACCTTGTCGGTCTCGATTTCGAAAAGGGTTTCATCCTGAACAACAGCGTCGTCGGTTTTTTTTCTCCAGCCGAGCATGGTTGCCTCGGCAACTGATTCGGACAACGGGGGTATTGTTACTTCGACAATTGCCATACCAGATCCTTGGTTCCTTGAGTTTTTGTTATTTGCTGATGACGGTTCCCTGGAGCTTCCCGAACGCCGCGTCCAGGAGCGCCTTCTGCTGCTCCGTATGCTTGCTGTAGTAGCCGACAGCCGGAGATGCCGATGCCGGGCGTCCTGCGTAGGCAAGCTTCTGGCCGACCTTCAGGAACTCCATGAGGTACTGGAGCATGAAGAGCCAGTAACCCTGGTTCTGCGGCTCGTCCTGGGCCCAGATGATCTCGCCGAGCTTCGGAAAGCGGTCCAGCTCAGCCTTGAGGGTTTCGTCCGGGAAGGGGTAGAGCTGCTCCATCCTGATGATCGGCACATCTTTCATGCCGTTCTCCCTGCGTCGGTTGATGATGTCGTAGTAGACCTTGCCGGAGCAGAGGATGGCGCGGGTAACCTTGCCCGCCTTGACCGAATCGTCCCCGATGACCGTATTGAACGATCCGGCGCTCAGCGCTTCGAGCGTGCTGATTGCCTCTTTGTGGCGAAGCACCGATTTGGGCGTGAGGATCACGAGCGGCTTTCGGATCGTGCGGATCATCTGGCGCCGCAGCAGGTGGAAAATCTGTGCAGGATTGGTCGGCTGGCAGACCTGGATGTTGTCGTCCACGCAGAGCTGCAGGAACCGTTCGGGACGCGCCGAGGAGTGTTCCGGGCCCTGGCCTTCGTAACCGTGCGGCAGCATCATGACGAGCCCCGAAGAGAGGCCCCACTTGACTTCCGCAGAGGTGATGAACTGGTCGATGACGACCTGCGCACCGTTGACGAAGTCGCCGAACTGCGCCTCCCAGATCACCATCGTGTTCGGTTCCGCTATGGAATAGCCGTATTCGAAACCGAGCACGGCCTCCTCGGAGAGGACCGAGTCGATGACCGTGAAGTTCGCCTGGTTGTCGGCAACGTTCTGCAGCGGGATGTAGGCGCCCATGTCCCAGCGCTCCCGGTTCTGGTCGTGCAGCACCGCCTGGCGGTGCGAGAAGGTGCCTCGGCCCGAGTCCTGGCCGGTGATGCGCACGGCATAGCCGCTCGAGACGAGCGAAGCGAACGCGAGATGCTCGCCCATGCCCCAGTCGAGCGGAAGATCCCCGGCACCCATGGAGGCACGGTCGCGCACGACCTTCTCGACGAGAGGGTGCAGCTTCATGTTCAGGGGAATCGAGGTGATGCGCTCTGAAAGCCGCCTGAGCTCGGCCGCCGGAACTCCGGTCTCGGCCTGGTCGGTCCACTCACGGTTGCGGAACGGCAGCCAGTCGACGGCATACTTGTTCTTGGCGTTCGAGAGCACCGGGTCCACCGTGTGGCGGCCGGCGTCCATCGCCTGCCGGTAAGCCTTGATGAATCCTTCGCTGCAGGCGTCGTCGGCGACGCCCTGCGCCTTCAGGCGCTCGGCGTAAAGGTAGCGGGTACCAGGGTGCCTGGCGATCTTCTTGTACATGAGCGGCTGCGTGATCGAAGGCGTATCCTGTTCGTTGTGGCCGTGCTTGCGGAAGCAGACGATGTCGATCACGATATCATGCCGGAAGGTCTGGCGGTATTCGAGCGCAAGCCGGGTGGCGAGGATGACCGCTTCGGGATCGTCGCCGTTGACATGCAGCACCGGGGACTTGATGACCTTCACCACGTCGGTGCAGTAGATCGACGAACGGGCGTCGCGAGGGTCGGAGGTGGTGAATCCGATCTGGTTGTTGATAACGATGTGCACCGTGCCGCCCGTGCCGTAGCCGCGGGTCTGGGAAAGGTTCAGGGTCTCTATCACCACTCCCTGGCCGGCGAATGCAGCATCGCCGTGCACAAGGATCGGCAGCACCTGGTGGCCATCGACGTCGCCGCGGCTCTCCTGCCGGGCCTTGACCGATCCCTCGACCACCGGGTCGACGATTTCGAGGTGCGACGGGTTGAATGCCAGCGAAAGGTTGACGGGTCCGTTCGGCGTCGAGACGTCGCTCGAGAATCCGAGATGGTACTTGACGTCGCCCGAGGGCAGTTCGTCGCCGTGCTTGCCCTCGAACTCCGCGAACAGGTCGGCGGGGCTCTTGCCGAGGATGTTCACCAGCACGTTCAGGCGTCCGCGGTGGGCCATACCGATCACGACCTCCTCCACGCCGTAGGTCCTGGCGGACTGCACCAGTTCGTCGAGCGAAGCGATGAAGCTTTCGCCCCCTTCGAGGGAGAAGCGCTTCTGGCCGACATACCGGGTATGGAGAAAGCGTTCGAACCCTTCGGCGGCCGTCAGGCGCTCGAGAATGTGTTTTTTCTCGTCGGCCGAAAAGTCGGGTTTCGAACGGATCGTTTCGAGCTTCTGCTGCCACCATCGCTTGCGGTTGCCGTCGGTGATGTACATGTACTCGATGCCGATCGTGCCGCAGTAAGTCTCCCGGAGGTTCTGCAGGAGCTCCCGCAGGCTCATCGACTCCTTGCCGAAACCGGTGTCGCTGGTATTGAACACGGTATCCATGTCGGCATCGGCCAGGCCGTAGAACGACGGCTCGAGGTCGGGCAGCGATGGCCGCTGCTGGCGCTTGAGCGGGTCGAGGTCAGCCCAGTGGGTGCCGAGCGAGCGATAGGACGCGATCAGCTTCTGGACGGACACACGCTTCCTGCCGAGATCGGTGTCGGCGCCGTAGGCGATCACCTGCCTGATGGGGCCGTTCTTGGCCCTTTCGGTGAACGATGCGACCACGGGCGCATGGGCCACGTCGCGCGTATCGCTGCCGTCGACCGCAGGCACATGCTGCATGGCGTCGAACCAGCTCCGCCAGTTTTCAGGTACGGAGGCGGGGTCGTTCAGGTAGGATTCGTAGAGTTCTTCGATGTATGGGGCGTTACCCCCGTAAAGGTATGAATTCCGGAGGTACTGCGACATCATGGACGTTGTCACTTGGGAGGCCCTATAAGGTTGATGCGGACTGCAGAATCGACTTCAAGCTCATGTAACTTCCGGTAATGTAACATTCATTGACGCAATATCCTCGAAAGAATCGTCGGGCTCCCGAGTGCGGCCAGCCTCTGCCGGTACTCGGCGAGTATCGGTGCGTCAGCTTCGGGAAAGTCGTAGCCGGCCGCCTCTTCGATGCTGATCCAGCGCAGCTCTTCGTGGTCGCAGGCCATGGGCGTGCCCTCGACGATCCGGCACCGGAAGGGAATCAGCCGGAGCGAAAGTTCGGGGTAAATGTGTTCGACGGGCGTCAGGCGTTCGAGGATCTCGACCCTGACCCGAAGCTCTTCGTGCAGCTCCCGTTCGAGGGCGGCCGATTCCGATTCACCGGGTTCGGCCTTGCCACCGGGGAACTCCCATTTTCGCTCAAGGTGCCGTCCCTCACGCCTTCGGGCGATGAGGAAAAGTCCATCTCGTTCGATGATGGCGCAGACGACGTCTCCGATGTGCCTGGTCATGAAGTATCGTTTTATAACTTCGGCGACATTAGATCGCTGAAACATTCCAGAAAGAGCTCTGTCATCCTGAATGAAGCATAGCGGAATGAAAAATCCATCTTCATGTAATACAATAAGATCTGGATTCTTCGCTTCGCTCAGAATGACAACCTGCAGCAAACCTGATTGATCGTCATTCCGATTGCATCGAAAACTTCACTCCCCACGAAGCAACGCGAAATGAAGGATCCATCTTTTATTAATTACTCCGGCACCAATAGATCGCAAATACTTTCGGGAAAGCGCTCTGTCAGTCTGAATGAAGCAGAGCTGAATGAAGAATCCATCTTTATGTAATAAAATAAGATATGGATTCTTCGCTTCGCTCAGAATGACAATCCGCAACAAACCTGGTTGATACCATTAATCGCCGGAGTAATCATTGCAGCAGTTATACCCGGATACTCCCGGATTTGGCAAATGACAAGGGTAACATCCATGGAGCTTCCCGAACTGCTGGCCTGATTCCATACGATCTTTCAGAGCGTCCTGATGCCGGGTGTCTCCGGCTCTTTCAGCACGCCCCGAAGATATGCTTCGATGATGTTCCTGAATCGATCTTCAAAAGAGCCATGAAGGTTGCCCAATCCGGCAGCCGAAACAGCCTGCTGCTGCTTTGCCGTCAGGTTCGTCATGGGATGCAGGCCGTTGGCGGTCGCAATCTGCATGATGAGGAACTCTTCAGCCTGCAGCGGCGACATGGCCGGAAGGGCCATGCAGGTGAGCCCTGCCAGGTTGGTCATTTCAGTTTTCAGACCCGCCTTGAACCAGGTAAGGTTCTCCAGGGAGGCGTTTTTCTCGATGAAGACAAACAGGATGGTCAACGTGTCCAGAAGCCTGACATGGGCTCGGTATGACCTGGCAACATGGGTCGAGAACTCCTCGATCGAACACCGCCTTCCCTGGAGACGGTGTTGCAGATCCTCCCTCCATGCGACGATGTCCGTCATGAGGATCTCAAGGAATATCTCATCTTTCGAACTGTAATACTTGTAGAGATTCGACCGGGTGAAATCTGCCTCCCTGGCTATTGCCGCCAGGGTGATCTCCTCATAACCCATCTCCTCGTACAGACGTTTTGCGGCAGCGATGATCTCCGCGTACCTGACCTCCTTCTGCTCATCGCTGCGAGCTCTCATAAAACCCATACTGCTTCTCCTCTTCGGAATGGTCTGGACAGATCGCCCTGCCTCCCGCCGTTCTATTTCGACTTCCTCACCATGCCATGATCGATCAACTGCTGAAAGATCTCTACCATCGACTCCTGCAGCGGACGATAGCTCAATCCCAGTTCACGGACTCCCCGGCTGTTGTCGGCAATCCAGGGAAGATTGACATTGCGGGCGATCATCTTTCTCGTCGTCGACTTGACCATGATCGGGAATACCAGCCATACCAGCCACTTGGGCAACGCCCTGCGGGGAATGGGATACTCCTTGCCGAACTCGGGCAGCAGCGCTGCCGCCATCTCAAGGAAATCGGAGTTGTGGCCTGATACGATATATCGGCCGCCGGCTTCAGGGGTGAAGCCCGCCTTGAAGTGCGCTTCGGCGAGGTCACGGACATCGACCACGCCCATGCCCCATCGCGTGACGCCGAGCTTCATGGTGCCGTCCCCGAAAAGCTTGATGACACTGAAACTTTCCGATGTCGCAAACGGATTGATGCCGGGACCGATGACCATCGACGGGTTGAGCATGACCAGATCCCACCGGTTTTGCCTTCCATGGATTTCCCAGGCCTCCCTTTCGGCCAACGTCTTGGAATAGGAGTAAGGCTGATGGTCGATGGTCGAAGTGGTATTCCAGACCGCTTCGGTCAATATGCCATTTGGCGCGTTTTTGATATCTGCATTGTCGCCAACAATGGCTGCAACGCTTCCAGTCACCACGACGCGCCGGACGGAGGGGGTCCGGGTGGCCTGCTCCAGCACATTGCGCGTGCCGAGCTTGGCAGGCTCGATGAGCTCCTTCAGCGGATCCTTCACCTTGATACTGAAGGGTGACGCCGTGTGGAACACTAGCTCGCAACCCTCCATGGCCTCTGCATAGGAGCCCTCGTCGAGCAGGTCCGCCTTGAAGAACCTTATCGACCCCGGCGCATGCTCCTGCAACCGGTTCAGGTATTTCAGTTTTTCCGGGTCATGCGGATCACGCACAGGTGCATGGACGGTAAACCCCTCGTCAAGAAGCTTCTTGACGATCCAGCCTGCAACATACCCGGTTGCCCCGGTCACCATCACCGGGCTGTTTCTGTTGATCGTGGTCATGGTTCTCCTTGTTCATGTTCATGTTGCCCGTTGCACTTCGCCTGCCATGAAATGAAGGCGCAACCTCAATATAAGAGACGCAGCGTCCCGTATCAAAAAGAAAAAGTCATGGCCTCTTAGACCGGACGTTTTGGGCAAAAAAAAGACAAGCCCTCTTACTGACGAGCCTGCCTAAAGTGGAGATGGCGGGAGTCGAACCCGCGTCCAGAACACTGATCGATGCAGTCACCACACTCATCCCCGGTGGTTGTTTTTTCGAAGACCGTTTACATCGCCGGCAACGTTCGGTCCCTTATCCCTCACATGTATTCATACGCCCCAGTGGGCCTGAACGTATGAATCTTACTTGCGCGAACCGAAGCTCAAGCGCGGGTTATGCCATCCAGCGCCTTCAGAGTAAGCGCATTCAACGCTGGACGATGGCGTCTGTGTTAACTTTTGTTAATCAGGCAGCCATTGCATACGAATGATCGTCTGCATGTATTGTTTACATAGACTTCTTTAACGAGTCCATCCATGCTGAAACTCGGAGTGCAACGACATCTCTCACCTATCCTGTCGAAAGCCTGTCATCCCCGCAAAGTCAAAGAACCGTGCCCGTGCACGAGGAGCTATAGATAACCATTCGTGCGAACATTATCAAGAACAATGAATCCCTCCCAATAGGTTCCGCACTCTTCTACAGATCAACAAAACAGCCTCGTATGATGAAATCAGACACTGTTGGAAATCGTCGTGAGCGATTCGAGTGCAAGGCGGACGGAGCGGAGAAACCGGAGTGTACACAGTGTACATGAGGATTTCGAGCACCGACCAACGCCGCAATCGGATTGCGCAACAGATTTACAGCGGTGTCGGTCAGTTCATTCCCGGCATCTCGGGAGAGTTGGCGATATAGCGGTACTCGCCGCCTTTCGAGCGGACGGTGCGGCTCCACATCCTTTCATACTCTTCGGTGAAGATGAGATCGCTCGACCCTTCGGCCATGTACCAGGAACCCTCCTCGAACTCCTCCTCGAGCTGCCCGGCGCTCCAACCTGCATACCCGAGGAAGAAACGCACCTCCGAAGGCCTGATGACGCCGGTATTGATGAGGTAGCTGAGCTGGTCCTTGTCCCCGCCCCAGAACAGGCCGGGAAGGACCTCCTGCGAACCATCCACGACGTCACCCCTGCTGTGCAGGAAATGCACCGTATCGACCTGGACCGGTCCACCCATGTGCAGGGGATCCTCGATCTCGTCGAAGCCGGTGATGGCCTCACAGACCTTGAACTCCATCGGACGGTTGAGGATGAAGCCGAGAGAACCCTCGTCATTGTGTTCGCAGATGAGCAGCACCGTACGCTTGAAATTCGATTCAAGCAGGTTTGTCGATGCGATCAGCAGTTTGCCTGCCTTGAGATTTTCGAATTCGTTCACCATACGTCAGGTTTTTTGCTCCAGCCACTCGAGCAGTTCAGTGGCATGTGTTTCAGGCTTAACCTTCGGCCATACCTTTTCAATGTTACCCGTTTCATCGATCAGGTAGGTCACCCGGTTGGTGCCCATATACTCCCGACCCATGAACTTTTTCTTTCCCCATACTCCGTAGGCTTCGACGATGCTCTTCGCCTCGTCAGACACGAGCCTGAAGGGGAGCTGGAATTTGTCGGCGAATTTGCGGTGGGCTTTTTCGCTGTCGACGCTCACTCCCAGCACTTCGACGCCCGTCTCTTTGAAATTAGGCAAATTGTCCCGAAAAGAACAAGCCTCCTTCGTGCAACCGGGGGTGTCGTCCTTCGGGTAGAAGTAGAGGACGACCTTCTTGCCTCGGTACTCTCCCAGGCTCACGGAGTTGCCGTCCTGGTCCTTTGCCGTGAAATCCGGCGCCTTCTGGCCTGCCTGCAGTAATGACATGTCGATCGGGATTGAGGTTCATGAAACCGTTCAGTCGCAAATAATCGGAAGTGTTTGCAAAAAGTTTCACAGATCGCCGACAGGTTCTTCAATGAGGGATATCCGGCAAGAATTTTTTACCGGGGGCCCGCGTTGGTCTCAAAAAGAGCAGCGATCATCGCTGAAAAGATTTGAAGCAACGAACCGAGCAGTATGAAGCCTTACACCTTCTGTCCCTTTTGCGCAACGCCCCTGAACATGGCCTTTGTCGACGGCCGGAATCGCATGACCTGCGCATCGTGCGGCTGGATCCATTACATCAATCCCCTGCCCGTTGCCCTGGCGCTGACGGTGAACAGCAACAACGAACTCCTGGTGATCCGACGCGCCCACGAACCGGCGTTCAATGAATGGGCCCTGCCCGGAGGATTCCTCGAGGCCGGAGAAAATCCCGAGGAGGGATGCCTTCGCGAACTCTTCGAGGAGACCTCGCTCGAAGGGACCGTGGAGGGGTTGATCGGGGTCTACCACCGGGAGTCCGAACTGTATGGGTCGCTGGTGGTGGTGGCCTACCGTGTAGCCGCAGCACATGAGAACATCGTCATCAACCACGAGGTGTTCGAGGCCGGCTTTTACGCTCCCGACCTCCTGCCGCCGGTCAGGATCCCGCTGCACCTGCAGATCATCGAGGAGAGCCGGTGGAAAAACTGAAGCCCGACTGCCAGGCTACGCTGCCGGCAGGGTGACGGTGAAAACCGACCCCTGGTTGATACGTGAGCGGACCTGGATGTCCCCTTTGTGCCCGAGCACGATGTGCTTGACGATCGAGAGGCCGAGACCGGTGCCGCCGAGTTCCCTCGAACGCGCCTTGTCGACGCGGTAGAAGCGTTCGAAGACCCTGTCAAGGTCGCCCTGGGGGATGCCGATGCCGTTATCCTCCACCTCGATGCTCACGCTTCCCGGGTTGCCGAAAGCCCTTATCCTCACCAGGCCGCTCTTCTCATCGACATATTTGACGGCATTATCCACAAGGTTGCGCATCACGACGCCGAAGTAGTTGCTGTCGGCCATGACCGGCGGCAAGCCTTCCGGCACCGCAATCTCGATCCGTACCCCCTTCTTCTGCGCCGCAGGGCCGAATATTTCCACGCTCTTTTCGATCTGCGACTTCACGTCCACCGGACCGAAGGTATAGACGATCTTTCCCGACTCGATCCTCGACAGGTCGAGCACGTCGTTGACCAGCGCCGTGAGCTGCTCGCTCTCCTGAAGGATGATGCGCAGGAATGCCGCCGCGTGGTCCGGATCGTTCATGGCGCCTTCGAGCAGGGTTTCGGTATAGCCCCTGATACTCGCCAGCGGCGTCCTGAGCTCGTGCGATACGCTCGATACGAAATCGCGCCGCATCCTTTCGAGGTTGCGCAACCGGGTGATGTCGTTGATCACCAGCACCGTGCCGTCAAAGCGGTCTCCCTGCATCACGGGCACCGCGCTGACCTTCAGGACGCGCTCCCCCTTCGAGGTCATGGCCGTCAGCTCCTCCCCGAAAAGCCTGTTGCCGTTTGCCTGTACCCGTTCGAACAGCTCGCGCATCGTCCTGTCCGCGATCTGCTTGACCGGCATGGCGCGGTTCATGGCGCCCTCGATCGGAAAGAGCCTCGACGCGGCAGGATTGACCAGGACGACCTCACCGGCGTCGTTGGTAACGATGATGGCCTCGCGGATGCTCGAAAGCACCTCCCGCAACCACTCCTCCTGCCGGCTCATCCTGACGATCTCGTCAGCCATGTAGTTGAATGCCAGCGAAAGCCGCCCGATCTCGTCAGGGCGCTTTGCCGCTATCCTGATGCCCGTTTCGCCGTGCAGGAACCGGTCGGATGCCTCGGCGATGCGCTCGAGCGGACGGGAAAGGAAAAATGCGGAGAGGGTACCTGCGACGAGCGAGATGAGCAGCGCCCAGAGCAGGCCGCCTTCGATGCCGTTACGAACCTCGGCTTCGAGCATGCGGATGTCGCGGAGCGGCTTGGCGAAGCGGAGTACTCCCCATCGTTCAGGCGTGCCGACGGGCATGGCCAGGTACATCATCTCTTCCCTGACGGTTTCGCTGTACCTGATCGATTCGCCGAATCCTCCGGCAAGGGCATCGCGCACCTCCGTGCGGTTCGCATGGTTCTGCAGGAATGCAAGCCGGCCGGCATCGACGTAGGAGTCGCCGATCACAGTGCCGTCGAGGTCGATCAGTGTAACCCGGACGTCGAGGGCTTTGCCTACCCTGGTGGCCCACTGTTCGGATAGGGCGACATCCCGCCACTCGGGAGGTCGTTCGGCAAGCATTTCACTGTTGAGCCGGAGCTCGCGCTGGAGATCGGTGCGCACCCCCCTGATGAACAGCTCGCGCAACTGGCGTCCCTGGTAGACGTAGCTGAAGGAGAGGGAAAAAAAGACAATCAGGCCGAAGAAGGCGCCGAGCCTGATCGAGAGCCTACCCTGCATTGCGCTGATCCCCGGTTTCGTCGAATTTGTAGCCGAGACCCCGCACGGTCAGGATCTTCCTGCCGCAGTCGCCGAGCTTTTCGCGCAGCCGGGTCACGTGGGTGTCGATGGTCCGCGTGTTGATCTCCTTGTCCACGTCCCAGACGTCGCTGAGCAGCACTTCACGGCTCTGCGCCTGCCCCTTGCGTTTCATCAGGAGCGTCAGGAGCTTGAACTCCATCAGCGTCAGGATAAGCGGCTGGCCGTCGAGCGTGGCGGTATGGCGGCCGATGTCGATCTCGATGCCTTCGGAGCGCAGCACCTCCTGCACCTCGTGGCGGTGGCGCCGGTCCCGTTTCAGGATGGCCCTGATCCTGAGGTTGAGCTCCCTCGGGCTGAAGGGCTTGACCACGTAATCGTCGATGCCGAGTTCGAAGCCGAGCACCTTGTCGATCTCCTCCCCTTTGGCCGTGAGCATGACGATGGGCAGGTCTCCCCAGAGCGCATTCTGACGGATTTTCCGGCACACATCGAAGCCGTCCATGCCCGGCAGCATGATGTCAAGCAGCACGAGGCTGAACGCATGCTCCCGAAGCTCGAACATGGCATCCTCGCCGCTTGCTGCATGCCGGCATTCATATCCGGCCTTTTCCAGGTTGTACTTGAGGAGTCCGGCAAGGTTCCGGTCATCTTCAACGATCAGGATGGAGGGGTCTGGCATGCTGCTTACGGTTTTTGCGCTTTGCGCGGTTCAGGTGATTTTCCAGCAGGCAGCCTGGTGGCCGGGCTCATACTCGAGCAGGGGCGGCTGGGCTTCGCGGCAGTGGCTGTCGGCCAGCGGGCAGCGACCGGCGAAACGGCAGCCCTCGGGAAGCCTTGTGGCGCTTGGCACGTTGCCCTCGATGACGTTCAGTCGCTCCTTCCGGGCGCCGAGCCTCGGTATGGATTTCAGGAGCCCCCTGGTGTAGGGGTGGAGCGGATTTTCGAAGATATGCCTCACCGTGCCGCTCTCGGCCACCCGTGAAGCATACATGACCACAACCTCCTCACACAGTTCTGCGACGACGCCGAAGTCGTGCGTGATGAGCATGACGCTCATGCCCGTCTCGGCGCGAAGACGCCCGAGCAGTTCAAGGATCTGGGCCTGCACGGTAACATCGAGGGCAGTTGTCGGCTCGTCGGCGATCAGGAGTTCGGGTCCGCAGGAGAGGGCCATGGCGATCATGACGCGTTGCCGCATGCCGCCGGACATCTCGTGCGGATAGGAGTCGATGCGTTCCGACGGGTTCGGAATGCCGACCAGGTTCAACAGCTCGACGGCCTGGCGGCGGGCTTCAGGTTTCCCGACGTCTCGGTGGGTCCGGATCTGCTCCATGATCTGGGCTCCGCAGGTGTACACCGGGTTGAGGGAGCTCATGGGCTCCTGGAAGATCATGGCGATCTCATTGCCCCTGATCCGGCGCATCTCATCTTCGGTGGCACCGACGATGCTCTTGCCTTTCCAGATGATGTCGCCCCCGGCGAAATAGCCGGGTGGCATCGGTACGAGGCGCATGATCGATAGCGCGGTCACGGACTTGCCGCAACCGGACTCCCCGATGATGCCGATGGTGCGGTTCCTGCCGAGCGAGAAGCTGACGCCGTCGACGGCTTTGGCGATGCCGTCGTCAGTGTTGTACCAGGTCTTCAGATCCCTTACTTCGAGAATTCGATCCATAGAAAATTGTTCAGCCCGAAGGCGGATTGCCGCTTCGGCCCGACACCACCGTTCGCTGAATGCCGTCAGGGAGCCGTTGCCGTTGCTCAAGTTACGATAACGATACGGGAGAAAACCAGTGGCAGGAAGGCCATATGGTTTTGTTTGCAGAAAATTCACAAACCGGAGAGGCGAAGTGCGTTGCGAGAGTGCCGTCGCCGACCCTGCATGGTGATCAAGTTACGCATTTAAGCCAATGCGGAAAACAGCGAGTTGTCCCTGACTCCGGGTTCAACTGAAAAGCTGCCTCGAACCGTTGCCGATCGGCCATGCATAAACCGGCAGCCCTGTTCCGAAGCCTTTGTGAAAGTTTTGCAAC
>CAIYTH010000048.1 GCA_903929135.1 uncultured Chlorobiales bacterium
GAACGGAGTGAAGGATCCATCCCCATCCTCTGCGCACCGCCATTCCGAGACACTCCATGGATTCTTCACTGACGCTCGGAATGACATGGACAGTACCTCACTCGTCACTGTTCTTTCCTCACCGTCACTCTGTCATCCTGAACGGAGTGAAGGATCCATCCCCATACTCTGCGCATCGGCATTCCGAGACACTCCATGGATTCTTCACTGACGCTCGGAATGACATGGACAGTACCTCACTCGTCACTTGTCACGACAAACAAAAAATCCCGCCTTGGCGGGATTTTTTGTTTGTGTCTTCAGGCTCAGGCTGGCTTCACGGCCTCGCAGTAGAGGTGTTCGTACTTCCTGACGATCCGGACGTCGGTAAAACCGAGCGACTGGAGGATTTCACGATACGTATCCTGCTTCTTGAAACCGAGCACCGAGAAGGGCATGCCGGCACCGAGGATATAGTGGCTCAGGTAGTCGTAGTTCGGGTTCTCATCCTCGTCTATGATCATGTCGAGGATGAGCACCTTGCCGCCGGGCACGATCGCATCGAACGCTTTCTTGCACATCATCGCTGTCAGCTGTTCGTTGGCCGTATAGAGGATGCGGCAGAACATGACGGCGTCGGCCTGGGGATACTGGTCCCTGTAGATATCAACGGGAATACCCTGCAGGCGGTCGCCGAGACCCTTTTCCGCAGCGTTTTCATTGACCAGATCGATAGCGCCCGGCAGGTTGAGGATCGTGGAGCGGAGCGTCGTGTACTTTTTCAGGATTGCGGCAGAGATGTCGCCGATGCCTCCGCCCACGTCGACGAGGGTTTTGGCGTTCGAAAGATCGGCCTCTTCAAGAAGCAGCTGGATGGAGAAATGGGCGTTGCTGCGGTGGATCTCCTCGAAATACCAGTTTTCTTCCTTGGTGACCGGCGGATAGGAGACTTCACCCTTGTAGTTCATCTTGCCTCTGACGGCATCGGCGATCTTCAGGTAGAATGTATCGGCCATGTTCGTCATCGCTTTCGCCACCGGAACCATGTAAAGGTTCGGGGTTTCGGGATTCGGCAGGAACATGTTTTTTGCAAAGTCGGAAAGGCTCCACTTGCCATCTTTTTCGGTGGTAAGGCCGATCTGGCGAAGCGCTTCAAGAAGCATGGCAAGCCTCGGCGGAACAGCCCCGGCTGCGGCGGCGATCGACTCCACATCCTTCGCCTCGTGGGCGAGATGCGTAAACAGGTCGAGTTCGAGTGCGGCCTTCAGGCAACCAAGCTCGACAAGTCCCTTGAAGACAAGCTGGTGTGCCCGGTGGCTTTGCTGCAGTAAATCGCTGTTGTTCATGTCGTGAATGCTGAATGGTTAAAAGAAATTATTGGAGATGGTGCTGCCGTACTATCGTTTATTCCCGATATGGTGCTCGGCCTCGAAAACCCTCAACTCCTCCCTGATGTTTTTCCTGAACGCGAGGCTGGTGACGAGGTTAAGCAACTTGTAGGGGTTGCGCCGAACCCTGTTGGCGATGAATTTCAATGAGTAGACCCGGTAATAGCTCTTCATGAACTTGTGCTGGAACACCACCGGATCGTGGTCGCCCGCATCAACCACCAGGTTCATGGCGTTGTATTTTTCCCAGTCTTCGTCGACGATCAGCCCCTTGTTCCTG
Source organism: uncultured Chlorobiales bacterium (assembly GCA_903929135.1). Classification (GTDB taxonomy): domain Bacteria; phylum Bacteroidota; class Chlorobiia; order Chlorobiales; family Chlorobiaceae; genus Chlorobaculum. The sequence continues at coordinate 1,648 of CAIYTH010000048.1, forward strand.
TACTCCCAGTACATGGCGGTGCCGGGGTATGGGGTGATGATCTGGAAGATCGGCATGAAAACGCTGTTCTTTCCGACGAACCGGACAAGTTCGTCCATGTCCTCGAGGGTGTCGAGCGCCGGGTTGAAGAGGAAATTCCCCTGGATGTTCAACCCCGCCTGGCGGCACTCCTCGATCAGTTTCGAGAACTGGTCTGCCGAGTTGACGTGCCCCTTGTTGTAAGCCTCGAGGGTGCTTTGCTTGATCGATTCGAAGCCGACCAGCACCATGATGCATCCGGATTCGACGAGCTTTCTGACCGTCTCACGGTCTTCGAGGAAATTGATGCTGAAGAAGACGCTGTAGTTGATATCGCACTCCCTGATCAGGTCGAGCGTCTCCCAGAGTCGCTTCTTGCTCACGCCGAGGTTTTCGTCGCACAGCATGAACCAGGGCTTCGACGATTTGCCGTTCGCCTTGAAAAACACCCTCTTGGCGGTTTCGATCTGCCGTTTGAGTTCATCGGGTTTCTGGGCCCGGTAGAGCTTTCCGGTAAAATTCGGGGTGACGCAGAAGGAGCATTCGAACGGGCACCCCCTGGTGACATAGATCGGAATGGCTCTGGTACCGTCGACCTTTTCACGTTTGGAAGCCTTGGCGATGCGCTCGTAGTCGAGGGGCACGATCTCTTTGACCTGGGGAAAGTCCTTGGAGTCGTAACGGGGCTTGAGGCGATGAAAGGAAACGTCGTCCAGTACCGTCTGCCAGAGGTTTTCAGCCTCGCCGGTGACAAGGCAGTCAGCATGGGGAGAGGCCTCTTCGGCATTGAACGAAACATGCAGGCCGCCGAGGATGACGGTCGTGCCTTTTGCCCGGAACCTGTCGGCAATTTCGTAACCGCGGGTGGCATCGATCGTCCGCGAGGTGATGCCGACGAAATCGTAGTCGCCATCATAATCGATGGTATCCCCGAAGTGTTCATCGACCATTTCGATGTGATGGCACGCAGGAGTGAGGCTCACCAGGACACCGAGAGCCATGTTGAACAGCGGCTTCTGGTTGGATTTGGAATCCTTTTTCCCTTTCGGGGCGATGAGAAGGATCTTGAGAGGTTTACTACCGTATGATTCAAGTCCGCTCATGCTCGATTGTTTCTGTTGACAGGTTTCCGACTCTTGTGTTCAAATAACCGGACCAGCCGCCCCCTGGCCTGATGATGAGGGCGAGAGACCCGCAAAAGGAAGCGTTCAGCCGAGCTCTTTCTCGTAACGGTTCGGCGCACGATGCTCCTTGTGGCTGTTCAGGTCGAAGGGCACATGCAGCCACTTGTCCTGGAAGTACGCATCGCCGGGCTCGAGACCGGTAAGGCTGAGCGGAAGCGTGATGATTTTGCGCTGGTTGCCCATGTGGATGAACAGTTCATCGCCGGTCACCCATACGTCGATTTCAGAAGGGTTCGCGAACATGAGCTTCAACTGGACTTCATAAAGCTCCTTGGTCCTGACGAACCTGATCGGCGGTTCATCGTACATCATGTCGGCAGGATCGGTGTCGCCATACATGTCGCGCGCGAACTGGTCGAGAGCCTTCAGGCCGACAACCTCCTGGTCGTACATCTTCAGCTTCCTGACCGGCAGCGGTGAGAAGCCGGCTTCGATCTGTGCCAGGTACTTCTGCTGGATGCCTTTCCATTTCTCGAGGTAGCCGCTCTCCTCGTTGACGTCGAGCAGCCTGTTCACCAGAACCATGTCAACCTTGAAGCCATAGAGGTTCAGGTAGGTCAGTGCCCGCATGGTCTCCTTGATCGACATCTTCTCGGCATTCATGACCAGCCGGACCGTCGAGTTGAGGTTGTCCGTCAGCAGTTCACGGATCCCCTCGAGTTCGTCGAAAACCTGATCGACAGAATCGATGGCGGCTTCGTTCGGGATATAGCTCGCAATCTTGTCCGACATCTTCGAAAGCGGCTTGCTGAGCGGCCTGACGATATACTTGGTGACATTCTTGACGGCCTTGATCCCCCATGAGAGCGTGTCGGGAAGGGAGAGCAGCCTCAGGGTTTCACCGGTCGGAGCGGTATCGAGCACAAGGGCGTCATACAGGCCGGAGTTCTTGTATCTCTTGATCCTCAGGAGCGAAAACAGCTCTTCCATGCCGGGCAGGATCGTCATTTCATCGGTCATGACTCCTCCAACCCCCTGCGCCATGAAAATACGCGAATAGAACTTCTGGACTTCCGACCAGTTCTCCTTCAGGTCCACGTATGGATTGACTTCGATGGCATGAAGGTTTTCCCTGACTTTCGTAGGTTCGGCACCGAGAGGCAGATTGAACGAGTCGGAAAGACTGTGGGCGGGATCGGTCGAAAGGATCAGGGTGCGGTAGCCTAACTGGGACAACCGGACGGCCGTCGCAGCTGAAACACTTGTCTTCCCAACACCACCCTTACCTGTAAATGTTAAAATTCGCACGCTGATTCTGGATTTAAATATAGGTGTCGCCTCTTCAACGCTTCCGGCAGGTCAATCCGGAACGGATCCTCTGAAAATCAGGTGCCACAATGCCACAGGTCGCTACCAATCATCTCTTCCACTGGAGTCAATCCGTACAGGCTTACCTGAAAATTGCAAGCTCCAATATATCACCTCATCCGACAAGAACAAAAAATGTAAACGCTCCACCGCCCGGGAAACGATGCGTGCCGGCGGGAATGCGTACGTTTTACTCCAAATCGACCAGCAGGCGCCAAAACGCCTGAGATCCTGACTTGTTGCGCCTCTCCGATTTACCGCCCGATGAGGGCAATCAGAAAGATAATGGCTATATTGGGCATATGACTGCTGAACCAGAACTGCCGTCAGTCCCCTTCCGGCTCCGGCAAGCCACCAACTGAAATATCATGGAATTCTCTCACCTTGACCCAAGCGGCATGGTCCGCATGGTCGACGTATCCGGAAAACCGCCGGCACGCCGCGAGGCAAGCGCTTCGGGCTGGATCGCGATGCGGCCGGAGACGATTCGCCTGCTCGAACGGGATGAGATGCCCAAGGGTCATGTGCTTGCAGCGGCAAAGATCGCCGGCATCCAGGCGGCAAAGCAGACCGCCGCACTCATTCCCCTCTGCCATCAGCTGAACCTCTCATGGATCGACCTGTGTTTCGACATCCATGAGGCGCGCATCGGCATCACTGCCACCGTCAGGACCAGGGAGTCGACCGGCGTCGAAATGGAGGCCCTCACCGCAGTTTCGGTCGCAGCCCTGACGATCTACGATATGTGCAAGGCCGTGGACAAACAGATGGAGATCGGCGGCATCAGGCTGGAAATGAAAACTGGCGGCAAGCTGCAGGCAGCGACGGAGTACCGCCCGAAAACCGCCATTCTGGTCATGTCAGACTCGATATCGTCGGGCATCGGCATCGACCGGTCTGGCGCCTTGCTCAGGGAGGGGTTCGAAGCCGCGGGATGCACGATTCGGGAGGTCGCGATCGTACCCGACGACCCCTCGGAAATCGAATCAAGGGTCGATGGATGGATCAGGGACGGCATCGAACTGATCGTCACCTCGGGAGGCACCGGACTCGGGCCGAGGGATCTGGCCATCGAGACGCTCGTGCCCAGATTCACCAGGCGCCTGACCGGCGTCGAGCACGCGCTGTTCCAGTGGGGACAGGGCAAGCTCCGCACGGCGATGCTCTCCAGGCTCGCGGCAGGAGTCATCGGCAGCACCATCGTCGTCTGTCTTCCCGGAAGCCCCGGAGCTGCCGGTGACGCGATCGAGGTTCTCGTACCCGGGATATTCCACGCGTTTGCAATGATGAAGGGAGAGGGCCACTGACCATGATCACGGTACCTGAAGCGCACGGGATCATCAGGGCATCGACCCGCATATCCCTCGACACAGAACGCGTACCCCTGCATGAGCTGTCGGGCCGTGTGATCGCCGAGGATGTCTTCGCAGGCTTCCCGATGCCCCGGTTCACCAACGCTGCCATGGACGGTTTTGCGGTCATGATCGCAGACATCGGCAACGCTTCCCGGAACCTGCCCGTTCTCCTGCCGGTCGCACAGGAGATCAAGGCCGGTGCGCAGTCCACGATGCCGCTCGCGGTCGGCACCTGCGCCAGGATCATGACCGGAGCCCCGATGCCGGATGGTGCCGACACGGTCATCCCGTTCGAGGAGACCAGCGGATTCGGCCATCCCGTAGTGGAGTTCTACAGGACCCTGAAACGCGGATCGAACATCCGCCACGCAGGAGAAGAGGTCCGAAGCGGCCAGCTGCTCATACCGAAAGGTTCGCGAGCCACCCCGGCAGAAATCGCCATCCTCGCCGCCTTCGGTGTTTCGGCACCGCCTGCTTACCGAAAACCGAACGTGGCGCTGGTGACCGTCGGCGACGAACTCCGGATACCGGGTGAAGCGGCCGAGCCACTCTCCATCTACAACAGCAACCTGCCCATGCTCGAAGCATGCATTCAGGCATCTGGCGCCGGAAAATGCGGGGCCTGGCAGCTTCCGGACGATCCCGTGCGTATCAGGAAAACCCTTGAAGAAGCCCTGGGGTCTTGCGACCTCCTGGTAACTGCCGGCGGCATCTCCACCGGGCAATATGACTTCATGCAGGAAACGCTCACCTCCCTCGGGGTCGTACAGAAGTTCTGGCAGGTCGCCCAGAAGCCCGGCAAACCGCTCTATTTCGGCCTTGCCCCATCCGGCGCCCTGGTGTTCTCGCTGCCGGGCAACCCGGTCTCGGCCCTGGCCTGCTTCATCGAGTACTGCATGCCGGCACTCTCGAGAATACATGGCGCAGAGCCTTCGGCCAAAATCGAGGCCTGCCTCGACGAACCATTCCCGGTCGACCGTAACCGTCACCGATTCCTCTTCGGAAGGGTCCGGGCAGAGGGCGGGCAGCTTCGCTGCCTCGCCTCGCCGAAAACCGATTCGCACATGCTCACGGCCGCTGGCGGGGCGAACTGCCTCATCGAGTCACCTCCTTCATCCGATCCGCTGCCGGCCGGCGCCATGGCCACCTGTAACCTGCTGCCCTGGGCCGAACGATGCTGAGGAAAACCGACAACCTGTTCCACCCTTTCGAAATCGCCGTCTGCGGGCTTTCGGGATCAGGAAAAACCACGCTCCTGACCGGAGTACTGCGGCATTTCCGTCAGTCAGGACATGAGCCTGCATATTTCAAACACGGCTGCCACCGTTTCGACATCGACCGGGAAGGCAAGGACTCTTTCCGCGCCGCAGAGGCGGGGGCCGTATCGGTCATGATAGCCGACCCGGACAAGGAAGCCCTTATCTCCAGCGGTTCGGGAAGCATCACGCAAAGCCCTGCAACGCTTGCCTGCGACATTCTCTTCATCGAGGGCCTGAAGGAGCTGCCGACCGCGAAGCTTCTGCTTGTCGATGCCAGGGGTGCCATCCTGCCTCTGCTGGACAACGGCGTTGTCCGCAATGTCATAGCGCTCGTGCACGAAAATCATCCGACCGGACTGGAACGGTTCGGATTGCCGGTATTCCACCGGAACGAGGTCGCGGAAATCGCCTCGTTCATCGAAGGACATCTTGCCGAACGGGCGTCAAAGGTTCCGCTCTACGGACTCGTGCTCGCCGGCGGGCGAAGTTCGAGAATGGGCACCGACAAGGCCCTGCTGAACTACAGCCACCAGAACCAGCTTGCTGCGACGGCTTCGCTCCTGGCCGGGGTGTGCGGCAGGGTGTTCGTCTCGTGCAGGCAGGAACAGGCCGACGGATACGACCTGTTCGGCTGGACCGCCATCACCGACGCCTATCTCGACATGGGACCCATGGGCGGCCTTCTCACGGCTCAGCGATGCCATCCTGATGCAGCCTGGCTCGTCGCGGCTTGCGACTTCCCGCACATGGATGGGCGTACCCCTGCAGCGCTGGTGGCAGCCCGGAATCCGTTCAGGTTTGCAACGGCCTTCCATCAGCCCGGGAACGAACGACCGGAACCGCTCTTCACGATTTACGAACCGAAATCCCGACTCCCGCTCCTCCGGCAGCACGGCACCGGCAACGACTCCCTCTCGTCGTTCCTCATGCATTCGAGGATCGCGGCAATCGAACCGGCGGATCCGGCAGGATTGCGCAACATCAACGACCGGGAAGCCATGGAGCTTGCCCTGAAGGCTATGCGCAGGAACCAGAGCCCATGCTGATGCCCGAAAACCTCCAGCCAAACCTGATCGACCGCTACGGACGCACGATCGACTACATGCGCATCGCCATAACCGCTGCCTGCAACCTGCGATGCACCTACTGCCTTCGTGAAGATGACGCCGGGGTGGCCCGAAAGCAGGAACAGATGGACGCGGCTCAGATCGGCAGCATCATCGGTGTGCTCGGCCGGATGGGCATCAGGAAAATCCGGTTTACCGGTGGAGAACCGCTGCTCAGGAAAGATCTTCCGGAACTTGTCGCCATAGCCCGGGCAACACCCGGCATCGAAAGCGTCAAACTCACCACGAACGGTGTTCTCCTCGAAAAGCGCCTCCCCGAGCTCCTCGAAGCCGGGATCGACGGTATCAACCTGAGCCTGGACACCCTCGACCAGGCAAGATTCAGGTCAATCACACGCCGTGACGAATACCCACAAGTCCGCAAGGCCCTGGAAATCCTCAAGGAAATGCCGTCACTCAGGATCAAGATCAACGTCCTGCTGCTCAGGGGAGTAAACGACGACGAAATACCTGCATTCGCCGAATTGACCCGTAACAGTGAGATCACGGTGCGTTTCATGGAACTGCAACCTTTCGACGATCGTCAGATCTGGCGTACAGGACGGTTCATGGGGGCCGAGATGATCAGAGAGCGACTCCATTCCGCTTTTCCGGACATCGATCCGATCACCGGCAGGGATACCGAACATTACAGCTTCCGGATTCCCGGCTGCAAAGGATCGATAGCCATCATACCGGCATACTCGCGCAACTTCTGCAGCCGATGTTCCCGCCTGAGAATTACCGCCGCCGGAAATCTTGTGAGCTGCCTGTACCGCAGGGAGAGCATCGACCTCATGCCGATCCTCAAAGGAGATTCGCCGGAAGAGACCCTGATCCTGACGATAGAAGATGCCGTAAGGAGGAAACCGCAGGATGGCCTGAAAAGCGGAGACGACAATGCGGTCACAAGCATGTCGCAGATCGGCGGGTAGCGTAGCCTCCGGATTCAGGAACCGGCAGAGACCGCAGGCTCCTGCGGCCCCCCTTGGTCGCCGAGCAGATCATCGTCAGCGGATCATCAAAGTGAAGCACGCCGTCCGGGACGGCTCGGAAAAAGAGGCGGGGGTGCTTGCTGCCGGTGTGAAGCATTATGCAACAACAGATTTCACGACACTCCTCCCGTCAGGATTCCTGACGGCTAAATGTCAATGAACTGCTTGACGATCGATTTGATTTCGAATTCGTACAACGATGCACCCCCATCGCCGAAGGGAGGAATCTGGCCGGTAAGCTCGAGCGAAACCATTCCGTGAACCCTGCTTCTGATAACCATGGCCAGGGTATGAACGATCAGGTCATCCTTGGTCATGGGAGGGCCCACACAGCAATATTGCTCGAAAGCAGCCGCGTCCATGACAGGCATCGAATCGACATTGATCAGCCTGGCTGCCCGGAGCTCCCTGATGACACTCACCAGAGGATTGAGAGAACGCATCAAGAACGGTTGCAGAATGTCCCCGGGAGGAGTATATCCGGGAGACCTGGGACCGAAGATCAGCATATAGCGTTCAGGGTATCGGAAAGCCCATTCCCGATAGGCCACACCGGTAGCCATGAACCGCTGAAGGAACTGGCTGACGCCGGGAAATGAGTCCCGGGCGCTTATCTGATAATCCCCGAAAGAGGAGTGGGCCTCGATGATCAGTGCCGTTATCAGGGCGTCGCGATGCGGAAAATAGCTGAAAAGCTCCTTTTCCGAAATGTTCAGCCCGTGGGCAATCTCCTGAAGGGAGAGTGCGGTGATGCCCGATGCGGCGATCTGCCGCCATGCGGCCTCCTTGATCTCCTGCTGAAGGCTCTTTACCTGTCGTGTAGTGGAAGAACTCACCATGGCTATTCATGATTTAAGCTTATAAAGCTCATATATAAAGAGTATACGAAACAAAGCAATAACAATAAAAATTTATATGCAAACATATCCGGCAATGAAGCACCCTCCATACTGACAGGACAATCATCAGCAGAACAGGAGAACCTGTGCATGGAGAAACATTTCGGAAGAGTTGAGCGTCAGGATCCTTCTGCGGATCCTGCTCCAGCGGAGGAGACCGCCACGGAAAAATGTCGACAGGCGTATCGGTCAGACGGAACGAGTTGCCTGCACCAGGCTGATTTCCGTTCCGGATATGACCTGGCCCCCGGAGAGCACCTTGCAGAAAATACCCTCCCGTGGCATGATACAGTCTCCGGTAGCCGTTTTGATGGGGCATCCTCCATTATGGCAGGCCTTGCCGACCTGGGTCACTTCGAGGATCACGACCTCGCCGATCTTCAGGCAGTCTCCGCAGCAAAGGCCAGGAAGTTCTATACCTCTTGTGACCAGGTTTTCACCGAACATGCCGTATCGGAGTTCCGGCATCTTCTCGCGAACCAGATCTATGCTTTCGCCCGCAAGGAGTGAGACCTGGCGGTGCCACGCCCCTGCATGGGCATCACCCTCAAACCCCCAGTCCGTTTTCAGGAGGGCCGCACGGACAGGATTTTTGACAGTCCCTTTTTCTGTGCTGGTGCAGACAGCTTCGATTACTCCCATGACCCGAACCGGTTAGAACCTGCAAATGCAAGGCGATACTTTAAAAACAAAATAAGAAATCCGGCAAATTTACAGTACTCATCATCTTTTTCGTTTTCAGAACGGCACCTGACGAACAGGGAGAAGCATGCCGGAGCAGTTCCTCAATAACGCCCCTCCCGACGATCCCTGTGCCCGGCACCCCCGGTTCAGCTTTCATGCGCCACCGCTCTTCAGCAGATCCGGAATGATTGATTTCAATGGTCACGGCCATTTGACAGGGTTGTGCGTCTGCGCTGGATGAGCCACTCGACAACGATGATGTTAGGAACCCAAGACAGCCACATGACCACCCTGTAAGCTTCAAGAAAAAGATGGTCAAAATGCCCCCCATACGAACTCCCGAGCCGGGGAATGAGCATCACGATCAGGATGGCGAGCCAGAGGCGCAGGGTAACAGCCGCGAACGTCAACGCAAAATTGCGCATCATCCATTCTCGATGCACAGCGACCCGCCCTTCCCTGATATTCGAAAAACCCCGCCATCCTGTCCAGAGCCAGAGGATCCCGAGGAAAATCAGGCCAAACTCGCCTGACAATCCCGAAATCATCCCCGGGGCGATAATGAAGGCTGAAATGCCTCCGAAAAGTATTCCGACGAGGTAGAGGCGCCCGGCAAATCGATGGAGCCCGGGAAATCCAAGGCGTATCCGGTCAAGGAAAAGAAAAGGACCGATCAGGAGCAGAAGACTCCCTGTAAATGCATGGACAAAAAGCGAGATCAACCGGAATGAAGATTCGCTGGCAAAGCGTGCCGTGGCGTTGTTGAAATGCCTCGGATCGAAGGTCATGTAGGGCGACAACGCCACCGCGGCAATAACGAGGCATAGCGCCGCCATGCCACCCCAGGCAAGGTGGTTCCGAGGCGAACTGTTCGATTTCATGATGACAATCAGGATAGGGGTTGTGGGAGTATCGTCATGATACCTGCTGGTAGGGGCGATCGAAAAGATGTTGCTCCGTTCCCATACGTCTTGCCCGCTTCTTCCATTGCCAGCCCCCGACCATCCGGTATATCCAGGCAGGCGCAAAAGGTCTGGAAAGCTGCATCCTCGCCTCTTCAGGAACGGAAAGGCCATGCCGGAGCGCCAATGCCACCTGGTCGAGGGCGTTCCTGAGCGGGATGGCTGGTCCGCTCAACTCATGCAGCGACCTACCCTTGACGAGTCCTTCCCCACCCCCGATCGAAATGGAGCCTTTCCAGTCAAATCCTGCATTTCGGGCAAACAGGGCACAGGCCGCAAGCGCGTTGAGATTATGCGAAGCCTCGATGAACCCGCAATTGGCGAGCGCCGCGAATGCCCCCCTCGACATCTTCGAACTCCGTTTCTTTGCGATCGAGCGCAATGCGGAAAGAACAGGGTAAGGGAGACTGTCGATGTAGAGGGGAAAGGCCAGCACCGTCAGGTCGGCGCCATAGATCAGCTCCAGAGCCTCCTGCAATTGCGTGGCATCGGCCACTGCCTGGTAAAGCTGAATCGTCCTGGTTTCGACCCCCTGTTCGGCGAGACGTTCGAAAAGGTAGCCTCCAAGCGAAGCCGAAGTGCTTTTCCCCATCCGTGGACTTCCGACGAGAAGCACTGCCCGACGCACCTCCGCTCCGGTTTCGCCTGTAACCGTGAGCACCGGCAATTCGGACGCAGCCATGCGATCACTCTGTTCGATGCATGCAAGAAGCTGCTTCACTCCTGCAGCCATGACCTGCTCATCCTGTGTCCGGTAGAGAATGCCTGCTGACGCGGATTCGGCATAAAAATTGACCGAGTTGCGATAGACAAGATGCCGGAAAATGGCCTCGGCCGTCTCATCGTGCCCGTCGAGCCATCCGATCGTCATCAGGTCGGGATAGCGATGGTAGCGTTTACGGTGGTGCGTCTCTCCATGAACCGTGGTGAAAAACGGTGACACGTTCGGGATCAGTCGATCGTACATCCTTTTCAGTTCAGGGGAATAGACCCCGAATGTCAACGGCGTCAGGCTGATCACCATACCGCTGCCGACAAACTTACCCGTGAGCTCACGGCTGTCGTCGTCGATCATGCAGATACCGGGAGTTTTCAACCAGCAGTTGAAACAGCCGGCACAGTTTGCGATGCGCCTCTCCCTGAGCACGACGCGTTCCACTTCATGGCCCCTTGACGCGAGCAGAGGGCCCAGAAGGGCGAAAAGGCGCTCACCCATCGGGTCACCGGCAGGAGAACCATCGAGAATCAACGTTTTCATGAGCTTGTGCGGAGACTGATGTTGAGCGTTGCCGCATTACAGATACTTGAGATGAACATCGAGATCGACCTCTGCGCGATCGAGCTGGAAGCTGGCGTCTTCGAACGATGGAGGTCCGAATTTCGACCTGGGATTGTTGGAGGCGCCAACCCCCTCTTTGGGTATGCCGATGAAGTTCGAATCCAGCTTTCCGTTTCGATTCTCGTCATGCATGACGGAGACCGCATAGGTCCCGTAGGGCACATTCTCGAACACATAGACATGCGCCTCCCCCTCCGAGGAGATCCCCCCCTTCAGAAAAGCCTTCTCAACCTTGCCGGGAAAACCCTTCTTCTGATTGAACAGGGCTATGCCGAGATCGCCATCATGACTGCGCAGATCGAAAACCCTGATCCTGATGCAGCCTGTCCTGATGCAATCGGACTGGGGCGAAGGAGTATCAGCTGCGAGCCGTCCGCTGACGATGGCGAGTGAAAGCAGCAGCAGGGTGATGAACTTTTTCATGATCGGATGAACGTTATGGGTTTGAAGAGTGACTCGATCGACTCGATGGCAGACTGGTGCCATACTCGCATTGCCGCTGAGTGGAGCATGACCGACCAGCCCGTTCATCCGTCGGGAGGATGAACGGCAGATCGCATCCTGAGCGGTTTGCTTTATAATAAAGGTAGGATTTACGGCTGAAGAAGTGATTGACAAATATCACATTCGTCATCGCCGGCCGATACATTGCCTGATACGGCTCAGGCTCTCCCGCTCCATGCCGAGATATGAGGCCAGATGGTACAGGGGCACCCGGCTCAGGAGCTCCGGCTGCTCCCGCATCATATGGAGATAGCGCTCTTTTCCGCTCATGAAGAGGAGTTTCTCGAGACGCCCGGACACCTTGGCTAAACTTTCCTGTGTCAGCAGACGGCCGAGGCGCTCCCAGTTTTTCGATCGATTATAGGCACTGATCAGCACGTCATGGCTGAAGGTGACGACCGTGGCATCTTCGAGCGCCTGTATGGAATTCCTGGCCGGATTGTGGCCGAAAAAGCTGTCGGGATCGACGATGAATTCGTTTTCCAGGAAAAAGATGACGTTGATCTCCTTGCCTTCAGACTGGCAGAACATCCTGAAGGCGCCCGACAGGACAAACGACATCTCACGGCAGAAATGCCCCGCCTCAAGCAGGAACTCATCCTTCCGAATCGTTCTCTCAGCCAGAAAAGGCCTGAAATATTCGATGTCCTCTTCTGTCAGGAAATCATAGTTGCTCTCCATCCATGATTTCAGCTGTAAGATGCCAACCATATCACGCAAGGCTTCATGAGGATTTTCCATGGGAAATCGGGCACATCGACCGCCCGGATGCGGTGGGGACGCATAACCCGACAGGTGCCCATGGTCGGGCAATGCGAAGTACAAGCCCGGCCAGTATCACGAATTTATAGACAAAAAACACAATAAACCACAAGAAATCGATAGAGACACCGTGACCGGCAAATCAGGATTCGGTGTGGCTGATGACCTCTTCGTCCGGGTTCAGGTTCGTCGACCGGGTTCGTACGCCGGTCATGATGGCAAGGCCGAGACCGAAAAAGAGTAGCAGGGATGCAAGCGCCGCTTTCTGGCTGCCCGCCTGGGAAGAGACGAGACCGAATACCATGGGCCCCACGATCGCCGAGGCTTTGCCGAAGGTGCCGTCATAGAATCCGAAGAATTCGGTGATATGCTCCTTCGGGGTGAGTCGTGCCATGAGGGAGCGCGAAGCTGCCTGGGAGGAGCCCATGGACATGCCTGCCAGAAGCCCGGTCATGTAGAAAAGGGACTTGCCCTCGGACAGGATCGCCATGAAGATGACCACGAACCAGATGATCAGGGTCATGACGATGGTGCGCTTCGGCCCTATCCGGTCGGTCACGAAGCCGAACACCACCGAGCCGAGAATGGCCGTGGTCTGGACGGTCATGAAGAACACGATCAGTTCCCCTGTCGTAAACCCGAGGGTGTTCTGGGCGTAGATGGATGAGAATGCGATGACCGTCAGGATGGCGTCGTTGTAGAAAAAAAATGCAAGCAGGAAACGGGCAAGGTCGGGATAGCTCATGATATGCCTGACGGTATGGGCCACTTCACCGATCGATCGGGAGACTGAAGTGAACACTCCTTCCCTGATCCGTGCAGTGTCTGCAGCCCGGGCTACACCTTTCGTGTCACGAAGGTTCAGGAACAGCGGCGCGGCGAAGAGGGCAAAGAAGAGTGCCACGAGCAGAAAGCTCAGATGGAGGTTGGGCATGTTTGCAACCGTGATGCCCTTCGAAAGCAGGGGCTTGACGAGCAACAGGATGGCGAGTGCGCCGAGATAGCCCATGGCGAAGCCATAACCCGACACCCTGCCGATACTCCGTCTCGAGGTGATTTCCGGTAAATAGGCGTCGTAGAAAACCAGGCCCCCTTCGAAACCTATGTTCGCAAGGATGAAAAGGGCTGCAGCCGGAATTGCGTAACCGGGTCCCGTGAACGAAAGCAGGGCTGTCGAAATGACCGATATGAGCGTGAAGATGAGCAGGAAGCGTTTTCTTCGTCCGGAATAGTCGGCCTGCGCACCGAGCACCGGGGAAATCAGGGCAACCAGCAGCATGGAGATGCTGATGCAGGCGCCCCAGATGGCGTCCCCGGAGGGATCGCCGCCGCAGATGACGTTCTTGAAGAAAAGGGGAAAGGCGAACGTGACCATCATAACGCTGAACGACGTATTGGCGAAGTCGAACAGCAGCCACGAGAAGATCCGGGTCTTGGGCGAGCTCATTGCAGAGAAGGGGTCAGGTGCCGGTCACATGCCGGAACATCGATTCGAAAAGCCTGCGCCCGTCCTCGGAACCGAGAAGCTTTTCGCTCGCCCTTTCCGGGTGCGGCATGAGGCCGAGAACGTTGCCGTTTCGGTTGACGATGCCGGCGATATTACCCAGCGAACCGTTGAAGTTGGCATCTTCGGTTGCGCGGCCCTCGGCGTCGGTGTACCTGAAGACGACCTGTCCATGCTCCTCGAGGCTCTCGATGGTCTCGGGAGAGGCGATGTAATTACCTTCACCATGGGCTACGGGCATCCTGAGCACTTCGTCGTTTCGATAACCGTCGGTGAAGAGCGTGCCGTTATTTGCCACCTTGATGGTGGCCTCCCTGCAGATGAACTTCTTGCCGGTGTTGCGGATGAGAGCACCTTCAAGAAGGCCGCTTTCGACGAGGACCTGGAACCCGTTGCAGATGCCGAGCACCGGACGTCCCTTTCGGGCGAACTCGATGACTTCGCGCATGATTGGCGAGAATCTGGCTATGGAACCGCATCTGAGGTAGTCGCCGAAGGAGAATCCGCCGGGCAGAATAATGGCGTCGCTGCCCTGCAGGTCGTGGTCGTTGTGCCAGAGCATGACCGGCCTGACGCCGGGAAACGAAGCGACGGCATATTCGGTATCATGGTCGCAGTTCGAGCCGGGAAAGACCACGATGCCAACGGTTACATCAGCCATAGCAGTTGCGGGGTTTAATTGACGGGTTCAAGTTCGAAGGTGAAGTCTTCCATGACCGGGTTGGAGAGGAGCTTCTGGCAGATTTCGGTACAGACCCTGCCTGCATCGTCGGCCGAGCTCTCATTGATGGTCGCCTCCATATATTTTCCGATCCTGACCGATTCAACACTTGAGTAGCCGAGGTTGGCGAGGGCATGCTGTGCCGCTTTCCCCTGGACGTCGAGGATTGAAGGACGCAGGGTCACCCTGATCTTTGCCTTGTAAGCCATAACTGGATTGTGTTGCGAGTTGAAAAGAGCCTCAGACCTGCCACTGCCGGACGAGCATGGTCAGCGACCTGACGATTCCGAGCAGAATATACAATAACATGGCCACAAAAAAAGCCTTCGCCTGAAAGACCAGCACGCAGGAAATGGCGATGACGTAGGCGGTCATCTGGAAAGGATATCGGCGGAACGAATCGAGGGTAGGTTTGGGAAGTGTGTCGTAGTTCACCTTGCTCACCATGAGGCCGGCAAGCAACACCGTCAGGAGGGCGAGCGCCTCGTGCAGGGCGCTGCCGGTCAGGAGAGGTTCAGCCTGCATCCAGAGGACGAATGAGGCGATCGTCATGGCCTGGGCCGGTGTCGGAAGACCAGAAAAAGACTCCTTGTGATACCCGATGAGGCTGATGTTGAACCTCGCGAGCCTCAGGCCGCTGCCTACCATGAGCAATGAGCTGAGAATCAGTCCCTGCGGCATCCCCAGGCTCGAGAGCCCGAACTTGTAGACAAGGAAAGCGGGAGCCGCCCCGAACGAAACGAGGTCTGAGAGAGAGTCGAGTTCGACGCCGAATTCAGAGGCGCCGTTGGTGACCCTGGCCACGAAGCCGTCGAGCGTATCAAAGAGGGCGGCAAGAAAAATCAGCCAACCGGCGACCGCAAAGCTCCCTTCGCCGGCCATGACGATCGAGCCGTAGCCGGAGACCATGTTCATGACGGTGAATACCGAAGGAACGAACGATCTCGATACAGTCGGGAAACGGAACGATGGCCTGCTGTTTCCGTTTTCCAGAACGGGAGGATAGCGTTTCTCCCTCTTATTTTGTTCGACAATACCCATAAATATTTCTACAAAGGACAACGAGTGATTGCGTCGGACAGTTTCGGCCTTAAAAATAAGGCATTCGCATCAACTTTTAAAGAAAAGAGTTCGGCAACGAACCTCAGTAGCTCTCGTCGATGGATGGAAAGCTGTTCGACCGGACATCCTCGACATACTCCCGCACGGCTCCCTCGATCATCGATGCGAGATTGGCATATCGCCGGACGAAGCGTGGATGGAACTCCGTGGTGAGGCCGAGCATGTCGTTGATAACCAGCACCTGGCCATCGCACTCGGGTCCTGCACCGATGCCGATGGTCGGAATCGTCAACGATCGGCTCACCTCTCCTGCAAGCGCAGATGGAATCTTTTCGAGCACCACGGCAAAGGCTCCGGCCTCTTCGAGAATCTTCGCATCCTCCATGAGCTGGCGCGCTTCGGCGTCCTCCTGCGCCCGCACCTTGTAGCTGCCGTACTTGTATATCGACTGGGGCATGAGCCCGAGATGCCCCATCACCGGAATCCCGACGTCGGTGATGCGCTTGACCGCTTCGGCAATCACCTTGCCCCCCTCCAGCTTCAACGCATCGCATTCGTGCTCCTTCATGATCTTTCCGGCGTTGCGCAGGGCCTCTTCAGGCGAAAGCTGGTAACTCATGAAAGGCATGTCGACAACGATCATGGCCCGGCTCGATTCCGCCTGCACGCCACGGACAACCGCCCTGGCGTGGTAGATCATCTCCTCGATGGTGATGGGCAACGTGGTGTTGTGGCCTGCGAAGACGTTGCTTGCCGAATCGCCTACGAGGATAGCATCGACACCTGCGCGATCAAGGATGCGCGCCATGGTGAAGTCATAGGCGGTAAGCATCGCAATCTTCTCCCCGTTCTGCTTCATGTCGAGCATGCGGCGGGTGGTGACATGGGGCAGTTTCTGAACGGTACCTGGTGACATGGCGGCTTATTGGGTTAACTGTTTAACATATCCGATCCCTCAACGGAGGCAGGAATGCAAGGTCTTCAGGCTGAAGAATCGTGATCCCGACTCCGTCGTCTCCAATCCCGGCCTCCGACATGATCAGCGTCACGAGATCGTCATATCCCGCTTCGGTAAACTCGTCGAGCGATGCGGTCTTCCGCTCCATGTCGCGAGCGATGGCCTCTATCAGCCCAGTCTCTCCGGCGATATAGCGGATGATCTCCCGGTGGCGACCGGTAAGCGGCATCGAGCCATGCTGCAGGAGGGCATTCCCACGACGTCGCTGGGCCGATCCCACGATTTTCCTGCCGTCCACCTGCAGTTCATATTTTGCCGACGCCGTGAAACACGTCACGGCCTCTGCCGTCGCGTAACGCTTCCTGAAATCGGGCTGCGACCTGCAGAAATCGGGTACGACGCCGGCCTTTTCAAGGGCACGGCCGATCGCTTCGTGCACGATCCTGTAGATCGTTTCGTTCGACTCACCGGTTTCGGCGAAAAACGAATAGGTCACTTCGTCGGCGTGGAAGACGGCCCTTCCTCCGGTCGGGCGGAGTACCACATCGATGCCGTCTGCAAGGCACTTGCCGGCATCGATCTCGGCCGGGTCCTGGTTGCGGCCAAGCGAGACAGCCGCCGGTGCCCATGAGTAGAATCGCCACAGGCAGCTGCCGCTCCCGAAAGCCTGCCGAAAAGTGCCATCGGACAGCGACTGCATGAGCCGCATGTCCAGATCCATGTTGAACCGGCCGCTGCCGGCTCCGGTATCGATGCAGTAAACAGATTCGAAAAAGCCGGACATCCTGTTTCAGATAAAGTATGGACCATGAAAGAGGAACCCGGTTCGTATGCCGGGACCCGATGGTGCTGCCGGATCCTGCATGGTCTGTCGTTACGGTTCAATTGAATATAGAAAAAGATGCAGGCTCCCTAAGCATCTCCGGCCAAAAACCCGGTCAGCGATGCCTTTCCGGCAGATGAGGCAACATCCTGCCGTTCATTTCATTCCCGGAGGAAATATGGGGAGCCGGTGCCGCATGGCATCGTCGGCAACAGGCCGAAGAGCGGCATGCGTCTCCTTACCGACGCTGATGAGGTGATCGACACGATTATATGTTGTGAGTCTCCGCCGAGACCGGTATTTTCCGGAGATGCAGCAAGACCGCAGAGCTTCATGAGCACACCAATGGATATCGGATCGATTCTCACCACATTCAGGCATGTCGCCGTCGTCGGCATCTCCGACCGGCCCGACCGGCCAAGCAATGCTGTTTCCCGTTACCTGAAAGATGCCGGATATGAGCTCTATCCCGTGAATCCCTCACTCGACGAGGTAATCGGACTGAAGTGCTGGCCATCTCTTTCGGCGATACCGGAGGAGAAGCGAAAGCTCATCGAGATGGTGGTCATCTTCCGGAAACCGGCGGACGTTCCGCCCGTCGTGGACGAAGCAATCGCCATCGGTGCCAGGGTGGTCTGGATGCAGCTCGGCATCGCCAACGACGGTGCGGCGGAGAAAGCTAGCAAGGCCGGCCTGGAAGTAGTCCAGAACCGCTGCGTAGCCATTGAGCACCAGCGGCTCGGCCTATGACCGCATTTTATTAAAAAACATATCGTTACGTTTCCGCTTATGCCCCTTTGCACCGTCGCCCTGATCTTCGGAGGAAAATCCGCCGAACATGAGATATCGGTCATCTCAGCCCGTGCCGTGGCCGCTCAGATCGACCCTCGGGAGTTTGCCGTCACCCCGGTCTATATCGACCATGACGGCCGCTGGCATGGCGGAGCCTGCTCCCGGGAGGTCATCTCGACCGATCTTGCCGGCCTGCTGAGAAGCGGCACTCCCGAATCGGCAAGGGCACAGCTGCAGAGCATCACCGGGAGGTTCTCCGGGGAGCTCTTCGACTTCACGGCATTCCAGCAGGAGACCGACGTCGCGTTCCTGGTTCTTCACGGCTCTTATGGCGAGGACGGCAGAATCCAGGGCTGCCTCGATACGTTCGGAATTCCCTATACCGGCTGCGGCGTCACGGCTTCGGCGCTCGCCATGGACAAGGCGCTTACCAAGATATGCGCCATGTCCGCCGGCATTGAAGTGGCGGACTTCCTGACGGTGCTGAGCATTGAATATTTCAGTGATCCCCGGAAAACATGCGACGCGGTCGCCTCGACCTTCTCCTGGCCGGTGTTCGTCAAGCCGGCAAGCCTGGGCTCTTCGGTTGGCATCGCGAAGGTACACCATGCGGGAGAACTTCAGGCAGCGCTTGACGAGGCCTGCCGCCTCGACACAAAGGTGCTGGTCGAAACCGCGATTTCAGGTCGTGAGATAGAGGTGGCCGTGCTCGGCAACAACGATCCCGTTGCGTCGCTCCCCGGCGAAATCGTTCCGGGAAGCGAGTTCTACGACTTCGAGGACAAATACATCAGGAATGCAGCCAGGCTCTTCATCCCGGCCGAGCTCACCGGAAAGCAGACCGAAGCCATCAGGGCGGCGGCCCTTGTCGTATTCAGGGCCCTCGGCTGCAGCGGCATGTCACGGATCGACTTCTTCCTTGAAAACGGCACCGGAAAGATTATCCTGAATGAGATCAACACGATTCCCGGTTTTACCGACATCAGCATGTACCCGATGCTCATGGCCGCAACGGGCGTCGGTTTTCCCGACCTGGTGAAAAAACTCCTTCATCTGGCCATGGAGAAGATGACCGCCACCCGGCATATCTGAAGCTCAAACCGACAGAACGCGCCGAGTCCTGTTCGGACAGACCCGATCGTGATACACCTATGACAATCGAACCGCACCTGATATATGCCGAAGTTTCGCTGGACATCGCCCGAAGGGAGTTCCAGGCCGCTTTGGACAAGCTCTCCGGAGCGGGCCGCAGCCTGCCGGAGTCATACATCCTGCTCCTCCTCCAGGCGAGGGCATGCATCGGCCTCGGCCGATACGAATCGGCGGTCAGGCATCTTCGGCAATGCTGCCGCATCGCACCATCGAACCAGGTCGCCTGGCAGGAGTTGATCGAGGCGACCGTACTGCAGGCCCAGCAACGCGAGGAGCATACCGTTGTGCTTTTCGACCCTGTAGCCGACGAGTTCGAACAGCTCTCTATCGCCCTCTCGGGGTTCCATATCCCCCAGGCTTCGGAATCCTCCGAACCGACTCCGATCGCCGAGCAGAAACAGCCTTTTCCGGACGATGCGTCCATTGCCGTTCCGACCGAATCCCTCGCCAACCTGTTCATCGCACAATGCGCATACAAAAAGGCAATCAGGGTGTATACCTCCCTCATTCAGATCAAACCGTCGAAGGCCGACGATTATCGCCAGAACATCGACCGGCTGCTCGAAAAACTCTGACCGGCGACCGGCCTGCCTCCTGCTGCGGGAACCATTTACGCCATATCATGTTATATGGTTCATGCTTATATTAGTAGCCAGAACAAAAACCACCCCGACCGAAAGGTACAGCCGCATGCCATCGCCCCGGAATAAAGTCCTGTTCATCCTCGCACTCCTGCTTCTGGTATCCATGCCTGCTCAATCTGCCGAGCTCCCGGCAAAAAGGCTTTCCCTGAATGAGTGCATCTCGATCGCCCTGAAGAACGCCACATCGGTGAAAAAAGCACAGAACAACCTGGAGCTCGAAGGGGTCGACCTCCTGAGAAGCTACGGCAGCTTCCTGCCGAAAGTAACCTCTTCAGCAAGCTTTGTGCCGCGATCGGTCTCCCGCTCCTACAACTCGATCTCCTCCGGAATCAGCTCCGGCGACAAGGTGAGAACAGAAAACGAATCGATCTCCCTCGGCGTGACCGCCTCGCTGAACCTCTTCAACGGCCTCTCGGATTATTCGGCCCTGCAGTCGGCGCTCGACCTGAAGGGTGCAGCAGGGTTTACGCTGCAGCGCGCAAGGGAGACCATCGTGCTCGACATTACGCAACACTACTACCAGGCGTTGCTCGACGTGGAACTGCTCGGTATCGCCCGCGAGAACCTGCAGTCGTCAAACGATCTGCTGACCCTGACCGACCGGCAGTACAGGATCGGCCTCAAATCTATGACCGACCTTTACCAGCAGCAGGCCGAAGTGGCCGGCAACCTGCTCTCGGCCATCAAGGCGGAGAACCAGTCAAGGAAAAGCAGGCTCGAACTTCTGCGCCGCCTGCGGCTCGATCCCGTCACGGAAATCACCCTCGAACCGGTCGAAACGGCGAGCCTCGAATCGCTCTCCCCTTCCATCGATGTCGAAGCCCTGTCCGCTTCGGGGCTGAAAAGCCGTGCGGACCTTGAAGCCGGCAGGCTCCAGACCGACGCGGCCCGTTGGCAGGTCAGAAGCGTTTCCGGGAACCGCCTGCCGAAGCTCGATCTCGTCTTCTCGATGAACTCGAACGGTATCGAATACTACAAGCTGACCAGTGGCGGCAGGACCATCGACTATCCCTATCCCCCGATCGGCAGGCAGCTGGAGAACGGCATAGGTTACTCGGTCTCGCTGAACCTCAGCTGGACGATCTTCGACGGGTTCCAGACCCGTTATTCTGTCCAGAACGCAAAAGTCAACTGGCTGAACCGGCGGCTCGACTACGAGGAGCTGAAGGACGGCATCGTGCTCGATCTCCAGCTGGCCGCCGGCGACTACCGGTCGGCCTTCAACCAGATCGAGGCTGCGAGGGCCAGCCTCAGGTCAGCAGGCTCGGCGTTCGGCGCCGTGCAGCGGAAGTACGAGCTCGGCGCAGCGGGTTTCGTGGAGCTGAGTGCCGCAAGGGCAACACTGTTCAACGCGAAATCGAACATGACACAGGCCTCGTACAACCTTGCCCTTCAGAAAGCTCTGCTCGACTACACTTCGGGCAAAACCGTCATCGAATAGCATGAAAACGCATTACCGCTTACCCCATGTCAAAAAAGCAGAATACAGGTAGACGCAATACCATCATAGTCCTGTCCGGCGCCTTCATCCTGCTTCTTGCCGCCGTTGCCCTCTGGATGAAGCTTCGTGAAAAACCGGTCGAAGTGACAACCGAAAAGGCGTTCCGCAAAGAGGTGGTCCACGTCGTGACGGCCACCGGCAAGATACAGCCGGAACTTGAGGTCGCGATGTCACCCGACGTGTCGGGAGAGATCATCGACCTGCCGATCAAGGAGGGTCAGCAGGTCAGGGCCGGCGACCTGCTCTTCAGGATACAGCCGGACATTTACGAAAATCAGGTCGAGCAGAGCCGGGCACAGATGAACCTCGCCAAATCCCAGAGCCTGGATTCCAGGGCGCGGATGCTCAAGGCACAGGACGATTTCCGTAAGGCCGATCTGCTCTACAGGGAAAAACTGATCTCACAGACCGAATGGCTGACCTCAAAAACAACTGCGGAATCCGCCAAAGCCGTCTTTGAAGCTTCACGTTACGGCATCGAACAGAACCGCAGCCTGCTCAGCCAGAACGAGGAACGGCTGAGGAAAACCGTCGTCAGGGCCCCGATGATCGGTACGATCTCTCTGCTCAAGAGCAAGCTTGGAGAGCGCGTGGTCGGCACAGGCCAGTTCCCGGGAACCGAAGTGCTCAGGATCGCAAACCTCGACAGCATGCAGGTCGAGGTTGAGGTAAACGAGAACGACATCGTCAACGTGCGGACCGGCAACCCGGTGACGGTCACGGTCGACGCGTTCGGCGACAGGAAGTTCAACGGCGTCGTGCGTGAAATCTCGAACTCGGCCATCACGAAGGCGGCCAACACCCAGGAGGAGGTTACCAATTTCGCGGTCAAGATCAGGGTCCTGAACCATCTGCGCCTGCTCAAGCCGGGCATGAGCGCGACAGCCGACATCCAGACCATTCGCGTACCGGACGCACTCGTGGTGCCGATCCAGAGCGTGACCATCCGTGACGCCGGCGGCAAGGTCATGAACTCCGGAAAAAAGGACCAGAATGACGACAAGGCGGTACAGGCACCTGTAACGAGCAAGCGCAGGGAGGAGGGCACCGAAGGTGTCTTCGTGGCCACTGACGGCGTCGTGCGGTTCAGGAAGGTCAGCACCGGCACGACCGACAACACCCATATCATCGTGCTCAGCGGTCTCAGGGAGGGCGAAACGGTCGTCTCGGGAAGCTTCGGCGCCATCACCCGCGAACTCCGGGACGGAAGCCGGATCAAGCTGCAGGGGAATCAATGAGCGACCGGCCGTTCATCATCGACATCCAGTCGCTCTGCAGGTTCTACACCATGGGCGACCAGACGGTCAAAGCGCTGGACAGCATCAACCTGCAGTTCCGGAAAACCGACTATACCGCCATCATGGGCCCGTCGGGAAGCGGAAAGTCGACCCTGATGAACATCCTCGGCTGCCTCGACACGCCGACCTCCGGTCGTTACGAGCTGAACGGGCAAAACGTTGCCGAAATGGACGACGACGAACTGGCCCGCGTGCGCAACCGGGAGATCGGGTTCGTATTCCAGACCTTCAACCTCCTGCCGAGGCTCAATTGCCTTAAAAATGTCGAGCTGCCGCTGATCTATGCCGGCATCGACCCCGAAGAGCGCCTCGAACGGGCCCGTGCCGCACTTGAATCGGTGGGGCTTGCCGACAGGATCGACCACAAGCCGACAGAGCTCTCCGGAGGGCAGATCCAGCGGGTCGCGATCGCCCGGGCCCTGGTCAACCGCCCCTCGATCATCCTGGCCGACGAACCCACTGGAAACCTCGACACTGCGACCAGCCACGACATCATGGGAATTTTCGGCAAACTTTCGGAAGCAGGAAATACGATCATCCTGATCACCCACGAAGAGGATATCGCCCGTTTCACTCGCCGCACCATCCGACTGCGCGACGGCAGGATCGAAAGCGATTCGTCGACATGAACGGGAAACTCCAGCATTTCCGTTACGAGACGACCGAAAGCCTGAACATGGCCGTCTACCAGATCAGGTCCAACAAGATCCGCTCATTCCTGACGGCGCTGGGCGTCATCATCGGCATCGTCGCCATCACCATGATGGGCACCGCGATCAACGGCATCGACCTCGGTTTCGAAAAGAGCCTTGCCATGATCGGCTACGACGTCATCTACGTGCAGAAATCCTCGTGGAGTACGATGGGGCAATGGTGGAAGTACCGGAACCGCCCCGACATCAAGACGGACTATGCCGTGCAGATCAACCGCACCATCGCAGACACGCCCCGTTCTGAACTGGTCGTCGCCGTACCCCAGATGTCGACCTTCCAGGCTTCTGCGCGCTATCGCGACCGCCTGCTGCAGCAGGTATTTTCATTGGGCACCAACCAGGACTACCCCCGGACCGCATCGGGAGACCTTTCGGAGGGCCGATTCTTCACCCCGCAGGAGTCTGCTGCCGGTGACATGGTCTGCGTCGTCGGTGACGATATCGCCACGGGTCTTTTTCCCCATGAACCATCCATCGGCAAGGCGATACGGCTGAAAAACAGCAACATACGCGTCATCGGGGTGTTCAGGAAGCAGGGGAAATTCCTCGGGCTCTTCAGCTTCGACAACCAGATCGTCATGCCGCTCGGAGCATTCGAGAAGATCTACGGCAAAAGCCCCTTCGTGAGTATCAGGATCAAGATCCGCGACCAGAAGAGGAGCCCTCAGGCGAACGAGGAGATCACCGGGCTGATGCGACGGATCAGGAGGCTCTCCCCCTCGCAGGAGAACGATTTCGCGGTCAACGAGCAGATGGCGTTCAAGAGCCAGCTCGACCCGATCAAGAACGGAATAGCCGTGGCCGGCATCTTCATCACCGGAATGTCGCTCTTCGTCGGAGCCATCGGCATCATGAACATCACCTTTGTCAGCGTCAAGGAGCGCACCCGCGAGATCGGCCTCCGCAAAGCCCTCGGTGCGCGTCGGAGAACGATCCTGCTGCAGTTCCTGATCGAATCGGTGATGATCTGCATGATCGGCGGCCTGATCGGTCTCGTCACCTCCGTCTCGATCACCTTCGCCATCCGGTTCGTCATGCCGGATTTCCCGGTACGTTTCTCGCCGATGCTGGTCCTGGCCAGCCTCGCCGTGTCGGTCATCACAGGAGTCGTCTCGGGCCTCGCCCCGGCCGTGATCGCCTCGAAACTCGACCCGGCCACATCACTCAGGTACGAATAGCCATGGCGACCATCACCATCCGGGAAACCCTCTTTCAGGCAGCCATCTCCCTTGCTGCCAACAAGCTGAGGTCGGCGCTGACCACACTCGGCGTCGCGGTCGGCGTTTTTTCGATCATCGCGGTCATGACGGCACTCGACGCGGTTGAACGCTCCGTGGCCACCGGTCTTTCGAGCCTAGGGGCCAACACGTTCCAGATCCAGAAATACCCTGCCACTGTATTCGGCAGCCGGCACCAGCAGGACCTTTATGCAAACCGAAAGGACATCAACTGGCAACAGGCCCTGCTGTTCCGGAAGTTCATGGGGGCGAAGGCATCCGGCATCGGCTTCGTGATCACGAAGCAGGCAAGCCAGGCGCGTTTTGCAAACCGATCGACAAACCCGGACGTCATCATGACCGGAGGGGACGAAAACTTTGCCAAGGCAAACGGATTCGACCTTTCGGATGGGCGGAACATGAACGCAAACGACATCCAGTATGCGAGCAACATCGCGGTGCTCGGCAGCGAAGTGGCCGTATCGCTGTTCGGACTGGGGGAAAACCCCCTGAACCGGCAGATCAAGGTAGACGGGAAGGTCTATACGGTCATCGGGATCTTCAGCAAGAAGGGGGCCGCTTTCGGGCAGAGCCAGGACAACTTCGTACTCATACCGATCACACGTTACCTCGACCAGGTGAACGAAAAAAGCAGTCTCTCGATCACGGTCGAGGCCCGGTCACAGAAAGAGTACCCCGCGACCATCGACCAGGCAATCGGGGCCATGCGGCTTGCAAGAGGCCTTACGGTGAGACAGACGAACGATTTCGAGATAAGGACCAACGAATCCCTGATCGAATCGTTCAGGGAAATCCAGAACACCATCAGCGTCGGAGCCTTCATCATCAGCTTCATGGCCCTCCTGACCGCCGGGGTGGGCATCATGAACATCATGCTGGTCAGCGTCACTGAACGAACCCGGGAGATCGGCATAAGGATGTCGATCGGGGCTCCGCGACAGACAATCCTCAGGCAGTTCCTGCTTGAAGCCCTGCTGCTGTCGATCGGAGGCGGCTTGGTAGGAATCGCCGCGGGGGCCGGAGCAGGAAACCTCGTCGCCCTCAATTTCAACCTGCCGATGATGTTTCCCTGGGGCTGGATGTTTGCTGCGATCATCGTCTGCTCGGCAATCGGCATCTCTTTCGGCATCTTCCCTGCATGGAAAGCCGCCAACCTCGACCCGGTTGTGGCCCTGCGCTCTTCGAAATGAGCTTGGGGAACGTCGTCAGCCACCGGGAATCAGGCCTCCGGCAAATTCGGCAAAACGGTTCAGGACTCCTGGTTCAGCGGATGCCATGGAGATGAGTTCGCGTTTGAGCGCAGGATCAGCCTGCATCCGGCGGTCGGCTTCCATCCAGGCAGGCATCACAGAGGACTCGATCCATTTCCAGCGATGGCCGGCATCGGCAATGCTCCTCATGCCTGCAATCGTCTCCAGATATCCGTGGAAAGAGGGAAACGATGCGACGCAACGGGGGCCGGACGGAAACATTCCGGAAAAATCCAGCTCGCTGCCAAAAGATGCCAGTATGCATCCTCCCGGGCTGAGCCTGTCGAACACCGGCTGCAGGACTTCAGTCTGCTCATGGCGCAGCAGGGCCAGGTTGCCCTGCCAGACCAGGCGCAAAGCCTCTTCCCCTTCGCTGCCTGCACCACCTGTTTTCACTCCCCGGTCGATCAGCCGGAACCCCTCGAGAAGCTGGTTCCTGTCCCTCCCCACGGCATTGCCTTCGATCTCGTCGAGACCACCTTCAAGATATGCGGCATGCGCCCAGGCGATATCATGGAAAATGCTGTTGTTCCCGGTGCGCATCTCTTCAAGGTCACGGACCATGAACATGCCTGAAGCGATCCGGTGCAGCCAGAGAAGAGGGTTTGCAGCACCAAGGCGTTCAGGTGCGAGAAGCATCTCCGCCGAAACGACGGCCATCCCGACCTGACGCGATGCAAAAGCTGCCATGCCGGCCCACTTGAACTGCTCGGGATAATCGAGGTACCAACGGGCGTAACGGGCGGTGATCGCACGGTTTCGTTCCGAAAAGCGCTCTTCTGAGGGCAGGCCCGTCTCGACGACCTGCAGCCATTCTTCCCTTGTACGCAGCATGTGTGACTTCTGATTGCGGTTGTCCATCCATCCACCACTCAACGCCGGTGCCGTGCAATTAATTTTCAGGAACGTCAAGTCACCTGAAGCAGCAGATCCTGATCCATCGATCTTATTCGATGTTTTCTTTCCTGCCCGTTGTTTACTTTTATGGTGTGTGTTGCTTGCAGTATGAGAATCGCATGACCGTGTGACGCATTGACGCTTCCTCCTTTTTCAAAACACCTAACCTGTGACCATGATGACCAACTACAGGAAACTTTCAAGACCCATAACCCTCGGCCTTCTCCTTTCCACCGCATCCCTCTCATGGGGCTGCCAGTCGGAAATGACTGCAACAGAGGGGCGCGGCACCCGGGGAGCCGGCATCGGTGCGGCTTCCGGCGCCATCATCGGCGGGCTCATAGGCAGCTCGAGCGGGAGCTGGGGCAAAGGAGCGCTCATCGGCGCCGTTATCGGTGGCGCTGCAGGCTCAGCAATCGGCAATTACATGGACCGTCAGGCCGCAGATATCAGGCGTGAAGTTGAAGGCGCCAACGTCGAGCGTGTCGGGGAAGGAATCCGGGTCGTTTTCGACACCGGGCTGCTCTATTCCACGGGCTCTTCGACACTGACCTCATCAAGTCGCTACAACATCGAAAAACTGTCGAAAATCCTGAACCGGTACAATGACACGAACATCGTCATTGAAGGACACACGGACACCGTAGGCGGAGAAGCTGCCAACCAGACGCTCTCCGAGCGCCGGGCTGAATCCGTCGCGTCGCTCATCAGGACGTACGGGGTCTCCGGAAATCGCATGAGTACGGTTGGTTACGGCCAGACACGCCCTGTCGCCACCAATGAGACAGAAGCCGGGCGTCGCCTGAATCGCCGGGTTGAAGTGCTCATTTACGCCAACAACGATCTCAAGAGACAGGCTGAGACAGGCGAGCTGAAAATGTAACCACCCGGCAGCCTTCATCAACTCAGGCGGTTCTCCTGGGAGCGAACCGGCCTGAGTGTTTGTTTATAGTCATTTACAGCAGGAAGCATTGCGTCCGAATGTGAAATATTGCTTACCTTCAGAGACTGGAAACCGTTTATAACCCGGCAACAATATGCTCAGCAAGGGAGACCGGGCTCCCTTTGATCAAAACACACCATCAGTACCACCATGCACTACCAGAACGCCGAAGATGTCCTCTCCCGCTGGATATCCGGAATCTGCAACGGAGCCATCGACGAGGTCGAGACCCTGTACCATGAGAACGCCGTTCTCATTCCGACGTTCTCTCCCCATACCGTGAATACAACCCAGGGAATACGACAGTATTTCGAACAGCTTGCGACAAGAGACAAGCTGCAGGTCAGGCTTTACGACAAGTCCCTCAAAAAGCAGTGGCTCGGCGGGACATCCTGGGTGCTCAGCGGGATCTATGCATTCGAATTCGAGGTTGACCAGATGCTGCTTACTTTTCCGTCGAGGTTCACGTTCGCCGTCGACCTTTCAGGCGAAAAGCCGATCATCCATCACCACTCTTCTCAGGTACCGAGGAACCTGTCGTAAGACGACCGGAACGGGGGAGGTGGGCCGGCGTGGTTCCCCTCCCTCGTTCACCCCTCGAGCAACGATGGAGGGTGTTCCGGATCACCAGAGCTGATCTAATTCTTCCGAATACCCAGTCTCAACAGCACGATTGACGTATAAATGCACGAATATCGGATATACAGGAAAAAGAGATGCTGGCGAATTTGCGCCAAAAAAGCTATATATTAGTTGTATTTGCGTCCGGACTCACAAATAGATTCGGCGAATATATACGACCATTGAGCAGGTGGTTTTTTCGATGATCGTGGAAGCCTCCCTGCAATCATGACGAAAAGTGTTTCATGGATACGGGACAGGCTTTTCCTCCATAAGCAAACTGTAGCAATGCAAAAAACGACAAATGGCCAGAAAAGTAATGGTAACGATCAGAATAACAGCTCTGGCAACCCCTCCTATATATTGCTGTTAGAAGAAGACGGGCGTCCCCTTTCTGCTGATAAGTTGCAGGTCGTCACCGCCCACTCGGCAGAAGAGGCCGAAAGGTTCTCTTTGCTCCTTGGCAATGCATGCCGGTTGTATCTTTCCCCGGAGTACCGTCAGTCTCATCCTGATATTTCTGAACAAACAGAAAACCTGACTTCTGCGTTCCGGGACAGGAAAGCGATGCTCGACACCGATGCCGCCGTTCCCCTGTTGCGAAAACTGCCGCTCGATCTTGACAGCCTTCTCAACAGTGCGATCGCGGTGAATGACGGGGATCCTCAGCCCGCACCCATAGACAGGAGTATCGTGCACAAGCACCGGGATGCGAATGTGTTGATTTCAGAACCGCTTTGCTGTGGGGATCTGCGTTACTACAACATGTTTCTGGAAACTGACGAACTGAAGTTCGACCACACCTCCGCACACGTACAGGGCATGCACATGCTCGAAGCGTTGAGACAGGTAGGCATTGCAACCGGACATCTTCAGGGACTGCCGGCCGGCGGCCAGATTGCCTTGCTGAACTATGACACGAACTTCTACAGTTTCATCGAGCGAAATTCTCCTATTATCATAAGGGCGTACAGCAGTTTTACAGCAGATGAGACAAGTGAAGACAAGGAGATTCTTGTGTTCACCCAGGTTATCCAATGGGGAAAAGTCTGTGCTGATGCCATGCTGAAAGGATTTGCCTTTATGAGCAGAGAACGATGCGAACAGAAAGAGGCGCAGCTTGCAAGAATAGCCTCCAGGCACAAAACGATGTTCGAATCGAAGATCAAGAAGTTTCTTGAAATGGAGAACAAAGGGTAATGCGAGTAGCAGTCATAGGCAGCGGTGTATCAGGAATTGCCTCGGCGTTCTACCTCAGGCAACGCAATATTGAAGTCGATCTGTATGAAGCCGAGGAGCGTATCGGCGGCCGCATCGGCAGCGAACCGATGCTCGGCCGCCGCGTCGACTTCGGCGGCAAGAATATCGGCAAGCATTACCGCCAGTTCCGTGAGTTCGCAGGGGCATGCGGAAATCCGGATTTTGAATATTTCGGCCTTAACACCTCTCAGCTTGTCAAGGGTCACGTCCTGAAGATCAGCAAGGAAGGCGCGCCGCTCTCCAACACCATCAAGCTTCTCATGCTCTGCGGTTTCGACGGGGTGCGCAAGCTCTATCCCCTCATCAGGGCCGTTCAGAAAGACCATCTTCAGGGGGTGCTCGGCAGCGACTTTTTCAGAACCGTCTCAGACCGTTACGACCACCTGACGCTTGCCGAATATCTGAAGGAGCGCTGCGTCAATCACGTCGTTCGGCCGATCACGATCAGAATGAACGGTGCCGAGCCGGACGAATGCTATCCGGGAAATTTCGGTTCCAACCTCGCACTCGTGCTCGACAGCTACGAGCAGCTCAAGTACGGAATGCATGGGCTGCTTGATGCATTCCGGAACATGGAGGGCCCCGGATCGCTCAGAATCCTCGGAAAGCATCAGGTGACTTCGATATCGAACGAACCCGGTGGCACCTTGACAATCACCTGCGAGCACGATGGCGTTTCATCGACGGCACGTTACGACCGTGTCATTTCTGCCATTCCGGCACGTCAACTGGCAACCCTGCTTGACCATTCCCTGCCTTCCGCAGCAGCACTGCTGCGCCGGATACGCTATTACCCGGTTGCAGTCGCCATTGTGAAATACCGGGATCGGGTATTCGAGCAGGACCGTCGGGCCATGATGTTCGACAGCACCGGAGCCCTGAGCAACGCCGGCGCTTACGGCATCAACGACCTTGACCTCGTGCGATATACCTTCAGCGGCAGAGTGTCCCGGTCTGCAATCTCCGCCCACTCCACCCCTGAAGCGGTCATCACTCTTGGAGAACAGATCGCCGCTCCTTATATTTCAATAAAGAATAATCCCAGGCAGGAGTTCGCCTATCGTTATCTTGCGGAGGGTTTGTGCGCCTACTCCCCCCGGCATCACCTGCTCCTTGATCAGCTCGATCGGGAGATAGCGTATTTCAACGGATTTGGCGCGACTGGCGACTATCGTCGTGGAGCCTCAATTGAAGCCTGTTTCAGGGCGGCGGGTGAGTGCGTCGAAAATGTCATTGGAGATGCCTATTGAAACTCCTGTCACACATACGGGATTTCATCAAGGACGGAACGCTTGTTTCCCGTTCGAACACGCGCGCCGCGGCATTCCTCGGTGCGCCTGCTCATTTTTTCTTCTATTTCATATTCAAGTACGGCTTTAATCTGAATGAGAGCTTTGCGATCAGGATGATCGCAACCTTGCTCTGCCTGAGCATGCTACTCAAGCCGAAATGGCCGGAGAAGCTCCTGCCCTACTTCCCGTTCTACTGGCATTTCATGCTGATTTTCGTCCTGCCGTTCATTTTCACGTACAACCTGCTCATCAACAATTTCCACGAGCTCTGGCTCTATTGGGAAATATTCATGGTGTTCGTGCTGATCGTGTTTTCGCCCCACTGGCTGATGTACCTGCTCGACCTTGTCATCGGCATTGCCGGAGCGATCGTCTACTTTATGCTCAGCTCGCCGCATGCCGTTCTCACCCCGACGTTCAACATCCCGCTCTGGAGCCTGGTCGTCGGCTTTTCCATCGTGGTGGGTTACATGTTCAGCTTCAGCAACTGGCAGACCATGAAAGCCGAGGAACAGCGAAAGTCCGAGGAAAAAACCCTGGCTCTCGAAGCCCTGGCAGGCGGCATTGCTCATGAAATGCGCAATCCGCTTTCCCAGATACGCCACAATCTCGATGAGATCCTGCAGGAACTTCCCTACCTCCGTAACGAAGAGTTCATCAAAGCGACCGAACCCATCCGGCAACGTGTTGCCCAGGCACACACGGCCGTCAACCGGGGCCTGCACATCATCGACATGACGCTCGAAAATTTCAAGAGTTTCGATCTTGCCGGTGAGGATTTCAGCTCGCTTTCCGCCGCAGCCGCCACACGCAAGGCGATCGACGAATTCGGTTATGCCACCGATGATGAACGCCGGAAAGTGCATCTCCAGGCAAGCGAGGACTTTATCTTCCGGGGTGACGAGAACAGCTATGTCTTCGTGCTGTACAACCTGCTGCTCAACGCGCTTCATGTGCTCAAATCGACCCCTCTCGGTCAGATATCCGTCAGGCTGCAGCCCGGCGAAAACGTCAACAGGGTATTTGTCAAGGACAACGGGCCGGGCATCCCGCCAGAGATCCTCAGCAGGATTTTCGATCCGTTCTTCACCTCAGGGAAAAAAGGCGGAACAGGTCTTGGCCTGGCATTCTGCAAACGGGTCATGCGCTCTTACGGCGGCGATATCGTCTGCAACTCGATACCGGGAAAGTCCACGGAATTCGTACTGACATTCCCCGTGCTTGAAAAATCGCAGATCGAGGACTACGAGAAAAAACTGTACAGCGAATACCAGAGCGTCTTTGCCGGCAAACGGCTGTTGCTTGCAGGGAACAACCAGGATGACCTCCAGGTTATCCGCAAGCTTCTTGAACCGCTGCGTGTCGTTACCGAAGAGGCTCTGGACGGAGCCAGTGCCCTGAACATGATCGAGCTGAAACGATACGACATCCTTCTTGCAGACTACGACCTTCCGGTGCTGGATGCCTCATCGCTCTCCCTCAGGCTTACCGAGCAGGGAAAAGAGCTTCCGATCGTTGCATATACCTCCAGGAAGCATCTTGTCATCGGCAAGGGGCTTGCTGAAAAATCCGGCATCGATGCCAGGATATTCATGCCCCCGGCGCTCTCCGAACTGCTGCATGTACTGAAGACCTCCCTTGAAACAACCCGGGAGGCGCTCAAGGAGTCCCTGGCAGGAAAAACGGTGCTCGTCGTCGACGATCTGGACATCAATCGCCGGGTGATCAAATCGATGCTCAAGAAGCTCGATGTGACGATTCTTGAGGCATCGAACGGCCAGGAGGCTCTTGACACCCTGGATGCGAACCATTGCGACCTTCTGGTCATGGATATGAAGATGCCGGTGCTCGACGGGTTCGAGGCAACCCGGCGTATCAGGTCGGGAAACAACAGCTACCGGGATATTCCGATCCTCGGCCTGAGCGGAAACCTTGACAACAAGTCATTCCAGATGGCCAAATTGAGCGGCATGAACGAATGCCTCATCAAACCGGTCAAAATCAAGCTCTTTCTCCAGAAGGTCTCCTCCATGCTGAAAACCGAACGCCCCGTCCCGGCTGAATAAGCCATCCTCCTTTGCAACGTTGGAAGCGATCCGCAAGGAGCGCAGCAACAAACCTTCCCTCACTCTCCCCTAACGGGCGATACCATGTACCGAAACATCTCGGACTACGGACTGATCGGAAACATGCGTTCGGCTGCGCTGGTTTCCAGAGACGGCTCGATTGACTACTGCTCCCTGCCATGGCTCGACTCCCCGACGATTTTTGCGGCGCTGCTCGACGACGAGCTCGGCGGGTTCTTCGCCATCAAACCCGTAGGAGAGTTCACCTCAAGCAGGGAGTACGTTGCGGAGACCAATATCCTATCCTGCACCTTCAGGACCGAGACCGGAAGTGTGCAGCTCATCGACTTCATGCCCGTCGGAAACACGATCAAGCCCGAACGTCCGCCCGGAATACATCGCTGCCTCAGGGCCATCGAAGGACGCATGGCGCTCGAGTTGACCTTCGCCCCGCGACCGGACTACGGGCGAATGAAGCCGGTGATCATGAAAGAGAAACAGGGTTTCACGGCAATGGCCGGAGATTTCGGACTGTACCTGCTCTTCACCGGTCCTGAATGCCGGGAAACGGGCATCGGAAGCGACACTCTCCGGCTTGAGTTCGAACTCGACGCCGGAGAGGCTGCCCATGTAGATCTTCTTACGGATCCGCCACTGGAGACGCTCGCCTGTCCGTTCGAATCGACCAGAACCTTCTGGGATGAGTGGACACACTTCTGCATCGGCGAACGATGCGTCTGGATGGGTGAATTCACCCCGCTCGTCCGACGCTCGCTACTCGCCCTCAAGCTGCTGACCATCCAGTCGACGGGAGCCATCGCCGCCGCGCCCACGACTTCGCTGCCGGAATCCGTCGGAGGGACACGCAACTGGGATTACCGTTTCACCTGGATTCGCGATGCATCGTTCACCCTCAAGGCGTTCTTCTCGCTCGGCCACGTCAGCGAAGCCGACAGCTTCATCCACTGGCTGCACACCACCTACCAGAGGCATGGAAGCCGTGGCCTGCAGATCTTGTACTCCATCCACGGCGAACACGCATTCGAAGAAGTTTCCCTGACGCACCTCAAGGGATACCACGCATCGATACCAGTCAGGATCGGGAACAACGCATTCCGGCAGAACCAGTGGGACATCTACGGCGAGGTCATGGATGCGGCCCTCAGGCTTTCGGACAACGCGGGCAGGATCGATGATAAGTTGTGGCCCTTTTTCATGGATATCTGCGAAATGGCCTGTGAAAACTGGCGAAAACCGGATGACGGCATCTGGGAGGTGCGTAACGGCCCTCACCACTTCGTCTACTCCAAGGTGATGTGCTGGGTAGCACTCGACAGAGGTATCTCCATTGCACGGCGCTTCGGATTCAACGCACCGCTCGAACGGTGGTCGAAGGAACGCAACGCCATCAGGGCCGAGATACTCGAACGGGGCTTCAGCCTCGATCGAAACAGCTTCGTCCAGCGCTTTGGCTCCGATCAGCTCGACGCGAGCCTGCTGCTGCTCCCGCTGGTCAATTTCCTGCCGGTTTCCGACAGCCGGGTACAAGGCACGATCGATGCCTGCATGGCTGGCCTGGTAAAAAACGGTTTCGTCAGAAGGTACCTTGCCGAAGACGGTCTTGAGGGAGAGGAGGGCGGTTTCGTGCTGTGCAATTTCTGGCTGATCGAGTGCCTCGCCCTTTCCGGCAGGACCGAGGAAGCTGAGAAAGTGCTCGTACAGACCATGAAAGCCGCAA
The DNA here is from genome assembly GCA_903929135.1 of uncultured Chlorobiales bacterium. Lineage (GTDB taxonomy): Bacteria > Bacteroidota > Chlorobiia > Chlorobiales > Chlorobiaceae > Chlorobaculum. The sequence goes on from CAIYTH010000048.1 coordinate 36,496, forward strand.
ACGACCTCGGCCTGTTTGCAGAGGAGTATGATATGATGCGGGGCGAAATGCTCGGCAATTTTCCCCAGGCCTTCAGCCATATCGGGTATATCAACGCCGTTTCGGCCCTGCTGGCAGGCAAGGCGCCTGCCGAAACGAAGGATACCGAGCTTTCGCTGATGCAGTGGCTGCAGCGGCTGATACCGCTCCAGATCACGCTCAACACCGATCCGGAAGCAACCGGTCAGACGCATGATGCGGCAGGGATCGACACCCTGCTGAAAAAGAGTCTGGGACGCCTGCAGGGTGCGTTTTTCGACACCAGGCAGGGACGTGTCGACTATGGCGCCATGAAGCGATCGGAAAGCTTCGGGCAGTACCGGAGCCTTGCTGCCGCATTGCGCCGTTTCGAGCTCGGCACCCTTGCCTCCGATGGGCAGAAGAAAGCTTTCTGGATCAACATCTACAATATCCTGATCATCCACGGCGTCATCGCCCTCGACATCCGCCGTTCGGTACTCGAAATCGTCAATTTCTTCGGCAGGATCGGTTATGAGATCGGAGGTGCCTTCTTCTCGCCGGACGACATCGAACACGGCATCCTGCGCAAAAACCGCCCCCACCCCGCATTCCCCCTGCGTCCTTTCAGTACATCCGATCTGCGGCTCCGCTTCAGCGTGCAGGAGTTCGATCCCCGGATCCATTTCGCACTGGTCTGTGCATCGAACTCCTGTCCGCCGATAGAGTTTTATGACCCGGAGAGGATAGACCAGCAGCTCGATCTCGCTGCCAGGAGCTTCATCAACCGACGGGGACTGGAGTTGGACATCGAAAAGCAGGAGATCCGTCTGTCGAGGATCTTTCAGTGGTATGCCGACGATTTCGGAAAATCGCAGGAAGAGCTGCTTGGCTTCGTCATGCAGTTCGCCGGGGATGAGGTGCGCACCGCCATTCAGGGAATTGGCGTCAAAAATCTGCAGATCCTCTATCTGCCCTACAACTGGGATCTGAACCGTTCGCTCGATCAGGAGTGAACGTGAAATGAACCACCGTCAGGCATTGCGCTCCTGCAGGGCCTTGAGCTGCGCCTCGAGCGCTTCGAGCTTCGCCTTCATGTCGCCGAGGCCACGGATGAGGGCTTCCTGCCTGAGCTGATCGCGCATCGGCTGCGCGGGCACCCCCCTGATGGCCTGTCCGGGCTGTGAGAAACTCTTTGAAATGCCCGCCTTGGCCGCCACAGAGGTTTTGTCGGCTATTTCGAGATGTCCTGCAAATCCGGCCTGACCACCGATGAGACACTGTCGGCCGATCCTGACGCTGCCGGAGATTCCGGCCTGCGAGGCGATAACCGTATCCTCTCCGATCCGGCAGTTATGGGCGATCTGCACCAGGTTGTCGATCTTGGCTCCCCTGCAGACGAGTGTGGTGCCCATGGTCGCCCGGTCGATCGTCGTGTTGGCGCCGATCTCGACGTTATCCTCGATCTGTACGTTGCCCATCTGGGGAATCTTGATGTACGATCCATCCTGCTGCGGAGCGAACCCGAAGCCGTCGGCTCCGATGACCGTGCCGCTATGGACGATGACCCTGTCGCCGATGATGGTGCCGTCATAGCAGGCCACCAGCGGAAAGATCACACAGTTGCTGCCTATGGCAACGTCGTGCATGAGTACCGTGTTCTGGCCGATGACCGTATCGTCGCCGATCGTGCAACGCTCGCCGATGACGGCATGCTGGCCGATCGAAACGTTGCGCCCGAGACGGGCGGATGAAGCTACCGATGCCGAGGCTGCTATGCCGGGCGCGGTGATCTGCCTGGTGCCGGCAAACTTCTCGAGAACGAACACGAACGCCGTATAGGGATCCTTGACCTTCAGGAAGCTCCGGCTGCCTGCACCGTCACCGACAGGAGCATCGGAATGAACGATGAGCAGCGACGCACGGGCCTCATCCAGAAAACGGTAGTATTTCTCGTTGGCTACGAAACTGACCTGACCGGCACCTGCCTCCTCGATTTTTGCCGGCCCGGTGATCACGGTATCCCCGTCACCGACGAGTTCCACGGGCTGGAAAAAGCCCTCGAGAAGCGTTTTTATCTCGCTTATTGTCATCATGTCAGGCGTGCCGATAGGCCCAGAATTTTTGACTTACAAATTAAAACCGTTTTCGTATATTCGGAATCCGTTACCGAACGGGAAGCCAGCTCTGGATTCCACAGGCCGGAGGCCGAAGATGCAGGCGTAATATAACTCGTTTCATCAGAAAAAGCAGTGAGCGATGGAAACACCTATCAAAATTTTCGCAGGGCGCAGCAACCCCGGACTCGCCGAAAAAATAGCCGACTACCTCGGCATGCCTCTCTGCGATGCCAAGGTGGAGAATTTCTCCGACGGTGAAATCTCGGTCAACTATTTCGAGTCCATCCGTGGCTCGGACATGTTCATCATCCAGTCGACAAACCCTCCTGCCGACAATCTGATGGAGCTGCTGATCATGATCGACGCCGCAAAGCGTTCTTCTGCAGCAAGAATCACCGCTGTCATGCCTTACTACGGATATGCCCGTCAGGACAGAAAGGACAAGCCCCGCGTAGCCATTACGGCAAAGCTCGTGGCCAACCTCCTGACCCAGGCAGGCGCCGACAGGATCCTGACCATGGATTTGCATGCGCCACAGATACAGGGCTTTTTCGATATTCCTTTCGACCACCTCTATTCGAGCGTGGTCCTGATCGACTACGTCAAGAATATGGACATAGCCGACAACCTCGTGGTCGCATCACCAGACGTAGGCGGCGTCAAGCTGGCAAGGAAATTCGCAGCCGAACTCGGAACCGACCTGGTGATTGTCGACAAGCGCCGTCCGAGGGCAAACGTTGCCGAAGTGATGAACATCATCGGCGACGTCAGAGGCAAGAACGTGCTGCTGGTCGACGACATGATCGATACGGCCGGCACGCTGGTCAACGCAGCGAAGGCGATCCAGGAGGCTGGCGGCCTGAAGGTATATGCTGCCGCGACGCACCCGATCCTTTCCGGGCCCGCGATCGAACGCGTCAACAACTCTGTCCTCGAAAAGGTCATCGTGACCGACTCGCTGGTGACTGCTCACGACTACTCGTCGAAAATCGAGATCGTCACGATCAGCAACCTCTTCGGTGAAGCCATCAAGAGGATCTACGACGGAGAATCGGTCAGCTACCTGTTCGACAGCAAGAATATCACACAGAAGATTACCAACCATCATTAATCACAAGAGTCAACGTTTAAAGGAGATAGAGGAATAGTATGGAAACACGAGCATTGTCTGTCAACCCCCGCGAGGTGAAAAAAGGAGAAGCTGAAAAGCTGCGCCGCACCGGCCTGGTTCCCGCAGTCGTCTACCATAAAGGTGAAAAGACCGTTACCATCAGCGTCGATGAAATCGCTCTTGCCAAGCTTGTCCGCTCTGCGGAATCGCACCTGATCGACCTTCAGTACCCCGACGGGAAAGCCACTCTCTCGTTCATCAAGGACCTGCAGTTCGATCCTGTGAGCGACAGGGTCATCCATGTGGATTTTCAGCTCTTCTCGGCCGACGAGATTGTTGAAATGGAGGTGCCGACCCACTTCGAGGGAGAAAGCGCCGGCATCAAACTCGCGGGCGGAAAGCTACAGGTCAACATGCACACATTGATCCTGAAGGGCAAGCCCGAGGACATTCCCGAGCACTTCTCAGTCGATATCAGCGGCCTTGAACTCGGCCACTCCCTGCACATCCGCGACCTGAAGCTCGGTGCGCTTGAGGGCAAGATCGTCATTCTCGGCGATGCTGATGCATCTGTCGTTGCGATCATCGCTCCGAGAAAGGAAGCTGAAGCCGTCGCCGAAGAGTCGCCTGCACAGGCCTGACCCCTTCCCGGTCAGGAGAAGCCGTGAAACTGAAGCTGCCTTTCTTTCGAAAGGCAGCTTTTTTTATGTCCTCCGGTTTGCATTCGAACCTCAAGTGTCGTTTTTTTAAACAGTGAACGAACGCGACCGATTCCCATTGTCCACCTCCATCGTGAAAGCAAAGAACGAACAGAAGATTCCGGTCATCTACCGCATACTTCCGGGACTCGGCCTGATCAGCGCAGGAAAAAGAGGCCTCGGGCTCTTTTTCATGATCGCCTTCTCCTCCTTCGCGGCTCTTTTCGTCCTGCGTTTCGGCCTCTTTGTCATCAGCGTGCGCTCGCTCTTCACCGGCATCGCCCTGCTGATGGTTTCAGCAGACAATTTCCTGCAGGTTTTCACTCCGGAGGTACTCGAGTTCTGGGTCGCAGCCCTGTACATCGTCATCGTCCCGGTACTCCTCGCGACCTTTTCAACCCGCTCGTATCGTAAAGCGCTTGCCGAAAGGAACGGTGTTCCCTCCGGTGAACTCAGTCTCTGGCAGCTTGGCATGCGTTCGTTCAGGCGGAACATGATACCTGTGGTCGCCTCGGTGGTCATTTTCATACTCTATTCCGTATCATTTCTCGCTCCGTACCTTGCGCCTTTCAGCCCGTTCGACCAGCAGGATTTCCTCGTCACGGCATACCGTCCGCCGCTGACCAGGCTCGACGCCATCGTGTTCGCCCCGAAGCGCTCGTCCATGATCCCGCTCCGGGAGGGCAAGGAGGATTCAGCCCGCCTGACCAACGCCCTGATCGACGACGTCCGGAAGCTTAAATCCAGAAACCGCGACTACTCGCTGAAATTCGTCGACAGCTACCGTGTCGTCGGAAACATCGTGAACTACCGTCAAGGGATCAGGGAGCGCAGCATCCCCCTCGCCGAGCTTCGCAACCTTCCGGCTGAGCCCTTCGCAGGCCAAAGACCCGGATTCGTGGTGTCGCGCAACTTCCTGCTCGGCACCGACCAGTACGGACGTGACATCTTCAGCCGGGTGATCTACGGTTCGAGGATATCCCTGTCCATCGGATTCCTGGTCGTGCTCATCTCCGTCACCCTCGGGACCGTCATCGGGGTTTCGTCAGGTTATTTCGGAGGCTGGGTGGACAACATCCTCATGAGGCTCGTGGACGTCCTTATCGCGTTCCCGGCGCTCTTCCTCATTCTGATCATCATCGCCACGTTCGGTAATTCGATCTACCTGATCGTCATCACGCTCTCCTTCACCGGCTGGATGGGCGTGGCGCGGATCGTCAGGGGCCAGGTGCTCTCCCTGAAGGAGCAGGAGTTCATTCTTGCCGCCAAATCGCTCGGCCTGTCGCACCTGCGCATCATCTTCCGACACCTCCTGCCCAATGCCCTGACGCCGGTCATCGTGGCGGCCACCCTGAGAATCGGCAGCATCATCCTTACCGAGGCGGGACTCTCATTCCTCGGTCTCGGCGTGCAGCCGCCGACTCCGAGCTGGGGCAACATCATCAATGAAGGACGCGACAGCCTCCTGAACCACTGGTGGATCTCGACCTTCCCGGGCATCGCCATACTCTCCACGGTCGTCTGCTTCAACCTCATCGGCGACGGAGTTCGGGACGCCCTCGATCCGAGGATGCGCGGATGATGCAAAACAGGAATCCAGGCGACCCTGCACCTCTGGAAACGCCCGCTTCGGCCTGCCTCCACAGGAAACCACGGATGACCAAACCCCAGGAGAACGTGCGGCTCGACGAAACCGGAAAGATCGCCCTCGACAGGTGCATGATCCGGTCGCTTCAGGTCGCGCCGGTGCAAACACCTCATGCAGCGACACGCCGACCGACCTGAAACGCAGGAGACCGCCATGAAGAAACAGAAACAGCTCGACCTGCTCGAAGCAGCCATAGCAGACCTGGGTTTCAAGCTCAGATACGAAAAAGGGAGCTTCATCGGAGGCGACTGCCGCGTGAAGGAGAACAAGGTCGTGGTGGTCAACAGGTTCCTGCCTATCGAAGGCAAGATCGCCACCATAGCCCATGTCATCCACAAGATCAACCCTCCCGGCCTCGCTCCCGAAATCGTCAGGATCATCGACACCCTGATCGCGAATGACCTGTTCAGCGGACCTGTCCGCTGACGCTCCCCCTCCCTGCCGGATCAGGGCCAGGAGGTCTGTCGGGTTTTCGAACGTATCGCGATCCCTTTCCGTGTCATGGCGTACCGTTCGAGCAATGCCCGCTGCGCAGGCGACATGAACGGGCCCGGCACAAGGAGCACCCGTCCGGGTCCGGCGATGTCGAGCCAATCGTCAAGCTGCCGCCACTGCTTCCCCGTAAAGCGGTAAATCCAGATGATCGCCATGTCGGCATGACTGCATCGTGTTTCCATCAGGCGCCCCATTCCTGAAACCAGCAGCAGCGAGCGCTTGCGGCTTTCGATCCTGACTACCCTGTCTCTGAGCCTCGTCACGACTGCAGAATGAAGCACCAGAGACCCTCCGGACGAATCGAGGCGATGCGCTACCGGCATGGCCGCCACGACGGTGTCGGGGGACATGAGCCCGACGACAGCCTTCGGTCTGGCAAAGCCCCAGAGATCGGCCTGCCGGAGTATCCGGTCCCACGCCTTGCTCTTGCGGCCAGCGTCGACCAGCACGGTCTCGCTGCCGGACGAAAAGAGTACGGCCATCTCCCTTCCGAGATTGACCGTCACCATCCCGGGCGGCTTCGGTACCGGCCTCGCAAGCTCATGCCAGAAGATGATGTTCGCTCCGGCAAGCAGGGCGATCGCCGCTCGACCCCACGCCCTCCGGCCGATGAGGAACAGCAGGGTGCCGAGCATTGCATAGAACAGCATCACCTCGAACCGGTCCGGGCGCAGTTCGACACTTGCCAGGGGCATATGGCTGAAAAGCAGCGTAAAGAAGAGGGTCAGCTTCGCGAATATCCATGAACTCAGCGCGAAAAGCGAAGCAATTCCGCCGGGAACGGGGTGGAAAAGAAACAGCGGAAGGGCGGCATACATTGCGAGGTTCGAAAAAAACACCACCGGGAGGTTCGCCACGATGCCCGAAGGGGAGAATGTTCCAAAGATCGTCGCAATGACCGGGCTGACCCCGGCCATCGCCGAAAGGCTGACGCAGAAACCGCTCCACAGTGCCGCAAGCACCTGCCGTATCCGGCCCCTTCCTGTCGGCACAACCCCTGACAGTGGCCCATGAAGCATCAGAATGCCAAGCACGGCGCCGTTGGTCATCAGAAATCCGGCATTGAACAGGTCGAAGGGGTCGAAAAGGAGGATCAGGAGGTCGGATACGGCCAGGGAGTTGAGCGGCCAGCTCTTACGGCCCAGCACGCCTCCGCCGATCATCACTGCCGACATGATGGCTGCGCGTCTGATCGAAGGGGCGTTCCCGGTCACCAGACAATATGCTGCAAGCACCGAAACGAACAGGACGAAGGCCATCCAGCGACCTGCCGTCGTGACCTTGAGACGCTGCAGGCAGAGGTTGACCGCCCAGGCCAGAAGGGCGACATGCAGGCCCGATACGGCAATGACGTGGGCTGTGCCGGTTCGCCTGAAGGCATCGCTCAGCTCTTCAGGCAGCAGCTCCTGCTCTCCGAGGATCATCCCTTTCACGAACTCCCGTTCCCTCCCCGGAGGAAAACGTCCGTCGATGCATCCGACGAGATAGCCTCTTGCGGGATTGACGACCGTCATGAATAGATCGAACCCTTTCCCTGGCGGCTCCCTGAGCACGCCCCACGGCCCCGCGCAGAAGATCTGCACGTGAATTCTCCGGTAACGGGCCTGTTGACGTGGATCGAACTCCCCCCGGTTCGAGGCCGGCGCAATCAGCCCAATGTGTCCCTTGACACGGACGAACTCGCCCTCCTGCACCTGGAAACCGGCATCGGCAGGCAATCTGACGAAAATCTTCGCCCGATCGTCGAGAGCCGTTCGCTTTCCCTCATGAAACACCTCCCTGACATGAAGCTGAAACCCTGCGCCTCCCGGAGCGACCTGCGGGCGACCGTCGACCACTCCAGACAGGATCACCTCGCGACCTGCCCAGGAGAGCAGCGACGGAACGGGCACGAAGGAGTAGCGGCTCGAGGCGTAAAGGGCGAACGAACCGGCGACCGCGAGAAGGTAGAGGAGGACGGAAGGCAGGGTAAGCCTGCTCGAAGCGGGTCGAAGAGCTCCTGGCAGAAGAAGTGCCGCGGTCAGGATTCCGGCTGTCAGACAAAACACCAGCCATGATGCCGGAGGCACCGGTAGAGTCGTGGCTGCAAGAATGCCTGCAACGGCACAGGCCAGCAGACGCACTGCCGGCAAGGCAGAGAGGAAGTACCGCATGTTTGGGGGAGTAGCGGTTAGTCCCGTTTAATTCCTTAAATTACGCAACTCATTGTTTAGTATATTCAGTTTTTTATTTCAACAGCACTAACCATACACAAGGATGCTTGTCAAAGAGATTCTCGAATCCAGCAACGAACCGATCTTCAGCTTTGAATTCTTCCCCCCGAAAAAGCAGGAAGAGTGGGACAGTCTCTTTGAAACCATTTCGAACCTTATCCCCCTCAAGCCATCCTATGTCAGTGTCACCTACGGCGCCGGCGGATCGACGAGGGAGCGTACCCACAACCTGGTCACGAAAATCCAGAAAGAGACAGGGCTCACGGTCGTGTCGCACCTGACCTGCATCTGCTCTGAAGAGGCCGAGATCGAATCCATTCTCGAACTGTACCGGAACCACGGCATCGACAACGTGCTTGCCCTGCGCGGCGACAAGCCGGCAGACATCCCGACCATCGAGGAGGCCGTCAGGGATTTTCCGCACTCCATCGACCTGGTCAGGTTCATCAAGGCCAACTTCCCGGAAATGGGTGTAGGGGTCGCAGGATTCCCTGAGGGACACCCTGAGACCCCTAACCGCATGAAGGAGCTCGAGTACCTGAAAGCCAAGGTCGACGCCGGGGCCGACTACATCGTCACCCAGCTCTTCTTCGACAACCGGGACTATTTCGATTATGTGGAGCGTTGCGCCATGGCAGGCATCACGGTGCCGATCATTCCGGGCATCATGCCGATCACGACCAGGAAGGGGATGATCCGCATGTCAGAGCTGGCGTTGGGTGCGCGAATCCCGGCTCCCCTGCTGAGGCGGGTCCTTGAAGCCGGGGACGATCGTGAGGTCGCCGCCATCGGGATCGAGTGGGCGACCAGACAGGTGCAGGAGCTCATCGACAACAAGGTCAAGGGCATCCATTTCTATACGCTGAACCTCGCGGAAGCTACCCTGAAGATATTCAGGAACATCAAGAGGCGATAAGGGGAAAAGAGGATTCCAAATGGACCTGATGGACGACATGCACCCGATGGACTGAATGGACGAAGAAACCAATGTCCATAACGTCCAGGTCGTCCATTCCCACATTACATTTCATTCTGCACCAACTGCTCATAGCTCTCGCGCCTGCGTACGAGCGTGACCTCGCTGCCGTCGACCATCACTTCGGCGGGACGGAGACGCCCGTTGTAGTTGCTGCCCATGACAGACGCATAGGCGCCTGAAGAGAGCACGGCAAGCAGCTCGCCTTCCGCAGCATCGTCGATCATGCGATGACGGGCGAAAAAGTCACTCGACTCGCAGACAGGACCTACCACATCGGCAACTACCCCCGTTTCGTGACGAAGGACGGAAAGCACCTCATGGTGCGACTGGTAGAGCGCCGGACGGATCAGCTCGGTCATACCCGCATCGACGATGAAAAACTCCTTTCCGGCATGGTTCTTCTTTTTGTACAGCACCCTGGTAAGAAGCAGCGCTGCGTTTGCCGCAAGGAACCTGCCCGGTTCGAAAATGACCGTCACGCCCTTGCCTTCAAGCATCGGGACGATTTTTTCGGCGAAGCGCCCGATCGGGGTAGCCGGCTTCTGGGGATCGTAGGTCACCGGGAAACCTCCGCCGATATCGAACCACCGGATGTCAAAACCGAGTAAACGGGTTGTTTCGAGTACGTCGAGCAGCTTCTGCGTTGCGGCCACGTAGTACTCAGGATCGAATATCTGGGAACCGATATGCATGTCGAGCCCCTGTAGCGACAGGTTCGGCAACGTCCTGAAAAGATCGAACACCTCGCCAAGTTCCGCCTCGTCGATTCCGAACTTCTCCTTGCTGTCGCCGGTCGTGATGTAGGGGTGGGTTTCGGCCGTGACATTCGGATTGATCCTGATGGCAACGTTCGCCACCTTGCCGAGTCGAGCGGCCACGCGATCGATGGCCCTGAGCTCGGAGACCGATTCGGCCTTGAGCATCAGCACACCCGATGTCAGGCCGAATTCGATCTCCTGTTCCGTTTTGCCGACGCCGGCCATGATGATCCGGTCGGGAGATACGCCTGCCTTGAGGGCACGGAAAAGCTCGCCGCCTGAATTGACGTCACATCCGCAACCCTCGGCAGCCAGCGTCCTGATCACCGAAAGATTGAAGTTCGCCTTGACCGAATAACAGGTGAAATGGGGCAGGCCGGCAAATGCAGCCTCGAAGGCCCTGAGCTGGTTGACCAGGCTCTGGCGGCTGACAACGTAAAGCGGGGTCCCGAACTGTTCGGCAAGCGTGTCGAGCCTGACGTCTTCACAGCAAAGGGTCCCTTCGGTATAGGAGAATAAATGACTGTCCAGCACGGCGCGGTAGGTTATGTTGTTAAAAAGACTCAATAATAGCGTTTATTGACATCGAAACAAAAAAACGGGAGCACTGGCAGCCCCCCCTTGCATAATCACGGCCGGGGTTGTATATTCGATGCTCATTTAATAACTAACTGACGGACGTTACATCGATGGCAAAGGGAAAAGAAAACAGAATCGTGATCACGCTCGAGTGCACCGAGGCGAAAAAGGAAGGCAAGCCGGTTTCGAGGTATACCACCACCAAGAACAAGAAGAACACCACGGATCGTCTTATTCTCAAAAAGTACAATCCGAACCTGAAGAGGCATACCGAGCACAAAGAGATCAAGTGATTAGCATAAAATTCAAAAAGAGCTTATCTTGCTGACAAGCCCATTTTGACTGTATTGCCCGAATGGCGGAACTGGTAGACGCACTCGTTTCAGGGACGAGCGCCGAGAGGTGTAGGAGTTCGAATCTCCTTTCGGGCACCAACTAGCTGCTACAGTGAAATGTACAAGAAGCCGGAACTTGATCAAAACAGCACTATTCTTTGTTCAGATAGCAGAGTATGCATACAGGGTAAGCACCTTCCATGGAGGTGCTTTTTTTTCTCCTTTTCTTAATATCTAAACCGACGCATTAGTGGATCATACAAAAATCAATCTCATCGTTCGCCTCCAGCATATCGACAATCTGATCGAGAGCATCATGAGCCTGCAGAAAGGGCTCCCGGAGGAGATCGCTGCCCTTGAAGAAGATCTTGCGTTTACAGCCCGCCAGATCGAGGCAAGGAAAAAAATAGCCGAAGAGCACCAGAAGCTGCGCGAACGTTTGAACGGCGCCATACATGACTGCAAGGAAAAGATCAAGTCGTTCAAGGAGAAACAGACCCTTGCCAGGAACAACAAGGAGTATGATGCCCTCTCGAAGCAGATAGAGTACGAGGAAAAAGAGATCGCATCGTCCGAAATCCAGCTCCAGGACATCTCGCACGCCGAACACCACGCCCAGGAACTCCAGAAGAAGGGTCGTGACCTGATCTCGGAGAACCGTTACGATGAAATCTCCGAGGAGATGATGCCGGACGACGTCCTGCACCAGCAACTCGAAGACCTCAGCAAGCAGGCGAACCAGAAAAAGGAAGAGCTCGACAGCATCGTGATCGAAACGGTCGAAGAGGTTACCCAGCTCAGGAAGACCCTCGGCACGCAGCGGGAGGTAGTCGCCAGGGAGGCGAAGCGCCTGCTCGACAAGTATGACCACCTCAAGAGCGGTACATTGCAGAACGCCGTCGTCAAGCTCGACCGCCACGCCTGTTCGGGCTGCAACACCAGAGTCCCGACCAACCGCCATACCCTGATTGTCCAGGGCGGCTTCTATGTCTGCGAATCGTGCGGCCGCATCGTCGTCCACGAGCGCCTGTTCGATGAAGCTGCTGCCGAAAAGGCCTGACCCCCGGTCCCCGGTAGAGCACCTGAACGGAATCATCCGTTCAGGTGTTTTCATTTCCTGATTTCCGTATATTCTTCATTCAATTGCTGAAACCGCAAGTGTGCAGTCGCTGTGTGGCATAGTCCATGCAGAGGAAAGTCCGAACTTCACAGGGCAGGGTGCCGGTCGAGAACCTCTGGTTCAAGCCCGGGGGCAGCGGTGCAAGCCGTCTGCCACAGAGAGTGCAACAGAAAGCGAACCGCCACGGGAAACCGCGGTAAGGGTGAAAAGGCGGTGTAAGAGACCACCAGACATTCCAGTGATGGGATGTGCTATGAAAACCTCCCCGAAGCAAGGCCAAATAAGAACGCTCTTCCCCGTCGGGAATAAGAGTTGCCCGCTCAATTCAAAAGGGTATCGCTCTGCTTGCAGAGCAGTGCCCTCGAGAGAGCTTTCGGGTCGGCCGCATTAGATAAATGGCTGCAGCTTCGCCACTTGCTGGCGATTCACAGAATTCGGCTTACAGCTTCGGTTTCAGCTTTATTTTTTCGGGAATCACACGCCACTTCACAACCCCTTCACACTCATCACACCTCTTACCTTCGCCAGCAAAGCCTGGACGGTGAAGGGCTTCTGGAGGAACGATATTCCTTCGTTGAGTACGCCGTGGCTCGTGATGATGTTCTTGGTGTAACCGGACATGTAAATGACCTTGAGACCGGACACCTGATCTATTGCCTTGTCGTAAAGCTCCTTGCCGTTCATGCCCCTCATGACCAGATCGGTCAGCAGCAGGTCAGGAACGCAGCCCTTCCCTGTGAGCAGATCCAGAGCGTGCTCCCCCCCGGAAGCCTCACAGACTTCATATCCATCCTGCGTCAGTGTCTGTATGACGAAATGCCTGACCATATCGTCATCTTCCACGACCATAATAGTGCCGGAGCTTGTTTCGACCGGAATCGCTGCCGTCTGTTGAGGCGCCGACAGAATACCGCCCTCATGCTTCGGGAACCAGATCCGGAAACAGCTTCCGTGTCCCGGTTCGCTCGTGACCCTGATGAATCCCCCATGCTGCCGGACTATACCGTAGACCGTAGACAAACCGAGACCGGTCCCCTTCCCTTTCGGCTTTGTCGTGAAAAACGGCTCGAACACATGCGCGAGCGTTTCAGGGTCCATACCGGCTCCTGCATCCTGAACGGAAAGTACGACATACCTGCCTGCCGATATTCCCTTTGACACCTGATCCTGGCCAACCTCGACGGTCTCATCCGAAGTTTGAATGATCAGCTTCCCTCCCTCCGGCATCGAATCATCTGCATTGATGGCGAGGTTCATGATGATCTGCTCAAGCTGGCCTGCATCACCCAGCATCGGGAGCACCCCTTGATGGAACCGGCAGCTGATTTCGATGTTCGCGCGTAGCGTACGCCGCAGGAGATGTTCGAACCCGTTGACAATGGAGTTCAGGTCGAGAGCCCTGAACTCGAGCGACTGGCTGCTGCTGAAAGCCAGCAACTGGCGAACAAGGTCCCTCGCCTTGAGCGCAGCCTCGTGCATGATGTTGAGGTGCTGCCTGCGTTTGTCGTCCGCCGAAAAGCCGAGCGAAAGCCATTCGGAATAACCGAGAATGGGGGTCAGGAGATTGTTGAGGTCATGAGCGACTCCGCCTGCGAGCCGACCGATCGACTCGATCTTCTGTGACTGGAAGAGCTGCTTTTCGAGCCCGGCCCGCTCCAGTTCAGCCTGTTTCCTCGACGTGACGTCACGAACGAACACGAGGGCGCCATGGGCACCGGAATAGATGAAGGGTACGGCAGACACCTCCGCGTCAAACGTCGTGCCGTCTATACGGATCATCCTCTCCTCGAGCAGCGGCATGGGAAGCAACGCCTTGTTGAGACCTCGTATCCTTTCCGAAACTATCTTCTTGAAATCCGGGTGAATATAATCGATGACGAGCCGACCGATGAGCTCCCCGGGAGAGGCTGCCCCGAACAAGTCAAGCGCCGCAGGGTTCAGGTACGAGAAACAACCTTTGGTCTGGACGAAAATACCCTCGGGCGCCGACTCGACCGCTGACCGGAAACGCTGCTCGCTCTCGAGCAATGCCATCTGTGAATTCTGCCGCTCGGTGATCTCCTGCATGGTCGCTATACGGTAAACCAGATCGCCTTCCTGATCGGTGATACTCACCACGTCCATCTGTACCGGGACGGTCTTGCCGTTCCTGCGGATCAACCGCGCCTCATAGCTCACGGATCCGGTACGGTCCGCCTCCCGTATGCGCTCGATGACCATGTCACGGTCTTCAGGGGCATACATGCTTACGATCGGAGCACCCTCGATATCGCTGACAGCTTCGCCACGCATCCGTGCGAAAGCTTCGTTGCAGGTAAGGACAGAGTTGGTGAGCGGCAGGCCGATGGCGATGCCGTGAGCACAGAACCGGAATGCGTCCGCCCAGAGACGGGTCTCCTTTTCATGCTCGATGCGTGACGTAACGTCCCTTGCCGCAACATAAAGGGTATCTCCCGCAAAAAGAAACGAGTTCCATTCCAGCCAGTGATCCGAACCGTCCTTTGCGCGGAAGCGAATGACCATATTCATCAACTCGCCGCCAGCGATCTGGCGCTCCAGCTCCTGCCTCGCAATCTCCCTGTCATCCGGATGGACGAACTCCTCGTACGATACCCGGATCATCTCTTCCGGAGTATAGCCCAGGCACTTCTCCCAGGCCGCGTTGACCTTGGTCAGAAAACCTTCCGGCGAAGCGATGCAGACCATATCGGGGATAAGGTCGAAAAACCTCTCCAGCTCCCGTTCGGCGCTCTTTCTGCTGCCGATGTCCCTGAACGAGCAACACACTCCTTCCGGTCGACCTCCAGCGTCGAAAAGGGGTGTTTTAAGCACCTGCATCCAGACCTTCCCGGATTCCCCGGTAACTTCGTAGTCGACGACGTCCGAGCATCGGGAGTGCATTACCCGGACATCCCCTGACTGGCATCGTTCGGCTTCATCGGACGGAAACAGCTCGGCATCGCGCTTGCCGATGATCTCCTCCTCTTTTTTCCCGATGAACCTGCAAAACGCAGGATTCACCATACGAAAAACCGAATCCCTGTCTTTCACCGCGATCAGGTCTGGCGAAGCATCGAACAGCGCATAGCGTGCAGCCCGCTCCCTGCCGAGCTCTTCCTCGAGGACCCCGGTCCTGGCTCCCGCCGCATCGAGCTCCTTGCGGAGCTTCTGAAGTTCCTGCTCGAGACTGTTCATCCTCTCATGGCTCTGGTTTGAAGAAGGGAAGCATACCGGGTCCTCTGCGGATATGCAAAGGCACTTCTACACATCCTCGCTGCGGGTTTCGACAGCAATCCCGCCTTCGGGAGATACCTGCACGACAAGCTCCACCGGACGGTTGCACACCTCACAGTCTTCGATATACTCCTGATGCTCGATGGAACAATCGACAAGCACCTCGAAATTCTGGGCGCAATAGGGACACTGGACAACTACTGTTTGTTCCGTATTCATGATCCGCCTCCAACCCTGATTTTAGTGTTCAGCAATGCTGTAACTGCAGATCTGTAACAACAGATGTAAAAAACGCTCAATGATTCCCAACAACGGCGATGGATGATAGGTTTCTGCATCAGCAACAGAGATTCACGAAAAACGGAGTTTCATCAGGTTTTCACACGCTTCGGCCAGCACATGCTCCTCCTTTGCGAAGCAGAACCTGACCAGATCCTCCCCTCCGGCGCCATGGTAGAAGGCCGTAGCGGGCACCGACGCGATGCCTGCCGTTCGCAGGATATGCATGGCTTTCTCTTTCGACGTGTTTCCCGGCAGTTCCGATGCGTCGGCAAGCACGTAGTAGGCCCCCTGGGGCACACAAGGCCGCAGGCCCGCCTCGACGAGGGCACCGCAGAACAGATCCCGTTTCGATTCGTACTCCTCCGAGAGGCCGTGATAGTAGGTGTCGTCGAGGGTGAGCAACCCGGCTGCCACGCCCATCTGCAGGGGTGCGGGGGCACAGACGTACACGAGGTCGTTGAAGTTGCCGATGGCCGCGGCCCATTTCGGGTCGCACATGGCATAACCGATGCGCCAGCCAGTGACGCTGAAGGTTTTGGAAAGGCCGGAAACGGTCACGGTGCGCTCCTCCATCCCCGCGAGGGTTGCAATGGAGCAGTGCGTAAGGCCATCGAAGACGAAATGCTCGTACATCTCGTCGGTGAAGACGAAGAGGTCGTGGCGATCTGCGAATGCTGCAATCAGCAGCAGTTCCTCACGTGAAAATACCTTGCCGGAAGGGTTTGCCGGCGTATTGATCAGGATGCCCCTCGTCCTCGGGGTGATGGCCGCATCGAGCATCTCCTGCGTGAACGACCAGTCCGGGGACCGGAGCGGGACGAAAGACGGTATGGCCTCCACGGCACGCAACGTGGCGACGTGATACCCGTAGTACGGTTCGAACACGATCACCTCGTCGCCGGGATTGAGGAGGGCCATGAAGGCGCAGTACATCGCCCCTGTGGCGCCGGCGCTCACGATGATGCCGTTCTCCGGATCGACCTCCATGCCGGTGAAGCGTCGCTGCTTGACGGCGATCGCTTCACGCAGTTCCCGGAGCCCGGAATGCGGCGTGTAGGTGTTCCGGCCGCGAAGGATCGCATCGATCGCCCCCTGCACGACCGGGGAGGGCACGGGCGTATCGCAAACCCCCTGTGAGAGGTTTATGCCTCCCGTCCGGGCGCATTCGGCAGACATTGCACGAATTTCAGACTGCATGACGCAGTCGCAGCGGATACTGAGTGAGAGGTTGGATACTGGGTTCATTTGCAGAAGGATGTGGGAAAAAAGGATCCTGTGAGAGGATCACTGGGGCGGTTGACGAAACAGGTCGTGCACGCCCAATACTCCCCCGAACAGGGCCACGAACAGCATCATGAACACCATCATGACCCCCCAGACGATCATGAGGGCGGGAATGCTCGCCAGGGCAAGTTTGATAAGAAAAACCACCATGGAACCGAACGGCATCTTCAGGTCGGTTACCACAACACGCTGTTCCTGTTGTTCATGATCAATCATGGCTTCAAATTAAGCTTTACGGGACTTTTCAGGATGTGAACGCTGCCCCCCGCCATGTGCATGGGGCTGACCAGGTATGTATCAATTTACGAAAGTCAGGGAAAACTCTTTCAGCGTACCGTCGGCGCCCCTGCTAGAGAAGCCCGAGATAATGATCCTCCCTTCGGGTCATCTCCTTACGTTCCTCTTCGGAGAAATCTTCATAACCGGCCAGGTGAAGTGACGAATGGATGGTCACCCGCATGAGCTCGTCGTCGAACGTCGTGCCGAACCTGCGTGCGTTTTCCTCGACGACGTCGAGCGAAACGTAAAACTCGCCTTCGATTCCAGGCCCCTCGCTGTAACTGAAGGTGATCGTGTCGGTCGCATAGTCGTGCTGCAGATACTCGCGGTTGATGCGCCTGATCATGCGGTTGCCGCAATAGACCGCCTCGATCGCCAGCACGCTGCACCCCTCTGCTGCAAGCACGGCATGTATGGCTTTTTCGAGGCGTGCTTCATCGAGGGCGCGCCTGGTGGTGTTAGCTATCTGCAGGGGCATGGCTCGACTTCGACGATGCCTTGAGCAGGGCATCGATCTGTTTGAGGTTGTTGCGGTGGACCCTGATGGTCAGGTGGACCTGCTCTTCGACATGCTTCTTTTCGATCACTTCGGTGTTGTCGTAAAGATAGCCGATAAGCTTGTAGTTCGAAACATGCGTGCGGACCTTCCTGACCCGGAACTCCCTGGCCACATGGTCGCTGATGCTCTCTTTCAGTGCTGAAATATTCAGGCCGCGGATCGCGGAGATGAACACGGCCTCCGGATACCTCGACCGCAGGTCGGTCAGCACCGACGTGTCCGCAAGGGAGTCGATCTTGTTGAAGACCTCGATGATGTGGTCGTGCTTCACGCCGATTTCGGACAGGGTCTGGCGCACCACCTGCATCTGCTCTTCGAACGAAGGGTGGCTGACGTCGATGACATGCAGCAGGAAATCCGCCTGCAGCACCTCGTCGAGGGTCGATTTGAAGCTTTCAACGAGCGTGTGGGGCAGCTTGCGGATGAACCCGACCGTATCGGAAAGGAGTACCAGCTTGTTGATCTTGAGCTCCAGCCGGCGGGTCTTGGTGTCGAGGGTCGCAAAAAGCCTGTTTTCTGCATGTGCTCCGGCTTCAGGGCAGAGCGCGTTCATCAGGGTCGACTTGCCGGCGTTGGTGTAGCCGACCAGCGCCACCCTCGGAACCGTCATCCGTCCCCTGGTCTGTGTATCGTGCTGCAGTGAGACCGCCCGAAGCTTCTTCTTGAGGGCGGCGATCCGGTTGCGCACCAGACGCCGGTCCGTCTCGATCTGGGTTTCACCGGGTCCCTTGGTGCCGATACCGCCCTTCTGCTTCGAAAGGTGGGTCCATGCGCCGGAGAGTCGCGGCAGCAGGTACTCGAGCTGCGCCAGCTCGACCTGCATCTTGGCCTGGGAAGACTTGGCCCTTATGGCGAAGATCTGCAGGATCAGGCCTGTCCGGTCGATCACCTTGCATTCGAGGATACGCTCGAGGTTTCTTGCCTGCACGGGCGTAAGGTCTTCGTCGAAGATCACGATGTCCACCGATTCGTCTTTCACGGTCTCGGCGAGCTCTTCGGCCTTGCCTCGACCGATGCAGGTCGCCGGGTCGGGCTGCTTTTTCTCCTGGATGATCGACTGGAGCACGTCGGCGCCGGCCGTATCGGCCAGGAACGCCAGCTCTGCAAGGTACTCTTCGACAAGGGTACGGGGCACGTCGGGCTGGGAAGAGAGGCCGACGAGTATGGCTTTCTCCCTTCCTGTTGCTGATGAGGATGTCGTCAAATGGGTAATGCGAAAAGAATTGCTGGCATGGACGGCCGTTGTATGCGGGTGACGGGCCGCCGCCCTTGCTCTTGGTATATTAAGGCCATTATTTTATCTTGCCGTCACGTTCCTGATAACGTGTTCCGTCCCCTGAAAGTTACATTTTTTTGGTTTTCCTGCATACGGATGACCGCACACCGGAGAGGATTCTCCCGGCATCAGCCAGAGAACAGGTTCCAGAAGCCCCATACAGCATCGAGAGTTCATGAACTACAGCTATAACGGACAGACCGTATTCCAGGATGCCGGCAAGAAGCTGTCGCTCGCGAACGCCTACGAGTACTGCCGCCAGATCGCCAAGCACCACGCCAAGACATTTTATCTGGCCACGCTTTTCCTGCCGAAAAAGCAGCAGAACCCCATTTTCGCCATGTACGCCCTCCTGCGTACGGTCGACGACCTGGTCGATCTTGCCGAGGACAAGCTGACCAACGGCCAGCTCACCCGCGGAGAGATCAACCGGTCGATCGAGGATTGGAAGGCGCGGCTCAAGGAGTGCTATGCCGGCCAGCACCGCAACGATCCGATCCTGATGGCCTGGCATGACACCCTGCGTCATTATGTCATCCCGATCGAACTGCCGCTCGACCTCATCGACGGCGTCGCGATGGACATCGAGTTCACCCCGTTCGAAACGTTCGACGAACTCTACGTCTACTGCTACAAGGTGGCGTCGGTCGTCGGGCTCATGACCGCCGAGATCTTCGGCTACAGCGACAAAAAGGCGTTGCAGCACGCGATCGACCTGGGCATCGCCATGCAGCTGACCAACATCCTCCGCGACATCGGCGAAGACGTCGACCGCGGGAGAATCTACCTGCCGCTCGAGGAGCTCAGGCGCTTCGGCTACAGCCGCGAGGAGTTCATGTCCAAGACGATGAACAGGAACTTCGTCGACCTCATGAAGTTCCAGATCGAACGGGCCCGTCAATACTACGCATCGTCGGACATAGGCATCCCGATGCTCGAAAAGAACAGCCGCTTCGCCGTCCTCATCAGCCGCCGCAACTACAGCGACATCCTGAAAGCCATCGAACAGAACGAATACGACGTCTTTACCCGGCGCGCGTACCGTTCCTTCTACCAGAAAATCAGCACCCTGCCGTCGATCTGGCTGAAATCCGCCATTTCCGACTGAATCATTACCCTACAGCGCACCAGCATGACCAGAGAACAAGAACAGAACAAGCCGTCACAGGAGAACTCCCCTGCGCTCTCCCTGAACGACCAGATGAAGCGGCGTTTCGAGGAGCGCAGCCACCTCGCCGAAATGGGTATCGACCCCTATCCCTACTCCTTCGACGTCACCTCCTCCTCGAAAGCGATCACGGATACATTCAGTGACGAAAATCCCGAAGAGGTTTCGGTCGCCGGCCGCATCATGACCATCCGGAAAATGGGCAAGGCATCGTTTTTCCATATCCAGGATGCCGAAGGCAGGATCCAGATCTACCTGAAGCGCGACGACGTGGGCGAAGCGTCCTACAACACCTTCAAGTTGCTCGACATCGGCGACATCGTGGGGGTCAGCGGTTTCACCTTCAGGACCAAGACCGGCGAAGTGTCGGTGCACGCCCGCCGTTTCGAGCTGCTCTCCAAGTCCCTGCGCCCGATCCCGGTCGCCAAGGAAAAAGAGGTCGATGGCCAGAAGGTGATCTACGACGCCTTCAGCGACCGCGAGCTCCGTTACCGCCAGCGCTACGTCGACCTGATCGTCAATCCCGAGGTGCGCGACACATTCATCCGCAGGACGAAGATCGTCAGCATCATGCGCAGCTACTTCTCATCGAACGGATGGCTCGAGGTCGAAACCCCGATCCTGCAGCCCATCTACGGCGGCGCGGCGGCCCGTCCGTTCACGACGCACCACAACGCGCTCGACATGGAGCTCTACCTGCGCATCGCCAACGAACTCTACCTGAAACGCCTCATCGTCGGCGGTTTCGACGGCGTCTTCGAGTTCGCCAAGGATTTCCGCAACGAAGGCATCGACCGTTTCCACAACCCCGAGTTCACCCAGGTCTAGCTGTACGTCGCCTACAACGACTACATCTGGATGATGGAACTGGTCGAAAACCTGCTGCACAAAACGTGCATCGAGGTCAACGGCAAAGACACCACGAACTTCCTCGGCAACGAGATCAGCCTCAAGCCCCCGTTCAGGCGCCTGACCATCGCCGATTCGATCAGGGAGTACACCGGACGCGACATCAGGGACACATCGGAAGCCCAGCTCCGGGACATCGCGAAAGACCTCGGCCTCGAGCTCGACCCCAAGATCAGCAGCGGAAAGATCATCGACGAGATCTTCGGTGAAT
This sequence comes from uncultured Chlorobiales bacterium, assembly GCA_903929135.1. Taxonomy (GTDB): domain Bacteria; phylum Bacteroidota; class Chlorobiia; order Chlorobiales; family Chlorobiaceae; genus Chlorobaculum. Next base: position 57,751 of record CAIYTH010000048.1, read on the forward strand.
TCGTCGAACCGAAGCTCATCCAGCCGACCTTCATCACCGATTACCCGGAAGAGATGTCGCCGCTGGCCAAGAAGCACCGTTCCGAACCCGGGCTGGTCGAACGCTTCGAGCTGATCGTCGGCGGCAAGGAGGTTTGCAACTCCTTCTCCGAGCTCAACGACCCGGTCATCCAGCGCGAACGCCTCGAAGAGCAGGCCCGCCTCCGACAGCGCGGCGACGACGAGGCCATGATCGTCGACGAGGACTTCCTCCGCGCCCTCGAGTACGGCATGCCCCCCTGCGCCGGACTCGGCATCGGCATCGACCGCGTGGTCATGCTCCTGACCGGCCAGGACTCCATACGCGACGTCATCTTCTTCCCTCACCTGAAACCCGAGTAAGCGTCAGCGGATAACCTGATACCTCTATTATGCCAGGAGCCCCGGCAATCCGATGCCGGGGCTCCTGTTTTTTCACCATGAAGCACCTCGATCGCCGCTGACCAAAGATCGGCTCAAGCCCCTTTGATGAACATCAGTTATTACCGCCCTGTTTGTACTGACGATAACACGCCTCAGCCGAGAGCATCCATCGGGTATGAAGCCGCTCCAGTTCCAGCGAAGCTCGAGTGTCGCCGAAAATGACCATGATTTTCAGGATGGCGGCTTGAGCGTAAAAGGGGTCGTCGGGGGTGTTCAGTGCATCCTGGACCAGTGATAACACGCCATACATCGCCACGTCGAACGTTACCGCCTTATAAGAGCGGCCTCGTCCAGCGATGTCATGTGTGATGACTTCAATGGCCCTTCCGTAATCCTTTGATTTGATCATGTTGATCACCAGAGACAGATCATCGTGCGTCATGTCAGCCTCTCCCGCTTGGAATGTTGCATGTGTTTCCAACAGCACTGAATAGATCATGGCAACCCTTGTGTCTTTCCTGGTCGCCCGCTCAAGAGCAAACCTGACAAGGATAATCCATATTGCCATGAAACTATGACAACCAAAACAAGGGAGAATGGGGAAGGTAAAAAAGCTGCCGGGGAGGAAATCGGAAGCTGAACGGCAAGTACAAGGTCAGTGAACCCTTGAAAAAGATAAAAAACTTTAAGAATAAAAGACAAGGCTTTTCAGGAAACGAGCCGGAACAACCGAAATTCACTGCCGGTTTACGTCCGGCCTGAAACAGCCTCCCTCCGGAAGATCTGTTCCCTGAGGGGATAAGCAGACCGGATAGTGCAACCGAAACCAGCAGGACGGAAGCACAATCGAGACATCCGCATGAAACAGGAAACCCCGTTGATGGAACCGGGTTTCAGCATGCAGGAATATGTTGCCCAACCGGCTTGTCGGGATGTCGCGAATCCTTACGACATGAATGGTGGCTGCGATTCATGGAGATCGGGTTATTTCCTGCCCGGACTCGTCGTGCAGCACTCTTCGAAAATGCTCATCAATGGCGATCCCGCGAGATGATCTGAGAATGAGAACCCCTCGCGCCCTAAAATCTCCAGTACATGGTATGCCGTGCCGATAGCTGCCCGTTCCGAGGCACAGAGAAACGCGCCGGGAAGGCTGTAGTCACCTGTTGAAAAATAGTTCGTACACCCGCACCAGCACATGCAGTATGGCAGGAGTGAACATGTTCTGCACACCTCGTGGCCACTCGTTTCAGCATCATGCAGACAACGGCCAAGCAAAGGGTGTTCATCATTGATGTTCCCGAGGCAATGGGCGCCGGCCTCACCCGCCCCCATGAGCCTCTCGCAGGGATAGACGTCTCCGGAAGGAGCGAATGCGAACTCCGCCTTACCCATCCGGCACTTCTCTTCCGGCTTGTAACCGCCTCGAAGGATCGCCACGATCTTGCTGTCGATCAGGCTGATGTGGACAGGCACTCCGGCCTGGTAATACGAGATATACTGTTTACCGATCCGATCATAGATATCCGGAAGCAACAGGGAATCGGCTTCACTCCATGTTGCAGTGATATCGAGATTCAGATAAAGATTCCTGACCCCTGTCTTCACGAGGTATTCGACGACTTCGGGAAGGGCCGCAAGTGTTTCCGGTCGATAGACCGCATTAACCGGCATGAAAGGGAAAAAATGCAACGCCCGCCTGATGGCAACCTCAACCGCCCCGGAGCTTCCACGTCCGTCAGGGAACACTCTCGATCGATCCTGAATTTCAGGATATCCATCGCAGCTGATGCCGAGCGTAACGCCAAGCCTTGTCAGTTCGTGAGCCACATCGTCTGAAAACAGCGTGCCGTTGGAAACGGTTGAAAAAAGCACTTTCCTTTCAGGGAAATCAACGTGGGACTTGACGAGGTCGACAATCCCGCCGATAAGATCAAGTTCAAGCAGAGGTTCACCGCCAAAAAACCCGACATCGATGAGCTCCCCGGGTGGAGACACGCGGTACATGAAATCGACAATCTTTGCTGCTGTACCCAAACTCATGGTCACCGGCTTCTTCCCGATATAGCAGTACGTGCACGCAAGATTGCACTCCTGTGTAATGGCCAGAGTGTATTTCATTCTTCGGGGTTCAATTACGAAGGGAGGCGCAGGATGCGCCTCCCTCCTCATGAAGAATCATTTCTTTGCCTTTTGGGCAGCTTGCTGAGGAATACCCGCGAAGCCTTCGTTAACCTCCAGGAAGGAGTGGAACCCTATGGAGTTTACCTGAGACAGCCTGGTGCGGAGGTTCTCCAGGACAGGCGCCGTGAATGCCTGCCACTGAGCGGCAGTAAGGACGTACAGATCGCCGTTGTAATGCAGATGGGCAATCTTGCGACCTCCCCGAAGATCGATGATGGAATCGACGAGCTGGCTGGATTTGGCTGATGTAGCCTGCTTTACCCTCAGGCCGACTCCCAGGGCCTCAGCCGAAACGGGTGTCAGTTTATGCTCTTTGATGAACTGGCCGATCGTCGCGGCATGGGTCAACCAGAAATCAGCGGGAATGCCGATCCGCAGCCGCTGAATGTCGAGCAGCGCCTGGGCAAGGGTATGGTCGTTATTTGGTGGGAACATGGCTTTCTCCGTTTAGTTGGAATGGCACTACTGAACAGGAACCACAACGAAATAATAAGAGGAAGGAATCACCTCAGTGGAAAGTAAGCATAAATAAAATAAAGCCAAATCAGGCAAAAAAACAATATGGAATCCCCCCCCCTGAGGAAAGTTCCTTACCCATTACACGAATGACAATCCCAGCTTCAGATAACAGTAAAACCGCATCGTCATCAATATCCGCCAAAGATAGAGCCGGAAAGCGGGAAACCAGGCTCAGGCCGGGTTTCCATGGTGACAGGGGTGGCAGGAGCGGTCGTGGCCGGGCCAGGAGATCGACCAGACCAACGCACATATCCATCCTATCCCTGTCCAGCCGAGCAGGAGATTCATGGCGACGATGGCCGCAGCACTTCGGTGCCGGCGCCAGATGGCGATGACCGAAGGGGTGAAACAGAGCAGCCAGAAACCGGCCATCGCCAATGCTGCAATTACCGGCGATCCGGAAGACCAGGCCCACGAGTGCGTCCATTCATTGATCATATGTTCAACTCCTTGTTCATGTTGAGGTTCTTTTTCCTTTGACGCCGCTTCCGGTCATTTGTTTGCGCCCTGATCAGGCGCTTTTTTATGAAAAAATCAAAACCTTGCCGATACCCTTCTGCAGGAGAGCCGGCGTTTGCTTTTATCCATCGGCATGCGTAAGATGCAGTGATTCGCATCGACGGCCCCTCACGCATTCGAAGGCTTCATTAACCGGCCGGAGGAACCCCATGCCGCTCATCCGTCCCAGATCCGTACCGTTTTCCCTGCTCGAGGTAGTCTCGCAGGGCGAGGGACTCCGTACCGAGTTCAAGCGCCTGATCCACTCCCCAGCCAAAATCGCCCGTTCGATCTCTGCGTTCGCCAACACTTCGGGAGGACATATCCTCATCGGTGTTGACGACGACAGGAGGATCGTGGGCATCAGGAGCGAAAAGGAGACGCTCGAAGTGATCGACGACGCGCTCCGCTTCCATATCGAACCGGCGCCGGAGCTGGACGTGCACGTCGAAGAGTACAAACGCCGCATGGTGCTGGTGCTCACCATTCCCGAAAGTGTCGAAAAGCCGCATTTCCACGTCGAGCAGGTGCTTTCAGGGACAACCGCCGCCAAGGTCGCCGAGCGCCGCGTCTTCATCCGCGAAGGCAGCCACAACAAGGCTGCGACCGATGACCGCATCGTCCTGATCCAGTCCCGGAGAGAGCCGTTGAAGCTCTCCTTCAGCGACAGGGAATCGAGGCTGCTCGACTACCTCGCCCTGCACCCGCGGATCACGGCCCCTGAATTTGCCGATCAGGCGGGCATCCCCGTCGCCGAAGCACGCCGCATTCTCGTGTCGCTGGTCAGGTCAGGTGCAGTTCGCCTGTTGACAGAAGGAAATTCGGCCGCATATGCCCTCGGATGATCTGCCCGAACTCCGAAAACATTACATTTGCGTATAATATTTTTAGGACTATTTTTTATTTGGCCGAAATTATTTAAGTTTAATCCGAGAGAGTTACGGTATTTTATCAGCGTTACCACTTCCCGCCATGACCCGCCTTTTCGAACATTATGACGCCGGCCCCGAAAGGTTTTTCGATGAAGTCATCTCGAAGGAGGGCTCACCCAGGGGGCATTATGAAAAAATGATGCGCCGGTTCTCCCAGCTCTCGGTCGAGGACATACGGGCAAGACGACAGCTGATGAACATCTTCTTCCGTAACCAGGGCATCACGTTCACCGTCTACGGAGTTGACGAGGGCATCGAACGCATCTTCCCGTTCGACCTGATTCCGCGTATCATCCCCTCGCCGGAGTGGGAAACCATCGAACGGGGGCTCGTCCAGCGCATCACGGCACTCAACGAGTTCCTCTCCGATATCTATCATGACCAGAAAATCCTGAAGGACAAGGTCATCCCCCCCGAGCTGGTGCTCGGCAGCAAGCACTTCCGCCGGGAGTTCGTCGGGGTCAGGCCTCCGCTCGGGGTCTACATCCACGTCACGGGAAGCGACATCATCCGGGATGACTCAGGCAAGTTCCTGGTGCTCGAAGACAACCTCCGGACTCCGAGCGGCGTCTCGTACATGCTGCAGAACCGGCAGGCGATGAAACGGGCGTTCCCGGTGCTGTTCGACCTCTACAAGGTCCGGCCGATCGACAACTACCCGCAGCAGCTCCTGAGGACGCTCCAGGAGATCAGCCCGACTCCCAAAGCGGAGCCGAAAGTGGTCGTGCTGACCCCGGGCATCTACAACTCGGCTTACTTCGAGCACAGCTACCTTGCGCAGCAGATGGGTGTGCAGCTCACCGAAGGCCGCGACCTCGTGGTCAACAACAACAAGGTCTATACGCGGACAACCCGCGGCCTTCAGCGGGTGGACGTCATCTACCGCAGGGTGGATGACGATTTCCTCGATCCGCTGGTCTTCAGGCCTGACTCGAAACTCGGCGTGGCCGGCCTGATCAACGCCTACAGGAAGGGCAACGTAGCCCTGGCCAACGCTATCGGCACCGGCGTGGCCGACGACAAGGTGATCTACAGCTTCGTTCCTGATATCATCAGGTACTACCTCGGGGAAGACCCGATCATCGACAATGTCGAGACCTGGCTGGCCAGCAACCCGAAACATCTGAAATACATCCTCGAAAACCTCGAGTCGCTGGTCGTGAAGGCCGCCAACGAGTCTGGAGGCTACGGCATGCTGGTCGGTCCGCACTCCACGCTTGAGGAGCGGGAAAAGTTCGCCGAGATGATCGTCGCGAACCCGCGCAACTATATCGCACAGCCGACGATCTCCCTGTCGCGCCACCCGAGCTTCTTCAATGATTCGGAGATCGCCCCCTGCCATATCGACCTTCGACCTTACGTGCTGTACGGCAAGTCACCCTCGATCGTGCCGGGCGGACTGACCAGGGTCGCCCTGAAGCGGGGGTCGCTCGTGGTCAACTCCTCCCAGGGCGGAGGAAGCAAGGACACCTGGGTCATCGATATCTGAACCATTAACGCACGAACACCATGCTGAGCCGCGTAGCCGAATCGCTTTTCTGGATGAGCCGCTACTTCGAACGGGCCGAAAATACGGCCAGGTTCCTTGACGTCAACTTCAACCTCCTGCTCGACCTGAACAACATCGCCGTCGTGGACCATCCGAACTACTGGAGCCCGTTGATCATGGTGATGGCCGATCCGAAGGATTTCAGCAGGCACTACCAGGAGTACAACGCCCACAATGTGACCGACTACCTGGTGTTCAACCGCCAGAACAGCAGTTCGATCATCTCGTCGATCGGCATGGCAAGGGAGAATGCGCGCAGCATCATCGAAAGCATCTCGAGCGAAATGTGGGAGCAGGTCAACAACCTCTATCATTACCTGCAGAGCGTTACCCCCCAGCAGGTGCACAACGACCCCTATATCTTCTACAAGGAGATCAAGAACGCATCGCACCTGTTCCAGGGCATCACCGACAACACCTTTTCGCGCAATGAAGGGTGGGATTTCGTACAGATCGGCAAATACCTCGAGCGGGCAGACAATTCAGCCCGCCTGATCGATGTCAAGTACCACATGCTGATGCCGAAACGCGGCCAGCACCTCGACCTGGTAAAGAACTCGGTCGACATAATCCAGTGGATGGCCGTCCTGAAAAGCTGCAGCGCCCTGGAAGCGTTCAGGAAGGTCTATCTGTCGAAAATCGATCCGGACAACATCCTCAGGTTCCTGATCCTCGACAGGACTTTTCCACGGAGCATCACCTTTTCCATCTGCGCAGCCGAGGAGGCGCTCTGGAGAATCTCCGGCAGTTCCCGGCACCGCTATGTCAACAACGTCGACCGGCTCATCGGCAAAATGGACGCCGAGCTGAGCTATACCACCGTCGAAGACATACACCAGCAGGGCGTCCATCAGTTCCTCGAAGATATCGAAAACGGGCTGATCAGGATCGGCGAACAGTTGCATCTGCTCTTCTTCGCCTACCACACGCCGAAGATCGAACCGACCGACGCTTCGGAAGGTCTCACGTTCACCGGCATGGCCGGCGGCAGGGCGAACTGGAGCCAGTCACAGCAACAACAGCAGCAGTAACCGTCTGCCATCCGGACAACAATCGAGAAAACCGCAACGCAATGATCCTCAAGGTTGAACACACCACGGTATTCGAATACGAAGAACCGGTCTATGAAACAGCCACCGAGGTACGCCTGCACCCGGCCAGCGGGCTGCTCAGCCCGCAACGGTGCGCAAGCTTCAGCCTTCAGGTGACTCCTCCGGCGCCGATCTTCGAGTACACCGATTTCTATGGCAACAGGGTGCACCATTTCAACCTCCTGCAGAGCCACAAGCGAGTGCAGATCGTGGCGACATCGGTGGTCGAAACGATGTCGGCGGTTCAGGAACCGTCCCGGGAAGAAAACGAAATCCACCTGCTCGACTTCTCGGCCGAAAGCAGGTACGTACATTTCGACCCGGCCATCTGCACCCTGGCCGATCAGTTCAGGGAGATCGGCACCCCGTCCCTGCAGGCCCTCGAAATCTGCCGGTATATCAACGATAACTTCCAGTACGAACCCGGCGTCACCGACGTGCACAGCACCAGCGCCGTCGTCATGGCCCTGGGCCGGGGCGTCTGCCAGGATTTTGCCCACATCATGCTCTCCCTGTGCAGATATCTCGGGATACCCGCCCGTTACGTCAGCGGCTACCTGTACGGCGGGGGGAGCACGCCTGACGGCCATGATGAGGCAAGCCATGCCTGGTGCGAGGTGTATGGCGGACCTGAGCAGGGTTGGTGCGGTTTCGACCCGACCCACAAGACCCTGATGGTGGACGAGCGCTACATCAAGATCGCTTCCGGGCGTGATTACGCGGACGTACCTCCGGTCAGGGGCACCTACAAGGGCACCTCATCCGAGACCCTCCAGGTTGCGGTCAGGGTGAGCTCGCTCGACCATAACTCCTGAACTCTTTCAGGCCGTGACGGTCAGAGAGATCGCCTCGGGTTTCAGCCCGATGCAAAAATCTCCCTGACCTTGCTGGTCAACCCGTTGACGGTGAAGGGCTTCTGGATGAAATGGGTTCCAGGGTCGAGCACACCGTGGCTGGCGACGATGTCGGCGGTATAGCCCGACATGAACAGCGTCTTCAGGGAGGGGACGATCTTCCGCATCCGTATCGACAACTGGCTGCCGTTCATCTCCGGCATGATGACGTCGGTGAGCAGCAGATCGATCTCCTCTCCGAACGCTTCGACCAACCTGATCGCCTCGGCATGGGAAGCGGTTGCAAACACCCTGAAGCCGGACTTTTCAAGCATCCTCCTGCAGAGATTGAGAATTTCCGGTTCGTCCTCAACAATGAGTATGGTCGCCTGGTCACGTTCAGGCTCCAGGACGCCCTGATTCTCCGACAGAGCTCCGGCGCCTTCTGTAACAAGAGGCAGATAAACACGGAAAAGGCTTCCCTTCCCGGATTCGGTCTCGAAATTGATGAAACCCAGGTTCTGCTTGACCACCCCGTAGACGGTCGACAAACCGAGGCCGCTCCCTTTTCCCAGGGGCTTGGTCGTATAGAAGGGTTCGAAGATATGCCCACGATGCTCCTGTGCGATACCCGTCCCCGTATCGGCAACCGAGAGTTCGACAAACTCCCCATGCATGCCGCCTGTCGAATCTCCGCTGCCTTTGTCACTGACGTTCAGCCGTCGGGTGCCGATCGTGATCGTGCCCGAGCCATCCATTGCATCGCGGGCATTCAGGCAAAGGCTCGTCAGAACCTGATCGATCTGGGAGGGGTCCACCCTGACAGGGCAGTCGTTTTCGTCCGGGTCCCAGACAATGGCGATCTTTTCACCGATAAGCCCGTTCAGCATGCCGATCGTCATTGCCACCACTCGATTAAGATCGAGCAGTTGCGGCAGTGACACCTGTTTCCGGGCAAAGGCAAGAAGCTGGCTCGTCAGCGCGGCAGATCGATCTGCCGCGATAAATATTTCTTCGAGGTTTCTTCTTATCGACGGGTCGAGAGACTCTTCCAGAAGCGCGAGTTCGGTGTTTCCGAGAATCACACCGAGAAAATTGTTGAAATCGTGTGCTATGCCTCCGGCCAGCTGGCCGACAAGTTCCATTTTCTGGATCTGCAGCAGCAGCGCCTGCAGTCTGCTTTCGGATCTTTCTGCCCGTTGACGCTCGACGATATCCCAGACCATGTCGAGGAGTGCCTTCACACAGCCCGCGTCATCATCCTGATAGTCGGTCTGCTTGTTGCCAAGCACCAGGACGGCCGCCACGCCGTCGACGTTCAGGAGCGGTACAGCAAGGCTGTTGTGCAAAACAGGATGATGATCCACAGGAAAACCGGACGGACGGCAGGAGACGTAGTCGTTGCAGATCACGTGTGATCTGCTCTTGACGGCATCCTCCCAGAAGGCAAACTCGTCCACCGGATGATGATGTCCAACATGCGCCAGGTCGGAGAGGCGCTTCCTGACACGTTCGGACCAGATGCGCCGGGAAAAGCCATTTCCGGGGGGAACGAGAAAATGTAAAAAACCGAACGTGCTGTCGGTGATGCGTTCTGCCTCGTCGATCGCCACCCGGATCAGCTCCTCCGGATTCGCGCTCACGGCCATCTGCAGTAGGCGGAGGCGCACTGCCGTAAGGGCTTCGAAGCGCTTGTGCTGTGTCAGGTCGTAGATCACCCCTATGGTGCCGTCGGTGACGCTGTCATGATAGAACTGGAGCTTGATTTCGCCAAAACAGATCGATCCGTCCTTCTTGCGCAACCTGAACTCCGCGACGCGGGTTGCCGCAGGATCGGCAACGACGTCGCTGAACATTGCCAGGGCAACCCCGATGGCCTCACCCTCGAGAAACCTTGCGAAGGGGCGACCGAGTACATCCTCACGGGTATAGCCGGAGAGGTTTTCGATCGCCTGGGACATGTAGACCACGTTGCCTGCCATGTCGGTAATAAACACGGGAATATCGACCTGTTCGGCGATCGACCGGAGGCGCTCTTCGCTCTGCCACAGGATCTGTTCGGCGCGTTTCCGGCTGGTGATATCCATGCCGATGCCGGCGAGGAACGGTGCGCCGTCGATCATGAGACGGTTTCCCGTCACCAGGAACCAGCGATACTCGGGACCGCCTTTCATGAGCAGCCTGATCTCGACGGTCTCCTCGATACCGCTCTCCAGCACTCGACCCATCTTCTCCAGCGTCAGCCTCAGGTCGTCAGGATGCACCATCTCCTTCGCATTGACCGATGGCATCTCCTCTTCGCTCCTGCCGGCAAAAATCTCACGGAGGCACGGGTTCCAGCGGGCGAACCGGCCGTCAGCATGAAGCAGGTAGATCGTGCCGGGAAGGCTTTCAAGAAAGTTCTGGTAAGAGCGGCTCTCGGCCTCCTGCTCACGGTTACGTTCGGAAGGTGGCCGGCCGGAATCGGGCGTGCTGTTTGTTTCCTGCATAGGGGGTATGGGAAAACAACCAAGAATGATGTAAGAGAAAACGTCACTATATGACGAAATATACATAGATAATTCCAACGCGCAATATTCGTACCCGGAACCATCGGGTCAGCCCCCCCCTGAAAGGAGGAGAACCCGGCTCCTGCCCGACAGCGGATGGATGCCCCGTTTTTTTTTATGGACTTCGTTCCCTACCTTCACAGGAACCCAATTGCAGCAGTCACCATCCGGCACTCCATGAAATTCACCGTCACCGCAACAGACGCACGATCCGCAGCACGGTGCGGCATGCTTTCAACCGGCCATGGCGACATACCTACCCCGATCTTCATGCCGGTGGGAACGAGGGCCAGCGTCAAGTCTGTCGAGCCGGCTGAACTGAAGGCGCTCGACGTCAGGATCATCCTGGCCAACACCTACCACCTGTACCTGAAACCCGGCAACGACATCCTTTTCAAGGCGGGAGGCATCCACCGCTTCATGAACTGGGACAGGCCGCTGCTCACCGACAGCGGAGGCTACCAGGTCTACTCCCTTTCGGAGCTGCGCAAGATCAGCGAGGAGGGGGTGACCTTCAAATCGCATCTCGACGGCTCGCGCCTGAACTTCACTCCGGAGAACGTGGTCGACACCCAGAGGATCATCGGCAGCGACATCATGATGCCGCTCGACGAGTGTCCTCCCTGGCCTGCCGACAAGGCCTATGTCCGCAAGTCCGGCGAGCTGACCATCCGCTGGGCGGAACGCGCCAGGAACCGTTTCCTGTCGACGACACCCCACTACGGCTACGACCAGTTCCAGTTCGGCATCACCCAGGGGGGCACCTATGCCGACCTGAGGGAGCATTCGAGCCGGGCGCTCGTCGACCTCGATTTCGACGGGTATGCCGTCGGAGGCATGGCCGTCGGCGAGCCTGCTGAAGAGATGTACCGCATGCTCGAGCTGTCGCACACCCTGCTTCCCGAATCGAAACCGCGCTACCTCATGGGTGTGGGAACGCCTTCGAACATCCTGAACGCCATCGAACGGGGCATCGACATGTTCGACTGCGTCATCCCGACCCGCGAAGGGCGGAACGGCCGGGTCTACACCCGCTCCGGGACCATGAACCTCAGGTCGGCCAGGTTCGCCGACGACTTCAGCCCCATCGACGAGGGCTTCGACAACCACGTCTGCCGCAACTACTCCCGTGCCTACATCAGGCACCTGCTGAACGTCGGCGAGATCCTCGGCATGAAGCTCTGCACCCTGCACAACATCTCGTTTTACCTCTGGCTCACCTCCACTGCGCGCAGGCATATCCAGGAGGGAACCTTCCCGGAGTGGAAAGAATCGTTTCTCAAGGAGTTCAACCGCAATGACAAGCCTTAACCCCGCATCGCGCACTCCCGCGCTCTTCATGCTCAGCCTCGGCTGTTCCAAGAACACGGTCGACAGCGAACGGCTCCTTGCACAGGCTGCCGGCAGCGGCATCATGATTACCGATGAGGTCGACGATGCGGACATCATCGTCATCAACACCTGCGGGTTCATCGAGGACGCCAAGGAGGAGTCGGTTTCCGAAACCCTTGCGGCCATCGAAAAGAAGAAAGATGGCGCCGTCCGCGAGGTCTACATCATGGGATGCCTCGTCGAGCTCTACCGGAAAGAGCTTGCCGAAGAGCTGCCCGAGGTTGACGGGTTCTTCGGCACCCGCGAACTGCCGGGGGTACTTGCGGCCATCGGGGCACGGTACCGCGAGGAGATTGCCGAGACGAGGCAACTGCTCACTCCCCCGCATCACGCCTGGCTCAAGATTTCGGAAGGGTGCAACCGTCGCTGCACCTTCTGTTCGATCCCCAAAATCAGGGGACCCTACCACAGCCAGCCGATCGAGCGGCTCCTGAAGGAGGCGGAACACCTGAAACGGAAAGGAGTGAAGGAGCTGAACCTGATCGCCCAGGACATCAGCCTCTACGGCTTCGACCTCTACGGCCGAGCGGCCCTGAACGACCTCTTGCTGCGACTCTCCGACATGGAGTTCGACTGGATCAGGCTCCTCTACGCCTATCCCCTGAACTTCCCCATGGAGGTGATCGACACCATGCGGGAACGCGAGAACATCTGCAACTATCTCGACATGCCGCTGCAGCACATCAACGACCGCATCCTGAAGTCGATGCAGCGGGGCATCGGCCGCGAGGAGACCCTACGGCTCATCGGCGACATCCGCGACAGGAACCCCGACATCCGGCTGCGCACCACCATGATCGCCGGCTACCCCGGCGAAACACGGGCCGAGTTTGACGAGTTGCTCGACTTCGTTCGCGAAACCCGCTTCGACCGGCTCGGATGCTTCCCTTACCGGCACGAGGAGCACGCCCCCTCGTTCTCGATGGAAGACTCGGTCTGCGACGAGGAGAAGGAGTCCCGCGTCGGCGAGCTGATGGATCTGCAGGAAGGGATCTCCGCCGAAAAAAACCGGGCCTTCGAAGGAGAGACGCTGCAGGTGATCATCGACGAGGTCGACGGCAGCACGGCCTTCGGGCGCACCCAGTACGACGTTCCGGAAGTGGACAACGAGGTCATCATCGACATCGGGGAGAGCCACCTCCTCCCCGGCACCTTCTGCCTCGTCGAAATCCACGACACCACCGCCTACGAACTGCACGGCACGGTCCGGCAGTGCTGAACTCGCGCCACGCCGGCACACACCAGGCCGGAACGGCTTCATGAACCTCTCCTGTCGATAAAATCGGATCGGCAGCTGACATCGCTTTTCGTATATTCCCGGAATCGAATCGGAATCCATCATTATCGGGAGTAACGACATGGACCTGGGTCAGTCCGGAGCAGGCAGGAAGAACATCGGCGTCATCTGGGCGGCAAGCCTCGTCGCAGCAGTCGTCATCACCTTTTTCGCCTCATCCTGGTACCAGTCGTTGCCAGGAAACGCCGGCAGCGGCGCCGAAAGCAAGCGGCGTCTCATCACGGAGATGAGGACAGACCTTGCCCGTGCCGCAGAGAAGGAAAAATGCGCCGTCATATCGCTCACCGATGAAGAGTCCGGCAACTATGCCGACCAGTCCAGGGCTGCCTCGGCGTCCCTCGAACGCGACCTCGCAGCCCTTCAGGGGATGATCGGAAGGAGTGGCTCCGGAAAGGAACGGGATCAGCTGAAGAAGTTCGAAACCTCCTGGAAAAACCTTCACCAGATCGATACGGAGCTGCTCGTCCTCGCAGCCCAGAACACCGACATGAAGGCGATCGGGCTTTCCGAAACGATCGGTTCGGAGCTGCTCCAGAAGTTCCATGACGACCTTGCCAGGCTCTCCCTTCGGGTAAACCCGCCGACACGCAGGTTAGAGCTGGAAAAGGCAGCGGGACAGGCCGAGATCGCAGCGCTGAACCTGGCCGCGCTCCAGATGCGCCATATCCACGCACCGTCGATCGCCGAGAAAACGGCGATCGAAACGACGATGAAAAGCTACGAACAGAAAGGGGGGGCCGCACTGAGAGCCCTCGAGACCCTCACGGGGAAAAAAAGCAATCCGTTCATCAAGGGGGCGACCACCGAATTCAGCGAGTTCCTGCAGGTCAACGAAGAGATCGTGCGGCTGTCGCGGATCAATTCGAACCAAAGTTCGATAGAAATCTCGCTCGGCAGAAAACTGCTTGCCGATACCGAATGCGACCGCGCGCTCAAGGAGCTCCTGACATCGGTCGTCGCCGGCGCGAAATAAGCCCTGCATCGATTCCGCCGTGCGCGACAGGCAAAACCGTGTCCTGCACGGCGACAGGGAACAGAACCAAGATGGCATCATGAATGCTAACAGCTCCGATACAAACGCGGAACGTCTGGCCGGCTCGGTCGAGCGGGTGACCTTCCACAGCGAAGAGAGCGGTTTTTCGGTGCTCCGGCTGAAGGTCAGGGGGCATCGGGACCTGGTGACCGTCGTCGGCGCCGCCGCTTCGCCGAGTCCCGGCGAGTTCATGGAGTGCATCGGCTCCTGGCATAACGACCGGACTCACGGCATGCAGTTCAAGGCCCGGCAGATCACTCCTGTCCCCCCGACCACGCTCGACGGCATCGAACGCTACCTCGGTTCGGGACTGGTCAGGGGTCTCGGGCCCTACTTTGCGAAAAAGCTGGTCAAGGCTTTCGGTGAATCGGTCCTCGACATCATCGAGACACAGCCTGAACGGTTGCTCGAGGTACCCGGCATCGGAGAAAAAAGGGCCGCGCTCGTCGCCTCCTCCTGGTCGGAACAGAAGGCGGTCCGTGACATCATGCTCTTCCTCCAGTCCCACGGGGTCGGCACGGCGAGAGCATGGCGGATCTACCGCCTCTATGGCGAGGAGGCCATCGCCAGGGTGACCGACAACCCCTACCGCCTTTCGCTGGACATCGACAGCATCGGGTTCCAGACAGCGGACTCCATCGCTGAAAGCCTCGGCATCGAAAAAAATTCGATCATCAGGGCCGAAGCAGGCATCCGGCACGTGCTCCGGAACATGGCGCTCGAAGGGCACTGCGCGGTGCCCGGGGAGGCGCTGATGACCGAGGCATCGAACCTGCTCTGCATCGACCTGCCGATCGTTGCTGAAGCACTGGCGACGGAGAAGTCGAACGGCAACGTCGTCGCGGAGTCTATCGACGGTGAGGAGTGCATCTTCCTCGCCCAGCTCCACCAGGCCGAGAAAGCCCTGGCACTGGGGATCCGGAGACTCCAGGAGGGCATCCTTCCATGGAACGCCATGGACCCGCACGACATCCTGCCCTGGATCGAACATGAAACCGGACTCGAACTCTCCCCCTCGCAGCGCAGCGCCGTCACGCTGGTGCTGGCCAGCAAGGTTTCGATCATCACCGGCGGCCCGGGCGTCGGCAAGACAACCCTGCTCAAGGCCATCCTCTCCGTGCTTCGTCGCGATAAAGTCTCCGTCGCGCTCTGCGCCCCGACCGGCAGGGCGGCCAAGCGCCTGACCGAATCGACCGGCATCGAAGCCCGGACCATCCACCGGCTGCTCGAATTCGACCCGAAGGCATTCGATTTCAGGCGTGGCCGGGGAAACCCGCTCGACGCATCGTTCGTGGTGGTCGATGAAACCTCGATGGTTGACGTGGTGCTGATGCAGAAACTGTTGGCGGCCGTTCCCGACAGGGCCGCCATCGTGTTCGTGGGCGATGTCGACCAGCTCCCCTCGGTAGGGCCCGGGGCCGTCCTTGCCGACATGATCTCGTCGGAAGTCGTGCCGACCGTGCGGCTGACCGAGATCTTCCGCCAGGCCGCCGAGTCGATGATCATCGTCAATGCGCACCGGATCAACCAGGGGGAGATGCCGCTGACCGCCGAGGGAGATGACCTTTCCGACTTCTACCTCGTTCCTGCCACATCGCCCGACGACCTCCACGGCAAGCTCATCCAGCTCGTCACGGAGCGAATCCCGAAACGGTTCGGCCTCGACCCTGTCAGGGATATCCAGGTGCTTACCCCCATGAACCGGGGAGGCATCGGAACCAGGGCGTTGAACACCGAACTCCAGGCCTCCCTGAACGGCGGAGCAGAACCGAAAGTAAACAGATTCGGCAACGTTTTTGCGCCAGGCGACAAAGTGCTCCAGATGGTGAACAACTACGACAAGGAGGTGTTCAACGGCGATATCGGGCTTGTCGAGACCGTCGACCGGGATGAGGGTCTCCTGACCGTCCTGTACGACCGGCATCGGGTGGAGTATGCCCTCGGGGAGCTCGACGAACTCTCACTCGCCTACGCGACCAGCATCCACAAAAGCCAGGGATCGGAGTATCCGGCCGTGGTGATCCCGCTTGCCATGCAGCATTATACGCTCCTTGAGAGGAACCTCGTCTACACGGCGGTCACCCGGGGAAAAAAACTGGTAGTGATCGTTGCGGAGCCCAAGGCGCTCGCCATGGCCGTGAAGAACTGCCGTTCGAGACGACGCCTGACCGGCCTTGCGTCAAGGCTCAGTTCGCCTGGCCGGCGAGACTGGCAAAATTCCTGAGCACCATCCTCGCGTCCGGAGTCTCCGTGACCATCTCGATCATACCGTCCACATCCCTGCACTCTTTTTCCAGGAACCCTCGCTGCGCCTCGATAGAGGCTATCATGACTTCGGCGCTGTATTCGGGATGGAACTGCACGCCCCACGCGCATGCGCCGACCCTGAACGCCTGGTTGGGCTCGAACGCGTTGCCGCCCAGTCGTACCGCATCCGGGGGGAGCTGCAGGAGGCTCTGGGCATGGGTGGCATGGGCGGAGAAACGTTCCTGGACGCCCTCGAACAGCGGATCTGACGCTGCCGCTCCTGTCAGCGCCACCGGCACCATGCCGACTTCCCTGCCGCCGGTGTGGTAGCCGACCTCGCCTCCGGCCGCACGACCGAGGAGCTGGTGGCCGTAACAGATGCCCAGGTAAGGGACGGCGGAATCAATCAGCTCGACGATCCAGCGTTCGATTGCAATGCTCCATGGCAGGTTGTCGGTCACCATCGCATACGAGCCGGTGACCACCGCACCTGCAATGCGGTCGACCGGAGGAAGCGGGGCTCCTCCGACGGCGTCGACGACCTCGACCAGGCTCCGGCCGATGCCCAGCCCGGTGACGATCCAGTTCTCGAAATCCCCAAGCCTGGCGAGCGTTGACGCACGGGTGGAGCCTGCCTTGATGATGAACAGCTTCTTCATGATGTGCACGGATGAAAGTGGTTCGACTGCGGGAAAGCTATGTTGTTTCGGAGACTGAAACAACACGCCACGACCTGTTATAGCCGCTTTTTTCGTATATTTGCGGCAAACCGTAAGCATCTGACCATGCCCCGGAAGACGGGCATCACCGATCAGGTGACCTCCATACAGCAAGATGAAGCATTACTCGCTCATATTCCTCACCGGCTTCAGCGGCTCGGGTAAATCGACCATCGGACCGCTCCTGGCCAACTCCCTCGGCTTCGAGTTCATCGACCTCGACAAGTCGATTGAACAGGCGGCGGGCAAAAGCATCAACAGGATTTTCGCCGAAGAGGGTGAGGCAGCTTTCCGGTCGCTTGAACTGAAAACCATCGAAGCGATCGTCAGCCGACAGGAGCTCGTGGTCTCACTGGGCGGCGGCGTGCTCGAGAACGACCTCTGCTTCAGCCTGATCAGGAAGCACGGCACGCTGGTCTACCTGAAATCGAGCCCTGAAATACTGACCATGCGCCTCCAGCACAAAACCGACCGGCCGCTCCTGAAAGGGGAGGACGGCAACCGGCTGCCCCGGGAAGTCGTCGAGTCCAGGATCAGGGCGCTGCTTGAAAAACGAGAACCCCGATACCTCAAGGCGGACCTCGTCTTTGTGACCGATGCGAAGAAGATCGGCACCTCCGTCGAAGAGCTGACAAGAAAAATCGAACGGCACATTCGAAGAGCCGCAAGGAACAACAAAAAGGAGAAGTGAACATGCCGACCCCGTCAAGCCATATCGTCGTCAAAACTCCAGTCGTCGATGCGATCGGCGAGCTGTATGCGGCCCATGGCCTCGGCAGGAAATGCGCGGTGCTGTTCGACGAAAACACCAGGGCACTCTACGGGGAGACGGTTCTCGGTTCGCTTCGGAGCCAGGGGTTCCTCACCGTGGAGCTGGTCGTCCCTGCCCGCGAAACCTCGAAAAGCATGTCGTCCGCATGGAAGATCTACGGAAGGATGATCGAAGCCGACATCGACCGGAGCTGGAACCTGCTGGCAGTCGGAGGCGGCGTGGTCGGGGACCTCGGCGGGTTCATCGCCGCAAGCTACTATCGGGGCATTCCGGTCGTACAGCTCCCGACCACCTTGCTGGCCATGACCGACAGTTCGATCGGAGGGAAGGTTGCCGTCAACCACCCCCTCGGCAAGAACCTCATCGGCTTCTTCCACTTGCCGGAACTGGTGCTGATAGACCCTTCATTCCTGAAAACGCTTCCCTCGAGGGAGATCTACGGTGGTCTGGCTGAGGTGGTCAAGTACGGGTTCATCTCCGACCGGGGCTTCTTCAATCTGCTGACAGAGCACTTCGACGGGATCGTCCGCCTCGAAGAGCCCTGGCTCTCCGAAGCCGTCAGCCGGAGCGCCTTCATCAAAGCCGACGTGGTGGAAAAGGATTTCAGGGAGTCCAGCGGCCTGAGGGCCACGCTCAATTTCGGCCACACCTTCGCGCACGGTCTCGAAAAGCTCGCGAACTACCGCAACCTGAGGCATGGCGAAGCCGTTACCCTCGGCATGTGCTGTGCGCTGTTCCTCTCCCATCGGCTCGGGTTCCTGCCCTTGGCGGAACTCGACGAAGGGCTGGCACTGATCAAGAGGTTCCGGTTCCCGGGAGGCGTGATCGAAAAACGATTCCTCGCCTATGGCGGGGAGGAGTTGATCGACAGCATGTATTCCGACAAGAAGAAGATTGACCGCAAGCTGAGGTTTGTGCTCATCGACCGCATCGGCCACGGATTCCTGCACGGTGAGGATGTCGCGAACGCCGACGTGCTCGGCGCCGTCAACGACGCAAGGGCCTGGTTCACGAGCAGGCACTAGGATTCAGCCGCCCACTTTCAGGAGTCCCGGCATGTCGGGACGACGGAGGTTCAGATCCTGCATGCTCCCGGATCCTGCAGAAGGGTGTCAGGTAAGATTGAGATCGAGCAGGTACCGGCTCCCTCGCACCACGGCGAGTTCGTCGACCACATCGATGCTGCTGATCTCACCGGCGATGAGGCGGCTGTTGCCCCCCGTGGCGATGACGGCTGCCGAAGCCTCCCCGTACTGTTCACGGAGATGACTGGTGATCTCTTCGATCAGCCCGTCGATCTGCTTGACTGCTCCCCAGAAAATACCGCTCCTGATGCACTCGCCGGTTGACCTGCCGAGAAGGTTCGTGCTTTTTTCTATGCTGACCAAAGGGAGTTGGGCCGTCCTGGAGTGGAGGGCTCCGGACATCATGTCGAGCCCCGGCATGATCAGCCCCCCGACATACGCGCCTTTCGAATCGAGCACGTCGAAGGTGATGGCCGTACCGATATCCACCGCAATATGAGCCTGCTGCGGAAAGAGTTGGCGACTCCAGGCACAGAGCGCGATGCGGTCGGCGCCGAATGACTTGCTGTTTTCATAGTTCAGGCTGAACGGCAGCCGGAGGGTTGCACCGATAAGCAGTACCGGAACGGAAAGCATACCCTCGAGCAGCCCGGCACAACGTACCGCGATGTCAGGCACGACGCTGCAGATCGCAGCCCCCCCCGGTACCGGCGGGTACTTGCGGACGAATCCTTCGAGCTTTGCGGCCATCACGACGGCATCGTCGAAAACGGCGCTGGGCAGGTGTTCGATCACCACCGGTTCAGGACCGTCGTGGAACAGGGCCATCGTGGTCGTCGTGTTGCCGATGACGACCACCAGCCTTGGCGCTTCACCGATCTGGCCGACCTGCAGACTTTCCATGGAAAACAATGAGGAAGATGACATTCAGGGACGCTTGACCGTCAGTCCGGTTTTGACGGCAAGTTCCTGCAGCAGCTTGTCCGAACCGGGCAGGCCATGCTCCCCTTCAGTGATGAAAAGGGAGTCGCGGAGGCCGGCATTCCGGGCGACGACGAAAATTTTCTGCGGCGGATTGTAGGTCACCTGCTCCTGGTAGACCGAAATGACATCCTTGAACAGGAACTGCTTCTTGGAGCCGTTGCGGAACCGGTATTCGATACGGTCGGCGGCCAGTCGGACGGTGTCTCCGTCGTTGCCGTGCTCTGCGCTGAACCTCGTATTGTAGTACTGGGGGCTGCCGAGTGCGATGGTGGTCATCAGGACCAGCAGGGTGGTTTTCCAGAAGCAGCCGAAATCGACCCCGTAGGAGAACTTGCCGAACCTGTAGAAAAAGGCCCATCCGCCGCCGAGGAAAAGCATGGCCAGCGCCCAGGTGACATAGTAGTAGTAATCAAGCCAAAAACCGGGAAAGGGCATCGGGTACTGGAAGATATCTGGCATGGGCAACCTTGGGGTGTTTCTTGTTATTTTGAAGGTTAAAAAATACAGCTTTTCAGCTATTGTTCGAAAAAGAATCATCAGAACCGGAATCGACCATGA
The DNA here is from genome assembly GCA_903929135.1 of uncultured Chlorobiales bacterium. Classification (GTDB taxonomy): domain Bacteria; phylum Bacteroidota; class Chlorobiia; order Chlorobiales; family Chlorobiaceae; genus Chlorobaculum. The sequence continues at coordinate 78,334 of CAIYTH010000048.1, forward strand.
AATCATACCACAAGGAACTCTGGATGGAGGTGCCGACAAGGATGGACTTCGTCAACATCACCCGCGACGTCGAATCGGCCCTGCGCGAAAGCGGAATCAGGGAGGGGCTCTGCCTGGTGAACGCCATGCACATCACGGCCTCGGTGTTCATCAACGACGACGAACCGGGCCTGCACGCCGACTACAAGGAGTGGCTTGAAAACCTGGCTCCCCACGATCCGTCGAGATACCGCCATAACCGGACCGGGGAAGATAACGGCGACGCCCACCACAAGCGGCAGGTCATGGGACGGGAGGTCGTTGTGGCGGTCACGGCAGGCAGTCTGCATCTCGGACCCTGGGAACAGCTCTTCTACGGCGAGTTCGACGGCCGCCGGAGAAAGCGCGTACTGATCAAGATCATCGGGGAATAAACCTGTTCCTCCCTGCGCTCCGTCCGTCACGTCCACCTCGTCCATTCCGTCCATAACGTCCATTGCCCACGCCCCCCTGAAAATGAAAAAGGCCTGCATCTGCAGGCCTTTTTCATGCGTGTTACCACACCGGAAATCAATGCTCGAACAGCATCTCGGAGTAGGTCGGAAGCTGCCAGCGGCTGCGGTCGACCTGAAGCTCGAGCTTGTCGGCCACTTCGCGGATGGCGTTCATGCAGGGCAGCACCCTCGCTGCACAGAAATCAGCCTTGTCGAGCTCGGCTTCCTGCTCTTCCATCTCTTCGATGGTCTCCTCGAGAACCGAGGTAAGCTCGATCAGCTTGGAGAGACCTTCGGCAAGCGTCTTCAGGTTCTCAGCCTGTGCCTTCAGCGCCTCGTCGGACAGGCCGATGATTTCGGCGGCAGCGACAAGGTTGTTGAACGAGCTGCCGAGATCGCCCTGGTATTCCGAGACGTCCGGAATGACCATGGTCTTGATCATGACGAGCAGGGCGCGTGCTTCGATGTCGATACCCTTGACGTAGCGCTCGATGCGGATGTTGTATCGGGAATCGATCTCCTCCGCACTCAGCACCCCGTACTTGACGAACATGTCCACGGTATCCTTGGCGATCCATGCGCGCACCGATTCCGGGGTATTCTTCATATTCGGCAGGCCACGCTCGGCAGCGGCCCGCTGCAGGTCCTCGCTGTAGTTGTCGCCCTGGTAACGCACCGGCTTGGTTGCGGTGATGCCTTCGCGCACGGCGGCCAGGATGGCATCGTCCTTCGACAGGCCGCTCTTGATCTTGGCGGTGATCGCAGCGTTCATATCGTCGATGGCTTCTGCCATGAGCGTATTGAGCACCGTATTCGGCACCGAGATCGGCTGGCTGGAGCCGACGGCCCTGAACTCGAACTTGTTGCCGGTGAAGGCGAACGGCGAGGTACGGTTGCGGTCGGTGTAGTCCTTGTTGAGCAGCGGAACGTGATTGAGGCCGAGGTCGAGGATCTGCTTCTCGGTCTTGAGGTCCACCTTGCCGCTTTCGATCGCGTCGAGAACCTTCTCGAGCAGGTCGCCGAGGAAGACGGTGACGACGGCCGGCGGAGCCTCGTTGGCGCCGAGACGGTGGTCGTTGCCGATGCTGGCGACCGAAGCGCGGAGCACGGCTGCCCGCTTGTAGACGCCCTTCAGCACAGCCACGAGGAACACCAGGAAGCTGATGTTGGACTCGGGGGTATCTCCGGGATCGAGGAGGTTCATGCCGCCATCGATGCCGATCGACCAGTTGTTATGCTTGCCGGATCCGTTGATGCCTGCGAAAGGCTTTTCGAACAGGAGCAGGGAGAAACCTTTCTTGTCGGCCACCTTGCGCATGACCTCCATGACGAGCAGGTTGTGGTCGGATGCGATATTGGCCTGTTCGAAGATCGGGGCGAGTTCGAACTGGTGCGGTGCGACCTCATTGTGACGGGTCTTGGCAGGGATACCGAGCAGGAACAGCTCCTCTTCGACCTCCTGCATGAACTCGAGCACGCGGTCGGGAATCGAACCGAAATAGTGGTCCTCGAGCTGCTGGCCTTTCGGAGGCAGGGCGCCGAGGAGGGTGCGGCCGCACATGACCAGGTCGGGACGCTGCGAGAAGAATTTCTTGTCGATCAGAAAGTACTCCTGCTCCGGGCCGGCATAGGTGTTGACCCTGGTCACGCCGGTGATGCCGAGCACGTCGAGCAGCCTGATGGCGGACTTGCTGACGGCATCCATGGAACGCAGCAGCGGTGTCTTTTCGTCGAGCGCTTCACCGTGGTAAGAGATGAAGACGGTCGGAATGCAGAGGGTGAGTCCCTTGCCGCCCTTCATGAGGAATGCCGGGCTGGTCGGATCCCATGCCGTGTAGCCGCGGGCTTCGAAGGTCGAACGCATGCCGCCGGACGGGAAGCTCGATGCGTCGGGTTCACCCTGGATGAGCTGCTCGCCGGAGAAGCGTTCGATCACCAGGCCATCCCTTTCGATGGTCAGGAACGCGTCGTGTTTTTCGGCGGTCGAGCCGGTCATCGGCTGGAACCAGTGGGTATAGTGGGTGGCGCCGTTCTCGATAGCCCACTCCTTCATGCCGTGGGCGACCACGTTGGCGATATCATGCGGCAGTTTCTTGCCTGCCTTGATGGTGTCCTGCAGCGCCTTGAACACCTCTTTGGGAAGCCTGTCGCGCATGGCTTCGGTGCCGAAGGTCAACGCACCGTAATATGATGCGACCTTTGCTTTGCTCTCGTTACTCAAGAGATCCTCCTTTTGCTTGTTAGCATGATTGAACGTTAATACGGGAAAGCAGTTGTCTATTTCCTTGATTTCTTCTCGTCGAAGGTGATCAGCACCTGGCGGTCCTGGAGATTGTTCTTCACGATCTCGGCGCAGATCCTGTTATTCTTTTTCAGCTGCGACAGTACGAAGCTGGTGTTGGTGCCGAGCACGCCCGGCCAGCTCTGGATGCGCGACAGGAACCTCTCGAGGGACGCTGTGTTGTGCGTCATGACCTTGAGGATATGCGAACCCTCGCCGGTCACCGAAAAGCACTCCATGATCTCCTCCTCCTTCATCACGTGCTCCATAAAGGACTTGTAGTGACGCGAGGAGTCGACGCGGACGCGGACGAAAGCCTGGATGTCGAACCCCAGCTGTCGCTCGTCCACCTCCATGGTGAAGCCTTTGATGATGCCGTTCTTCTGGAGTTTGTCCAGCCTTTCGCTGACGGAAGGGATTGAAAGGCCGACAACTTCAGCCAGTTCGCTCAGGCGGATTCTTCCGTTACCACCGAGGGACTCGATGATTTTCAGGTCGATAAGATCAAGGTGTCCTGACATAACAGAATCTTCAATTTTGTAAGAAATTAATGAAATCTAAGAAATAAACAAGCTTATTTCTTAATAAAAGAGGATGGTGTCGAGTTTTTTCCTAAAAAAATTAGGAGCCCTTCACGACGCCGAACGAAAAACGAGATAAGCACGTTGCTATTTGCAATCAAGAATGTAACTTAATATTATGTGTCTCTCAACAGGTTTCTCTCCGCCGGGGCCACTCCGGGGAGGAGGATCACAACCTGTCCCTGCGAGTAAAACCGACCGTCATGAAGGAGTATTTAAAAAAATTTTCAGCAGAACCGGAGGACGACCGGACGGAAGACCGGCAGAACGATCGTAACCCGTCCCAGCCTCAGCCGCCGGCATTCCATGATCTCCGTTTCGTCGTCAGGGAGTCGGTCAACCTCGGTTTCCGTTTCATCACCGAAATCGAAAAGATGCTCAAAAAGCTCGAGGATTGACGCTCCGCCACAGGGAGGCAAGATCTTTTGTGGATACCGGGGCAACCCGGATCCGGAACGGGTGTCCGCACGGGTTGCCCGGCCGCACAAATTCCTATAATTACATAAGGGTTGAACAAGCATCACCCACAACACAGAACCGCAGGAACATTGAAAGTAGCAATATTCGGAGCCGGTGTCGCCGGACTCAGTGCGGCCATTGAACTGGTCGACCGCGGCCATAAGGTCGAAATCTATGAAAAACGAAAGGTGCTCGGAGGCAAGGTTTCGGTCTGGAAGGATGCCGAAGGGGACTCAATCGAATCGGGGCTGCATATCGTGTTCGGCGGCTATGCGCAGCTGCAGGAGTACCTCGGCCGGATCGGAGCGGGCGACAACTACCAGTGGAAGGACCATGCACTGATCTACGCCGAGCCTGACGGCAGGCAGTCGTGCTTCAGGAAAGCCGCGCTGCCGAGTCCATGGGCGGAGGTTGTCGGCGGACTCCAGGCCGATTTCCTGACCATGTGGGACAAGATCTCGCTGATCAAGGGGCTCTTCCCCGCCCTTGCGGGCAACGAGGAGTACTTCAGAAGCCAGGATCACATGACCTATTCCGAGTGGCACCGCCTGCACGGCGCTTCCGAACATTCACTTCAGAAGCTCTGGAAAGCCATCGCCCTGGCCATGAATTTCATCGAGCCGAACGTCATCAGCGCAAGGCCGATGATCACTATTTTCAAGTACTTCGGCACCGATTACGAAGCCACGAAATTCGGCTTCTTCAGGAAAAACCCCGGCGATTCGATGATCGAGCCGATGCGCCAGTACATCCAGAGCAGGGGGGGGCGCATCTTCATCGACGCGCGCCTCAGCCGGTTCGAGCTGAACGACGACCAGTCGGTGCGATGCGGCGTGCTCAGGGACGGGCACAGGATCGAAGCGGACGCCTACATCTCAGCCCTGCCGGTGCACAACGTCAGGAAAGTGATTCCGAACGAATGGCTGCAGCACGATTATTTCCGGAACCTGCACCAGTTCGAGGGAAGCCCCGTGGCCAACTGCCAGCTCTGGTTCGACAGGAAGATCACCGATACCGACAACCTGATGTTCTCGCAGGGCACTACCTTCGCGACCTTCGCAGACGTATCCCTCACCTGCCCGGAGGATTTCCAGTCGGGCATGGGCACGGCCAGCGGCGGCAGCGTCATGAGCCTGGTGCTCGCCCCTGCGCACCAGCTGATGGAGCTGCCCAACGACGTGATCATCTCTATGGTCATGAAGGACATCCACGACCGGTTCCCGAAATCGCGGGATGCGAAACTGCTGAAATCGACGCTTGTCAAGATTCCGCAGTCGGTGTACAAGGCTGTTCCGGACGTGGACAAGTTCCGTCCCGACCAGATAAGCCCCGTGAGGAACTTCTTCCTCGCAGGCGACTACACCTACCAGCGCTACCTTGCCTCGATGGAAGGTGCCGCACTGAGCGGCCGCCAGGTCGCAGAAAAGCTGCTTTCGAAACTCGGCGGTTAACCTGACAACCTGTATCCGGACCTTCGCATGAAGCCAGAACCAGATTCCTGCCGCCCGAAGTCTGATGCCCTCCTGAAACCCCGGACGGCCTCCCCGCGGGAACCCGGCGACTGCGGCATCCCGGCTTTCTCAACGACCCTCGCGGAGCACGGCGTCTCTCCCCTCCGCCCGACCGGGATCGACATCCTCCAGGTCAATACCGGATACCGCTGCAACCTGCGCTGCACCCATTGCCATGTCGATGCGCGACCCGACCGGACGGAGGTCATGACCAGGGACACCATGCAGCAGTGCATCGACGTCCTGACCACGAACCCGATCAGGACGCTCGACATCACCGGCGGAGCCCCGGAGATGAACCCCGATTTCCGCTGGTTCATCGGGGAGGCCCGACGCGTCCGTCCTGAACTGGAGATACTGGTCAGAACCAACCTTACCCTCCTCTCCGGCGAAGGTGCCTATCGCGACCTCCCGCACTTCATGAAGGCACATCGCGTGCACCTGATCGCATCGCTGCCCTGCTTTACGAGCGCCGTTGTCGACCGGCAGCGGGGAACCGGGGTCTTCTCACGTTCGATCGAAGCGCTGAAGAAACTCAACGCCATCGGGTACGGCTCCGAAGGCGACCTTGAGCTGAACCTGGTCTACAACCCATCCTGCCCAACCCTTCCCGGCTGCCAGCACCAGCTCGAGGATGAGTACCGGAGACAGCTCCGGCAACAGTTCGGCATCACCTTCACGAAGCTCTACACGCTGACCAACATGCCGGTCAGCCGATTCCTGCAGAGCCTGATCGACTCCGGCAGCTACTGCGCCTACATGGAGTTGCTCGCGGGTGGGTTCAACCCCGCCGCAATCGGTGCGCTCATGTGCCGGAACACGGTTTCCGTCCGCTGGGACGGCAAGCTCTTCGACTGCGACTTCAACCAGATGCTCGACCTGCCTCCGGGAGCTGACGCGCCGGGGCACATCGGCGAGTTCGACCGGCAACGACTGCTTGAGCGGACGATCATCGTCGGCCAGCACTGTTACGGCTGCACGGCAGGGTCCGGATCGAGCTGTCAGGGCAGCCTCGTATGACAGGAAAAAAGAACCGGTTGCTGATCGTCTTCTCGAAAAACCCTGTGGCAGGCCAGGTGAAGACGCGGCTTGCGGCATCCATCGGCGAGCGTGAGGCCCTCGAGGTCTATGAAACGCTCCGAGGCATCACCCTGGTGGCTGCAGCCGGAGCAGACTGCACGAAAGCCATATTCTACTCCGACTTCATCCCTGAGAACGATCTTCTCCTGACTGGTGGCCAGGAATCCTTCCTGCAGGAGGGAAAGGAGCTGGGTGAAAGGATGCACCGGGCGTTCCTGAAGGGCTTTTCGCTCGGGTTCGATCATATTGCGCTGATCGGCACCGACTGCCCCGGGCTCAGCTCATTTCTGATCGACCGTGCATTCGTGGAGCTTGAGATGCAGGATGCGGTGATCGGTCCGGCACGCGACGGAGGGTTCTACCTCATCGGGCTGAACAAACCGATGCCGGAGCTTTTCCTCGACCGGAAATGGAGCACCTCGCTGGTGCTCAACGAGTCGCTCCGCATACTCGGGAGGCAAGGCGCCGAATATGCACTCCTGCCGGCGCTCACCGATATCGACACCATCGAAAACCTCCGGGAGAGCGGACTTTGGAACCTGCACTGAGCATCGTCGTCCCCGCCTGGAACGAAGAGGCCGTCATCGGCCGGACACTGGAAGCGCTCTGCGCCGTTACCGCCGGACGAAACGACGTCGAAATCATCGTGAGCATCTCGGGGGAGGACCGTACGGAGGAGATCGCCGCCGGGTTTCCCGTCACGACCTGTCGTTCCGGCAGGGGGCGCGCCCTCCAGATGAACGCCGGCGCTTCGCATACATCGGGCACGATCCTCTACTTCCTGCATGCCGACACCATTCCCCCGCCGACCTTCTGCACCGACATCCTCGAGGCTGTCCATCAGGGACACTTCGCCGGATGCTTCCGGATGGAGTTCGACGACCCGCACTGGATCATGCAGCTTTACGGGTGGTTCACGCAGTTTCCCCTGCCCGTCTGCCGCGGCGGAGACCAGTCACTGTTCATCACCAGGTCACTTTTCTCGGAGATCGGGGGATTCGACGAAAACCTGCCGGTCATGGAGGATATCGAGATCATCGAAAGGATCCAGCGTCATACGGATTTCCACATCCTCGACAACCATGTCACCACATCTTCAAGGAAATATCAGGTCAACGGCATGCTCAGGCTGCAGGCGATATTCGGTATGGTCCATCTGATGTACGCTTTCGGCTGCGACCCTGAAGAGATCAGGAATTTTTACAGAGATTCCATCTCATAAATCGCATTTTTTCACGATTCCGCCTGCTGCCGAGCGCCCCGTTTGTTAGAGATGCCCATTATTATTTCTTATATTTCAAAATATAATCTCCGGTTGCAGGGACCTCTCCTGCAGGCAGCCGGGCTCAACAATACGCCTCAAAATATACCCATTATGGCAATTGAAGAACAGAACAAGCCCGCAGCGGCTCCGAAGACGGCGCCAGCCGCTCCGGAAAGCAATGCCGGCAACGGCGATATGGCACACCTCATCGGCAACGTCGGCATCCTGATCGACTCGGCTGTCGAATCGGTACAGGGCGTCATCAGCACGGTCAGCACCGCGACCGGACAGCTTATCGAAGGTGTCACCACGACCATCAATTCCGAACCGGTCAAGGAGATCCTCCACAACGTCAATTCCGCGACGGGTCAGCTCATCGAAGGGGTTACCGCAACACTGAATTCCGAACCGGTCCAGAACTCGTTCCACGAACTGGGAAAGTTCTGGGAAGGGCTGATCTCGAACCTGAACTCCACGGTCAACTCCAACCAGGTCAAGAACCTGTTCGATAACGTGAGCGCCGGTATGAGCCAGCTGGTCGGCAACGTTTTCTCTTCGGCTATCCCTCCTGCATTCCTCTCCTCTTCCGACGAGAAGAAAAAGCAGGTCCAGCAAATCCATTTCACCAGCCCCAAAGAGAGTGCCGCCCCGGTGAAGATCGAAGCCCCTGCAGCTCCGGCTGCGGTCCCTGCAGTTCCTGTTGCTCCTGTCGTTCCTGTTGCTTCTGTTGCTCCGGCAGCAGGCAAACCGGAAAACAAGTAAGCATCCTGTACTGATCACAGTTCCGTCACAAGGACCGCCAATTCCCCCCGAGCTCCTTGTGACGTGAATGGCCCGGCATGATGGCATGCGACCGCCATGAACAGCCCCGAAAAATCGAGACCGACCACATTGAAAGCTGAAGAAACAACCGCTGGACCGGAAAAAAATCCTGGAAGCAAACTCGTGCTGATCGCTGATGATGACAGCTCCTCACGAAAGCTTCTAGGACATTTCATTTCCAAGATGGGCCATAGTATCCTCTTTGCAGAAGATGGGGAGACCTGCATCAAGCTCATCAACGAAGAACCCATCGACATACTGCTGCTCGACATCAACATGCCGAAAAAGGACGGCTTCGATGTCATGACCCATCTTTCGGAGCACAGCATCAAGATTCCGGTCATCATGGTCACGGCCTCGAATGAGATCCCGCTTGCCGTCAGATGCATCAAGATGGGGGCTTACGAATACCTGACCAAGCCCCTCGATATCGAAAGGCTCAGAATCGTCTTCAGGAACGCCATCAAGGAAACCGTCCTGCAGAACGAGGTGCAGCTGCTGAAAAAGGAGCTGCTCACCAAAGAGGTGTTCAGGCACATCATCGGAAAGAGCGAATCGATCAAGCGGGCCATGGAACAGGCAATGCAGGTCATGGAGACCGACCTCAACGTCCTGCTCCTCGGCGAAAGCGGCACCGGCAAGGAGCTGTTCGCCCAGGCGATTCACCAGGGCAGTCGCCGCAAGACCGGGCCATTCGTTTCGATCAACTGCGCCGCCATTTCGAACGAACTTGCCGACAGCCTGCTGTTCGGACACAAAAAGGGCGCGTTTACCGGTGCGAACAACGACCATATCGGCTTTTTCGAACAGGCGGACGGAGGCACCATCTTCCTGGACGAAATCGGCGATATGAACTCCGAGATCCAGGCAAAGGTGCTCAGGGTCCTCCAGGAAAGGAAAATCCGGCGGGTCGGAGAAAAGACGGAAAAATCGGTCGATTTCCGGGTCATCTCCGCTACGAACCAGAATTTTGCGAAAGCCATCAACAACAACACCTTCCGCGAAGACCTCTATTACCGCCTGGAAGAGTTCCCGATCTCCATCCCCCCGCTCCGGGAGAGAAAAGCTGACATTCCGGTACTTGCGAACCACTTTCTGGACCAGTTCTGCAGCGCAAACAACCTCGGCCCCATGCAGATCAGCGAAAATACCCTGACGAACCTGGGCGATTACCACTGGCCCGGAAATGTCCGGGAACTGAAAAACGCCGTCCAGAGGGCGGCAGTCACATCGCGTGGCCAGGTGATCGAAAAACTGGTTTCGTCGCTGCAGACATCCAGACATACCGAATCCTCCCAGGAACCGACAGAGAGTGTCCAACCGGTCTCAACCGATAACACGGATGGTGCTGCAGGGAGCTCCGGCAGTGCGTTCACCATGGACGCGCTCGAAAAAGCCGCGGTCCAGAAGGCATTCGCCAACGCACGGGGAAACGCATCCAAGGCAGCCGAAACCCTTGGCATCAGCAGGGCGACATTTTACAGAAAACTGAAAAAGTACGGCATATCGGAGTGATCCCGAACAATAGAAAACAGATCTCAAGCTGAGAAGAACTCGTATAAATTGATATGGCGTTTCGGAATCAGACGAGACGCAAGAGTACCTGAAATGGGAGCCCCCTTTCCCATTTTACAGACAATGTTTTTCCTGAGAATAACGTTCTCCTTCTCATCGTCAACAGCGGTAACCGTGGCATCAATCTTGCAAAATAATTGAAGGATGCGTTCAGCCTTTGGCATGGAACCACCCCGCAACCTGGCCTGAAATGCATCCACGACCTGCAAACACCAATCGCCCGGCATCTTGCCCGGCATGAATCATATGAACTTTTTTTCCGCTTCATTCTGTAGATACTTCTCCTTTCGAGGCCTGAAGCTCCTGACGGCCACACTGTTTCTCCTGCTTGCCGGCACCAGGGCGGCATCGGCAGGCATCGTGGTTCTCGGCGAGCTCAAAAGGGAGTATCAGCTCCGGCCCGGCCAGACGCATGAGTCAGTGATCGAAATTGAGAACCGCGATGCCACAGCAAAAAAAGTGAGGATATACCAGACCGACTACAGATACCTCTCGAACGGTGAAAGCTATTTTCCGGCTGCAGGAACCACAGAACGCTCCAATGCCGGATGGCTGACCTTCAACCCGAAAACCCTGACTATCCTCCCGATGCAGAAGTCGCAGATCCGCTATCTGCTCAGGGCGCCAAGGGATCTTACAAAAAAAGGCACCTACTGGAGCATGCTGATGATCCAGGAAGTGCCGGGAACTGCCGCAGCAAAACCGGACAGGCAGGAGAGTTCTGTGCTGCTCCCGGCGGGATCGAACCGCTATGGAGTCCAGATCGTCACCCAGCTCGAAAACACAGGGGTGATCATGCTGGAGTTCACAAAGGCAACCGTTGAAAGCAAAAACTCGAAACGGCTCCTGACGGTCGACATCGAAAACCGGGGAACCCGGATCGCCCGCCCGGAAATGTGGCTCGAAGTCTACACCGGCAGCGGCGTGAAAGCGGGACGGTTTGTCAGCGAACAGGGTACCATCCTTCCCGGCTGCGGCGTCCGTCGGGAGATCGACATTTCATCCATTCCGAAAGGCACATACAGCTCCCTGTTCATCGCCGATTGCGGCCACAAGGACGTCTACGGCCTCGAAATCAAGCTCGTGCTCGAAGGAGAGACCGAAACGAAACCACTCCCGATCATCAAAAACTGAACTGCCCGGTTTCGCCGTTCGCCGCCCGGCGCCACTGCTTCATACCCCGGTATGGCCGAATCCGCCGGATCCCCGGGAAGTTTCGGTCAGCTCCCCGACCTCCTCGAACACGACCCGGTCAACCCTCGACACAACCATCTGGGCAATGCGGTCTCCATGGCTGACCGTAAACGCCTCCTTTCCGTAATTGATCAGGATGACCTTGACCTCGCCGCGATAATCCGCATCGATAGTCGCAGGCGTGTTGGGCAGCGAGATCAGGTGCTTCAGCGCCAGGCCGCTCCTCGGGCGCAGCTGTGCCTCGTATCCTTCCGGAAGCTCGATGGAGAACCCCGCCGGGACGAGGAGCGTCGAAAACGGTTCGACCGTGACCGGCGAATCGAGACAGGCGGAAACATCCATGCCTGCAGCATGCGAAGTCGCATACGCGGGCAGAACGGCATTTTGGTTTAGTCGAACTATTTTTACCTTTATCATGTGCAGGTATCCAGGGTTGCAGGCTTGACGAATCGGAGTGCTGTGCAGATGACCAATAATACAAAAAACCCCTGATTTGAACCTTCCCGACAAAGTATATGCCCTTGCGTTCGGAGCCCATCCTGACGACGTGGAGCTCTCATGCGGTGCCACCCTCCTGAAAATCATCGACGAAGGCCACCGCGTTGCGGTCTGTGACCTGACCCATGGAGAGATGGGCACGCACGGCACCCCCGAAACCCGAAGGGTGGAGGCACTCCAGGCCAGGGAGATCATGGGCTATGCAGCGAGGGATATCCTGGACCTTGGAGACTCAGAACTGTTCTACACACAGGAGAACCTCAACGACATTATCCGCATCGTCAGGGCATATCGTCCCGACGTCGTGTTCTGCAATCCGCCTGAAGAGCGCCATCCCGACCATGTCAAGGCATCGCGGCTGGTACACGATGCCTGCTTCTACGCCGGACTCCGCCGGATCGAAACCAGCCTCGACGGCACGCCCCAGTTGCCGCATCGCCCGCGCCACCTGCTCTACTACATCCAGTTCCGTCAGCTCGAGCCGGACATCATCGTCGATGTCTCCTCGACCTTCGAACATTCGAGGAAAGGGGTCACTGCCTTCGGCTCCCAGTTCTACAGAAACGATCAGAACGACGAACCGGTGACCCTGATCAACCGGAAAGAGTTCCTGACGGGCCTTGAAGCCCGGGCCCACTCCCTCGGAGAACAGATCGGCGCGAAATACGGGGAGGGTTTCCTGCTTGCCGGCACGCTCGCCGTACACGAGTTTTCGACGGTCTTCCTCCCTGTGCCCTGATGGCGCAGGAAAAACGGCACCCCGGGACCTCCCGGACCAACCCATGAGCGCCATGAAAAGATCGTTACCCGCCATCGCCGCCATCCTGTTCCTGACGCTGCTCGCCGGATGCGGCCGGAATTCGCCTGCAAAGCTCAGGTCGAACCATATCGTGGTCGCAGTCGCAGCCGATTTCGATCATCTGAACCCTCTCCTCATCCAGCTTTCGCTCTCCAGGGAGGTCTGCTCGATGATCTACCCGTCACTGGTCCGGCCCGCATTTGATGACAAAAGCGGCACAATCTCTTTTGAGCCCTCCGCTGCAGAAAGCTGGGAGTTCTCCTCCGATGGAAGGAGCGTCACCTTCCACCTGAACGGCAAGGCGAGCTGGCAGGACGGCAAGCCACTCACCTCGAGGGATTTCAGCTTCTCCTGGCGACTCTATGCCGATCCGTCAGTAGCGAGCAGCCGACAGGACTACCTGCATGACCTCCTGCTCAAACCCGACGGATCGATCGATTTCGACAAGGCCGTCCTGACACCCGACGACAAAACGCTGGTGCTCCGTTTCAACAGACCGATGGCCGAATTGATCGTGCTCGATCACTTCAACGACCTGATGCCGGTCGCCGAACACATCTTCCGCTCGATCCCGCCCCAGAGCATTCGCCAGCAGGCGGCCACACTGCCGGTCGTCGGTGCAGGCCCCTTCATGGTCAAAGAGTGGCGTCGCCAGTCGAAGCTCGTCCTGGCCTCGAACCCATCATCCGTGCTGCCCCACCCGGCGGTGACGCCGACCATCACCTTCATGGTTGTGCCGGAGTACACCACGCGCCTCGCCATGCTCAAATCGGGCCAGATCGACGCCATGATTTCGGCAGGCGGCATCAACCCGAAAGATGCCACCGAGATGAAGCTCGACAATCCCGGCATCTCCATCACGCCGCTTAAAAACCGCTATTTCGACAGCGTTGTCTGGCTGAACATCGACGGCGAAACCTGGCGCAACCAGAAGGTCGTGCAGCCAAACCGCTTCTTCGGTGACCGTAGGGTGCGGCAGGCCATGAGCTACGCCATCGACCGCCAGGCGATCATCGACGGCTTCATGGGGCCCGAGCACGCAACCGTCGTCAACACCACCCTCTCGCCAGCCTACACCTCGATCATCGACCAGACGCTGCCCGCCTACGAATGCGATCCCGAGAAAGCGCTCGCCCTTCTGCGTGAAGCCGGCTGGACGCCGGGCCCTGACGGCATATTGCAGAAAAACGGTCTGAAGTTCTCCTTCGAACTCGCTGCCCCAACCGGCAACCCGAGACGCAACTACGCCGCCACCATCATCCAGCAGAGCCTCCGGGAGATCGGTATCGACTGCCGTCTGCGATTCGACGAGTCCCTCATGTTCAACAAGAACCAGAACCAGTACCGCTACGATGCCGCCCTCTCGGGCCTCGCCGCCGAAACCCTCCCCTTCCAGCTCGTCATCTGGGGCTCCGACTTCGAAAAAAAGCCCTTCAACTCCTGCGCCTTCCAGAACGCCCGATTAGATGAAGTGGTCTCAAAACTGACCGGCCCACTGCCGGAAACCGAACGACGTCTCCTCTGGAAAGAGTACCAGCAAATCCTCAGCAGAGAGCAGCCAAGAACCTTCCTCTACTACTACGACGAACTCGAAGGCTTCAGCAAGCGCCTCACCAACGTCCGCGTAACCCTCCTCGCAACCATGGGCAACCTCTACGACTGGAAGGTCGAAAACAATTAATCAATGGACAATGGATAATTGTATCCCGTCGCTTCCGGGTCATTCCTGAAAAACCGGCTTGCGTAGGGAGTCTTACCGCAAAATAATTCGCGAACAAGGCGGAATAGAGTAGATTGCCACGTCGCCACGCTCCTCGCAATGACAGGCAAGAGCTGTGCGCTTCTTCTGCCTCGAAATCATCCTTCTCTCCCAAATCATGTTCAACCCATTACTGAAGAGGGCGGCCACCGTTGGCAACCCCTCCCGAATTCCGCACCTCCCCCGCCATTATCCATTATCCATTGTCAACTGCCCCCGGTTTTGCCTTCCGGCCTATTTTACTATATTCAACGACGTTTCGGCACCCGTCCCCGGTGCGTTCACCACCATTGACCAGTCTGCACATGCCTCGTTATACACCTGAACAGCTCCAGAAGCGTAACGCATCGGTCTGGACGAAAGTACAGGGCATCCTCGCCCCGATCCAGTTCCTCATTTTCCTGGCCGGCCTCACAGCCACCTGGCTGTTCACGAAAAACCTCTGGATCACCGATTTCGGCTGGATCACCTTCTTCGTGAGCCTCAAGACGTTCATGCTCGCCCTGATCTTCGTGACGGGCGGATTCTTCGAGCTCGAGGTTTTCGGCGCCTTCGCCTTTGCTCCCGAGTTCTTCTGGGAGGATTTCGGCAGCGCGATCGCCATGGTGGTGCATATCTCCTATTTCATCCTCTTCTGGATGGGGCTCGACCAGCATATCCTCATCTGGACCGCCCTGCTCGCCTACACGAGTTATCTGGTCAATGCCGCGCAGTTCGTCATCAGGCTGCTGCTCGAAAAACACAATGAGAAAAAGCTCAAGGCGGGCCAGTCAGCCTGATTCAAAAGCAGATCAAACAGCGATGAACAAGTCGAAAGCTATCGTTTTCAGCGGGGTAAGGCAGATCGAGCTCAGGGACGTGACGCTCAAGCCGGTCTCCTCGACCGACGTGCTGGTCGAGACCTGGTGGTCCTCCATCAGCACCGGAACGGAGAAGATGGCCCTCAACGGCCTCATCCCGTCACCACCCTTCATCTTCCCGTTCATTCCCGGATATGAAACCGTCGGAAAGATCGTGGAGGTCGGTGACCACGTCAACCAGAGCCTCATCGGCAAATTCGCCTACGTGGCAGGCTCATTCGGCTACCTGGACGTCAACGCGGCATTCGGCGGAGCCTCGCAATACATCGTCTGCCCGGTCGAGAGCATCACGATCCTCGACGGCATCGACAATCCCCGGTGCGGCATCGCGCTGCCCCTCGGTGCCACGGCTCTCCATATCGTCGATCTGGCCGACGTGAAAGGCAAGAAAGTGCTGGTGCTTGGTCAGGGCGCCGTCGGCATCCTGGCCGCCGAACTTTCGAAGCATATGGGGGCGAGCCTGGTTGCGGTGACCGAGCCGCACCAGAACAGGCTCCGCATCTCGACGGCCGACCTCAGGGTCAACCCCGAAAAGCAGGATGTCTCCGCGGCGCTGGCCGGCAACGAGTTCGACGTGCTCATCGACAGCACCGGCATCATGAGCGCCATCGAAACGGGCCTCCGCTTCCTGCGCTTCCACGGCACCGTCATTTTCGGCGGCTACTACCAGCGGATGAACATAGATTACTCGCAAGCCTTCGACAAGGAGCTCTCGTTCATCGCTGCAAGGCAGTGGGCGAAAGGCGACCTGCAGCGTGTCAGGGAACTGATCGCCTCCCGGAAGCTGAACGCCGTGAAGATATTCACCCACCGCTGCACGGTCGATGACGACCTGATGTCCGCCTACACGCAGGCCTTCAGCGATCCCGACTGCCTGAAGATGATCATTCACTGGAAGCCGGATGCCGAAAAGGAAATCGGCTCCGTTCCCGCATCCGACGCCCGAAAAGGCTGAGATTCCCATGGCACCCAGAACCATCGCCATCTACGGCAAGGGAGGCATCGGCAAGAGCTTCACCACCACGAACCTGAGCGCAACCTTCGCCCTGATGAACAAGCGGGTGCTGCAGCTCGGTTGCGACCCCAAGCACGATTCGACAACCTCGCTTTTCGGAGGCATCTCCCTTCCTACGGTCACCGATGTGTTTGCCGAAAAAAATGCGAGGAACGAACAGGTTGCGGTAAGCGACATCGTCTTCAGAAGGGATATTCCCGGATTTCCCCAACCCATCTACGGCATCGAGCTCGGCGGCCCGCAGGTCGGCCGTGGATGCGGCGGCAGGGGCATCATCTCGGGATTCGACGTGCTTGAAAAGCTCGGGATCTTCGAATGGGATATCGACATCATCCTGATGGATTTCCTCGGCGACGTCGTCTGCGGAGGCTTCGCCACGCCGCTCGCCCGCTCGCTGAGCGAAGAGGTGCTGCTTGTCACGAGCAACGACCGCCAGTCGATCTTCACATCGAACAACATCTGCCAGGCGAACAACTATTTCAGGACGATCGGCGGCAAGTCCAGGCTGCTCGGGCTGATCGTCAATCGCGACGACGGCAGCGGCATGGCCGAGAAGTATGCCCAAGCAGCAAGCATCAGCGTGCTCATGAAGGTGCCCTACAACATGGAGGCACGGGATATGGACGACAGCTTCGATTTCGCCGTGAGACTTCCGGAGATCCGGGAGCGGTTCGAGCGGCTTGCGACCGACATCATCACAGGGTCCATCGTTCCCTGCGAAGCGAAGGGTCTCGATTTCATGGAATTCGTCAAACTGTTCGGCGAGGTCAGCGAAGAGCTCCCCGCTCCAGCGTCCGCCGACGAGCTCTTTTCCCGTCATGTGCATGCCGGAAAGCCGGATGCGGATACGGCAGAATCCGTCCCCGACAGCGAACGGCAGCACCTGGCAGCATGCATATCCCGGTTGCCTGAATCGGAAAGGGAGATCTACATCCTGCTGGAAATCGACCGCAAAACCACGCTGGAGATCGCAAACGCGAAAAACCTCACCGAGAGTGAAGTCGAGGAACTGATATCCAGCGCCCGACGATCCCTGAAAAAGCTGTTTTTCGAGAGCTGACCACCGGGCTGTTACCCGCTAACGTACTGCACTTCTTTACTATTATCGATCATTTGCTTACATTCGTGTAGTTGCCGGCGATTGCATTTTCCGATGGCAACTGTCTACCCCCTGTTGGAGTCCGCCCCCCTCCTCCGGTTCATCCGGAACGCTTTTTTTTCCGAACCTCCGTGTTCGCCATGACCGATTTACGGCTCCGGCGATGCACGGTGAACATCAAAGGGGAAACGGAAACATGATCCGCATGACGGCCCCTGCCAATAATGTCTCCCAGCAGCATGAGAAGGAATGAATCCGACCATCCCAAACCGACCGTCGACAACCTGACGACGACCTTCGCGTTTATCTGGAGCCTCGCCATAGTCGTCTCCCTTGGCATATCAGCATGGCAGATGCACGTGACGGTGCACAAAATCGCCACGGTCCATGCACAGCAGGCATTCGACAAGGAGATCGGGTTCCGGCGATGGAACGAGTTCAAGGACAAGGCCTTCACCATCGTGGAGCAGCCTGGCCAGACTGCCGTTCCGCTTGATCTGTTCATGAACAGGACGGTCGTCAGCCCTTCCGGCAGGGTAATCTCGACGGCCAACATAGCCAATGTGCCCAACCGCTTCCACAGCCCAGTCAGGGAGCACGATGAATTCGGCAGCCGACTGACCGGAGTTGCTCCAATCCTGCCGGAGAACACGCCTGACGAATGGGAAAAAAATGCCATCGCCTCTTTCAGGGCCGGACAACAGGAATCTGTCTCGATCGTCCACAACGGCTCCAGAGAATACCTTCGCCTCATGCGACCTCTTTTCGCGAAGAAGTCATGCCTGCAGTGCCACGTGACCCAGGGGTTCAGGACCGGCAGCATCGTCGGGGGCCTCAGCCTCATGCTCCCGATGGATATCTACCGCTCCTCGGAGAGACACCAGCTCGCAGCTCTTTCGTTCGGCCACATCCTGTTCTGGGTACTTGGTCTTGTCGGCATCCGTTTCGGCACCAGGAAAATCACCCGATCCAGGGAAAAACTGCAACTGCTGCTCGAACATACCGAAGAGCTGAACCGGGTGCTGGCCGATGAAACCGACAGGGCCAACGCGCTCGCTGACAGGGCGAAGAAAGCAAGTGCCGCAAAGAGTGAATTCCTGGCCAACATGAGCCATGAGATCCGAACCCCGATGAACGCCATCATCGGCATGGCCGAACTGATGAACGAAACCGAGCTGACCACACGCCAGCAGCACTATGTCACGATGTTCCAGTCCGCTGGAGAGAACCTCCTGAACATCATCAACGACATCCTCGACATCTCCAAGGTCGAAGCAGGACACCTGGAACTCGAGCAGACCGGATTCGATCTTGCCGAACTCGTCTCCAGTACCTGCGATATCATGGGTGAACGGGCATCGAACAAGGGGCTCGATTTCAGCATTGTCAAAAGCAGCAGCATTCCGGAGTTCGTCATCGGTGACCCGGCCCGGATCCGGCAGATCCTGGTCAACCTGGTCGGCAACGCCATCAAGTTCACCAAAAAGGGATCCGTCATGGTTTCGCTCGAGCTGCTCGAAACCACCGATAAACCCGAACCGGGAATGATCCCGAAAGCCCTCGTCAAATTCTCCGTTGCCGACACCGGCATCGGCATTCCGGAAAACAAGATCCAGATCATCTTCGACAACTTCACCCAGTCCTCATCCTCGACGACCAGGGAGTATGGAGGAACCGGGCTCGGGCTTGCGATCTCCAGACGACTGGTCAATCTCATGGGCGGCGAAATCACGGTCGTCAGCACCGAAAATGAAGGCAGCTGCTTCTCGTTCACCGTACCCCTCTCGCTCACCGAAGCCCCCGATCAAGGCGCTCGGAGCGAACCGGCAGACATCCACGGATCGCGCATCCTCGTCGTTGACGATACCCCGGCCAATCGCGAAATCCTGAGTGAAACACTCTCTGGTGCCGGCGCCCTCGTCACGGAAGCCGAGAACGGCCTCATGGCGATGGCGGCGTTCGAAAAGGCGCGAAGCGGCGGTACGCCTTTCGAACTTGTCGTACTCGACGGCCGTCTGCCGGATATCGGAGGATCGGAAGTCGCCGCAAGGATCCGTCAGGACAAGCTGCTCAACACCGCTTGCCTGTTGCTCAGCTCGGATCCCCAGAAAATCGACTTCACCACCTTCCGGGAGCTTGGGCTGCCCACCCCCCTGGTCAAGCCGGTGAAGCGGCAGGCGCTGCTCGAGGCGGTAAGCCTCGCACTCGCCGCCAAGCGTTCCCGGGGCGGGACAGGAAACGAAACCAGAAAGATTCTGATTGCCGAAGACAATCCGGACAACCGGATGCTGATTACGGCTTTCCTTGCCGAGTCGCCGCATGATGTGGACATGGCCGTCAACGGGCTCGAAGCGGTTGATAAATTCGTAAGCGGAAGCTACGACCTCGTGCTCATGGACATCCAGATGCCATTCATGGACGGGTATGAGGCCACACGGAAGATACGGAAGTTCGAAAGGGAGTCGAAGCAGCCGCGGACACCGCTCCTTGCGCTGACCGCCCACGCGACGACCGAGGAGCGGCAGAAATGCCTCGACGCGGGATGCGACGGCCATCTGACCAAACCGATAAAAAAATCGAAACTCCTGGAAGCGATCCGCTACTGCAGCAGGCCTTCCGAAACCGAAATATGAAAGATATCATCAATTCAATCAACAGAGGAGCAGTACCCCTATGGCTGAAAAATTGATCGTCGAAATTGAAAGCGACCTTGAATACCTTATACCTGAGTATCTCGATGGAAGGCGGCAGGACGTGATCTCCATCAGGGAGGCATTGCAGAACGGTGATTTCGAAACGATCAGGATACTTGGGCACAACATGAAGGGAACAGGCGGCGGGTACGGATTCAACAGGATCACCGATATCGGGGGAGAGATACAGTCTTCGGCCCTGTCCGGAGACGCCGGCTCGCTTGAGAAGCTGGCCGGCGACCTCCAGGATTACCTTGAGAGGGTAACCGTCAGGTACGTGTGATCAATCCATGGCCTTGGCCTTCTTGAAGGCCTTGGCACGGAGGTCAGCGTTGAGGATCTTCTTCCTGATCCTGATATTCTCGGGCGTCACTTCGAGCAGCTCGTCGTCATTGATGAACTCAAGCGCCTGTTCGAGTGAAAGCTTGCGGGGCGGGGTCAGCCTCATGGAATCATCAGTTCCGGACGCGCGCATGTTGGTGAGCTTCTTGGTCTTGCAGATGTTCAGGGTGATGTCCAGGTCGCGGGTTGACTCTCCGACGACCATTCCCTCGTACACCTTGGCGTTCGGCCCGATAAAGAAGTTGCCCCTGTCCTCGAGACTCGAGATGGCGTAGGCCACGGCAATGCCGGTTTCGGCAGAGACCAGCGCACCGGTCTCGCGCGACGGCACCTTGCCCTTGAATGGCTGATAGTTGTGGAACACATGCGACATCATGCCCTCGCCCTTGGTGTCGGTGGTGAACTCGAGGTTGTAACCGATGAGGCCCCTGGTCGGGATCTCGAACTCAAGCCGGTTCATGCCGCCGCGAAGGGTGCCCATATGGGTCATTTCGGCCTTCCTGCGGCCCATCTTCTCGATGACCACGCCGGTGTACTCTTCCGGCACGTCGATGGTCACATGCTCGACCGGTTCCATCTTCACCCCGTTCTCCTCACGGAGGATCACCTCCGGCCTGGAGATGGCCAGTTCGTAGCCTTCCCGCCGCATGGTTTCGATCAGTACTGAGAGGTGGAGTTCGCCTCGGCCCGAAACCCTGAAGGTATCGGCGCTGTCGGTCTCCTCGACATTCAGTGCGACGTTCGTCATGATCTCCTTCATCAGGCGCTCGCGGATCTTGCGGCTGGTCACCTCCTTGCCCTCAAGTCCGGCGAACGGGGAGTCGTTCACCGAGAAGAGCATCGACAGTGTCGGTTTGCTGATCTCGAACGATTCGAGTGCTTCCGGCTGGTCGGAGGCGGCAAGCGTCTCGCCGACGTTGGCCGTTGCGATACCTGCGATGGCCACGATGTCTCCGGCAATCGCCTCCTGGACCTCGACCCGCTGCGTCCTGTCGAAGAGGAAGAGCTTCGTGACGGTGCCCTTGCCGACCACGCCGTCCGGAACCACCAGGGTGAGCTGGTCGCCCGGCGAGACCTTGCCCCGGCGGATGCGGCCGATCACGATCTTGCCGATGTAGTCGTTGTAGTCGAGGCTGGTCACCAGCATCTGGAATCCGGCGTTGTCGACAGCCTCCGGAGGCGGGATGTCCTTGACGATCAGGTCGAGCAGGAGGCTCATGTCGCCGTCCGGGTCATCCATGCTGTACTTGGCGATTCCGTTCTTGGCCGAAGTGAAGATGTAGGAGAAATCAAGCTGCTCCTCCTCGGCTCCGAGCGCGATGAACAGGTCGAGCACCTGGTCGTGCACCTTCACCGGATCGGACTGAGGGCGGTCGATCTTGTTGATGACCACGATCGGCTTCAGATGCAGCTCGAGCGCCTTGCGGAGCACGAACTTGGTCTGTGGCATCGGCCCCTCGAAGGCGTCGACAAGCAGGAGGACGCCGTCGACCATCTTCAGGATGCGTTCTACCTCGCCGCCGAAATCGGCATGGCCGGGAGTGTCCACGATATTGATCTTGCAGCCCTTATGCTGTGCGGCCGCATTTTTCGAGAAAATGGTAATGCCCCGCTCACGCTCCTGCGGGTTTGAATCGAGCACCCGGACGTTCACCTGCTGGTTGTCCCTGAACGCTCCGGTCTGCTGGAAAATGGAATCGACAAGGGTGGTCTTGCCATGATCGACATGGGCGATAATGGCGATATTGCGAATATTCTGATTCCTGCTCATCTTTTTGCGGCAAATAATTATATTAGAAGTCACTGCGGGCCGAATATACACTTTTTCCCTTGATTTGCAGGCCTGAATGAATATTAAAGAAATTCAGACAGGTTCCGTACCGCACTGTGCGGTATGCCGGAGCCCGTCCGGATCGAACGATTCCCATACCGCTTGCTTATGGCTAACATATTTCTTGACAACAACATACTGTTTTTGCTCACGCAAATCGTACCGCTGTTGTATATCATGACTGCCGCCCTTTACGGCGTCCATTTCTTCAATGAGCTGCCGCAGGCCGGAAAACTCAAGCAGCCGGCTCTTATCCTGACCGTCATCGCTCACGTTGCAGACCTCGGAGTGCTCACCTCCATGGAGGGTTACCGGCTGAGCTATTCGGCCTACAACCTCCTGAGCATGGTGGCCCTGACGCTCACGATCACCTACATGTTCATCGAACTGACCACCAAGAGCGACAAAACCGGTTTTTTCGTCATCACCTTCGCCGCCGCATCAGAGCTGTTCACCTCGTTCCTTGCGATGCACTCTTCGGGAAGCGGGCCGGCATTCAGCGGCATCGGCATCGGGGTGCACCTCATCTCGGCGATCTTCGGTTTCAGCTCCATCGCCATCGCCGGACTCTACAGCGGGCTTTACCTCGTGCTTTACCGGCAGATACGGTTGAACCGCTTCGGCCTGCTCTTCCAGCGCCTGCCGAACCTCGAGGCGCTCGAACTGCTGATCATGCATGCCGTCGCGTTCGGATTCTTCTTCCTGACGATCACGCTGATCGCCGGGGGCATCGAACAGCGCTCGTCGGGCGGAAACATCAACCTGCTCGAACCGAAACTGGTCACCCTCGTCACCATCTGGCTGCTTTACGGCATCAGCCTCTTCATCAGGCCGCTGTTCGGATGGGACACCAAGCACATGGCGGTCCTGCTCATCGCGCTGTTCGTACTGATCACCCTGCTGCTGTTCGTGATGAGCATCATCACCCCGACATTCCACTGAGGGTGACCTTTCAGGTAATGAAATTTGAAAAATTAAGCCTTTTGGGATATATTAACACTCCTTGTTGTGTTCTACCCCATACGGTTCTTTTTGGCGAAGCATTCAAACCGGATCACTAAAACAATCCTGCTATGAACATCATTTCAGTCGGTGTCAACCACAAGACAGCACCCATTGAAATCCGCGAAAGGATCGCTCTTTCTGAAGTTCAAAACAAGGAATTCATCACGGATCTTGTATCGAGCGGCCTGGCAAGCGAAGCCATGGTGGTTTCAACCTGCAACCGTACCGAGCTCTATATCGTTCCGGCCATGTCGGAAGTCAACTGCGACTACCTGAAGGAGTACCTCATCTCCTACAAGGAGGCTCGCAAGGAGGTCCGCCCGGAGCACTTCTTCAACCGTTTCTACTGCGGCACCGCCCGCCACCTCTTCGAGGTATCCAGCGCAATCGACTCGCTCATCCTCGGCGAAGGCCAGATCCTCGGCCAGGTCAAGGATGCCTACCGCATAGCCGCCGAAATGGGCACTGCCGGCATCCTGCTCACGCGGCTCTGCCATACGGCGTTCAGCGTGGCCAAGAAGGTCAAGACCAAGACCAAACTCATGGAGGGCGCCGTCTCGGTCAGCTATGCCGCCGTCGAACTTGCCCAGAAGATCTTCTCGAACCTCTCCATGAAGAAGGTGCTGCTCATCGGCGCCGGCGAAACCGGAGAGCTCGCAGCCAAGCATATCTACGCAAAGAACGCCCGCAATATCGTCATCACCAACAGGACCCAGTCGAAGGCCGAAGCCCTCGCCGAGGAACTGGGCACGAACCGCGTTCTCCCCTTCGAGACCTTCAAGGAGCACCTGCACGAATTCGACATCATCATCACGGCCGTCAGCACCAAGGAGTACGTCCTCAACGAACCCGAGATGCAGCAGAGCATGGCAAGGCGCCGCCTCAAACCGGTGATCATCCTTGACCTCGGCCTGCCAAGGAACGTCGACCCCGAGATCTCAAAGCTCCAGAACATGTTCCTCAAGGACATCGACGCCCTGAAGCACATCATCGACAAGAACCTCGAACGCCGCCGCGCCGAACTGCCGAAGGTGAACGCCATCATCGAAGAGGAGCTGGTCTGCTTCGGTCAATGGATCAACACCCTCAAGGTTCGTCCGACCATTGTCGACCTCCAGTCAAAATTCATCGAAATCAAGGAGAAAGAGCTCGAGCGCTACCGCTACAAGGTCAGCGAGGAGGAGCTCAAGCGCATGGAACATCTGACGGACAGGATCCTCAAGAAAATCCTGCATCATCCCATCAAGATGCTCAAGGCTCCGATCGACACCGCCGATACGATCCCAAGCAAAGTCAACCTCGTCAGGAACATCTTTGACCTCGAAGAACCAAACCAGTCACACCAATAAAATCAGTAATCGAATTGAAAAAAGAGATTATCATCGGCACTCGCTCCAGCCCCCTTGCCTTGTGGCAGGCTGATTTCACCAAGGCAGAGCTCTCCAAGCATTTTCCTGAACTCAACATCACCCTGAAGCTGGTCAAAACCACCGGTGATGTGCTGCTCGACTCCCCTCTCTCCAAGATCGGGGACATGGGCCTGTTTACGAAAGACATCGAAAAACACCTGATCGCCAAGGAGATCGACCTTGCCGTGCACAGCCTCAAGGATGTACCGACCGGCACTCCCGAAGGTCTCGTCATCACCTCGTTCACCGAGCGCGAAGACACCCGCGACGTCATCATCTCCAAATCGGGCAAGGGCATCAAGGACCTTCCGCCGAACGCCAGGATGGCCACCAGCTCACTGCGCCGGATGTCTCAGCTGCTCAGCATGCGTCCCGACCTTCAGATCCTCGATATCAGGGGCAACCTCAACACCCGCTTCAAGAAATTCGACGACGGCGAATTCGATGCAATGATGCTTGCCTATGCCGGCGTTTTCCGCCTTGAGTTCAGCGACCGCATCTCCGAGATCCTGCCGCACGACCTGATGCTCCCGGCCGTCGGCCAGGGTGCGCTCGGCATCGAGACCCGCACGGACGA
Source organism: uncultured Chlorobiales bacterium (assembly GCA_903929135.1). Lineage (GTDB taxonomy): Bacteria > Bacteroidota > Chlorobiia > Chlorobiales > Chlorobiaceae > Chlorobaculum. Next base: position 103,461 of record CAIYTH010000048.1, read on the forward strand.
CGCAGAAACCAGGGAGATCGTCAGGGTGCTCAACGACGCCAACACCGAAATCTGCTGCCGCGCCGAACGCGCGCTGCTGAGGCACCTGCAGGGCGGTTGCCAGATCCCGATCGGATGCTACGGCTCCTATGTCGCCGGCACCTTGAAACTGCTCGCCTATGTCGGATCGGTCAACGGCAAAACCGCCATCCGCAACGAAGTGACCAGGGCAGTGACGACTCCCGAAGAGGCTGAAGCCGTCGGCATCGAACTGGCCGAAATCCTGCTGTCGATGGGTGCTGAAAAAATCCTGTCCGACATCCGCAAAACCCGTTGATGAAAACGGTCCTCGTCACGCGCCCTAAACATCAGGCTGAGCCTTTTGTAAGGGCGCTCGCTGAGAACGGCCTGATCTCGGTCGTCTTCCCGCCGATCGAGATCAGGCCGGTGCCCGGCTGGACGGTTCCCGATCTCAGCCGCTTCTCCGGCATCTTCTTCACCAGCGCCAACAGTGTCCAGTTCTTCCTCGAAAGGCTCCTCGAGGAGTCTCCTGCAGAGTTGCCGAACCTCCGAAAATCAAAAGTCTGGGCTGTGGGCAAAACGACCGCCGCCGACCTGGACAAGCAGGGCGTCAAGACTGAGCCCCTCCCGAAAATCGCCGATGCGGTCAACCTCATGGAAAGCATCGATCCGAACGAGATCCGGGGACATACCTTTCTCTTCGTACGCGGAAACCTTTCGCTCGGCACCATCCCGCAGCTCATCGTCGAACGGGGCGGAACCTGCGTCGAGCTTACCGTCTACGAAAACATCCAGCCTTCGCAGGAGGATACCGAAAAGGTCAGGACGATGCTCATCGAAGGGAAGCTCGACTGCCTCTCCTTCACCAGCCCCTCGACCGCCATCAACTTCTTCGAAGCCATGGGATCGAAAACCGTGCCCGAAGGCGTGCTCATCGCGGCCATCGGCACCACGACCTCCGGTGCGCTCGAAAAGCTCGGCGTCCATGTCGATATCATCCCCGAGTACTTCGATGGCCCGAATTTCGCAAAGGCCATCGCCGGCAGGCTGAAAAGAGATTCGTGACGCGTCACGGTTCACGTCTCCCTCACTCCACATCAGGTATGTCGTCGATATAACCGACGAAGATCGTATGGGGCTCGGGTTCTGGCTCTTCGGGCGGTGCCGGCCGTGCGGCTTCGGGCGGGTTCGGCGCTGGATCGGGATGCGTTGCGGCAACGGGATTCTCACCGAACAACGGAAGCTGGCGCGCAGCTAGGATCGATTCGGGAGGCGCATCATCGAACGTATCCGGATCAGCGAACTGGGGAGCGGCAACGACAGCGGGCATGGCGTCATCCCCACTCAGGGCCTTGGGTGTTTTCTTCGGCCCCCTCGAGCGCCCGCCTCTTGAACCATAACCGGCCATCTCCCTTTCGATCGACTCCTTGACGGAATCTTCGACCTCGATGCGGATGGCATGCAGCAACTGGATAGAATCAGCGCGGTGTTCGGCCATTTCGCGGCGCATCGCATCGCCGGCCTTTTCGATCTCCGCCAGTTCGCGGCCAGGCCATCCGGTCACCATCATGGCGACGATGACGGCGAGCAGCAGCAGGATAGTGCCGAACAGCACGATCGTCAGCGTCATCGGCCCGCCTCCGCGTTGGAGATCTCCTCAATGAGCGCTGTGCCGATCGACAGGTTGGCACTGACCAGCCCCTGGCCGTCGATGACCATCCTCCCCCGGTAATCGAAGCAGCATCCGCCGGCCTCAGTGACGATAGGAATGATCGCCGCGCAATCCCAAGGGCTCATGATCTTGTCCACAGCGACCTCGGCCCTCCCGGAAGCCACGAGCATATGGCCATAGCAGTCGCCCCAGCCTCGCACGAGCCCGGCGTCCGTCCGAAGCCGGTCGACCGGGTGGTCCGACGACGGGTCGAGCAGGTACTCCCTCTCGGTAAAGACCACCGTGGCAGCACCCGGCTCGGCAATGGTCGAGACCCGCACCTCCGTGCCGTTCATGAAGGCCCCGCTGCCCGATTCCGCATTGTAGAGCTCGCCGAGGGCTGGAAAGTTGATCACCCCGAGACGAAGCCGTCCGTCGACTTCGAGGCCGATCATCACCCCGTAGAGCGGTACTCCGTGGATGAACGATCGGGTACCGTCGATCGGATCGATGATCCAGCGCCGACCGTTGTCCGAAGGCTGGTCTTCAAACTCCTCTCCGAACAGCCCGTCACCGGGAAACTTTGCACTGATGCCGTTCCGGATCAGCTCTTCGGACTTACGGTCAGCCTCGGTCACCGGTGTGGCGTCCCGTTTGGAAAATACCTGGAGCGATTTGCGGCCGAAATAGCCGAGGGTGAGTTTTCCGGCCTGTTCGGCCAGGTCGAGGGCCAGTTGAAGTTCTGGGGTCATGGGCGACGTTCGTCATTAGGTTGTATCGTGACAGGGGAATATACGCAACCGCAGGTTTACGTCATTCCCGATTCCGAAACTTCGCGTCACGGTTCGATGAGGGCCTATTTCATGGGCGGTTGAGCTTCACGATATGCTCGCTTTTTCTTATCTTGGGTTTTTCCAAAACAAAATCATCACGATACCATGAGCCAGATCGACCTCCTCAACATCGTACACCGACCGAGAAGACTCCGCAGAACCGCCGCGCTCCGCAATCTCGTGCAGGAGAACACGCTGACGGTCAACGACCTCGTGTTCCCGCTGTTCGTCTGCCCGGGCTCCAACGTCGTCGAAGAGGTCTCTTCCATGCCGGGAAGCTTCCGCTACTCCATCGACAATGCGGTGAGGGAGTGCCAGGAGCTCTGGGATCTGGGTATCCAGTCGATCGACCTGTTCGGCATCCCGGAACAGAAGACAGAAGATGGCAGCGAAGCATACAACGACAAGGGCATCATCCAGGAAGCCATCAGGGCCATCAAGGCCAAAGTGCCGGACCTGTGCATCATGACCGACGTCGCGCTCGACCCGTTCACCCCCTTCGGCCATGACGGCCTGGTCAGGGACGGCATCATCCTGAACGATGAAACCGTCGAGGTGCTCTGCAAGATGGCCATTTCACACGCCGAAGCCGGTGCTGACTTCGTCTCTCCGAGCGACATGATGGACGGCCGTATCGGCGCCATCCGCGAATCGCTCGACGATTCCGGCCACTCCGACGTGGGCATTCTCTCCTATGCCGCAAAATACGCATCCAGTTTCTACGGCCCGTTCCGCGACGCCCTGCACTCCGCACCGCAGTTCGGCGACAAGACCACCTACCAGATGAACCCGGGCAACACCGACGAGGCCATGAAGGAGATCGAGCTCGACATCATGGAAGGCGCCGATATCGTCATGGTGAAGCCAGGCCTGGCCTACCTCGACATCGTCCATCGCACCAAGGAGCGCTTCGACGTTCCTGTTGCCATCTACCACGTGTCTGGCGAATACGCGATGGTGAAGGCCGCAGCCGCAAAAGGCTGGATCGACGAGGAGCGCGTCATGATGGAATCGCTGCTGTGCATGAAGCGCGCCGGTGCCGACATCATCTTCACCTACTACGCGAAGGAAGCAGCCAAGAGGCTCCGCTGAGCGAAGACAGGACCATCAGGAGTTTTCATTACTGCCCGGCGTACCGTTTTCGATTGCGCCGGGCTTTTTTTCTATCCGGGGATTGACATCATGATACGATACTTCACCGCAGGCGAATCACACGGCCCGGCCCTGTCGACCATCGTCGAAGGCCTTCCGGCCGGAATCGGATTGAAAGAGGAGGAGATCAACCGGCAGCTTTCGCGCCGCCAGCAGGGCTATGGCCGCGGCGGGCGAATGAAGATCGAGACCGACAGGGCCGAAGTGCTCTCGGGCATACGTTTCGGCAGGACCATCGGCTCGCCCGTGGCGCTGGTCATCAGGAACCGCGACTGGGAGAACTGGACCATGACCATGTCACAGTTCGAGGACCATACCGACAATGTTTCGAAAATCACCATCCCGAGGCCAGGCCACGCCGACCTGACCGGGTTCGTCAAATACGGCTTCGAGGACATCCGGGAGGTGATCGACCGCTCTTCCGCCCGCGAAACAGCCGCCCGGGTGGCCGCAGGCACATTGGCGAGGGCACTCCTCAGGCAGCTCGGCATTCAGATCGGCAGCTACGTCTCGTCGATCGGCTCCGCCGGCGAACCGATCAACGCCGATAAGCTGCGCGAAATCCTCTCGGGCGGGGCAGAATCCCTTGCCGACGAAGCCGACCGCTCCGAAGTGCGCATGCTCGACCGCGACGCCGAACGATCTGCCATCGAGGCCATCGACCAGGTAAAAACCGACGGGGACACGCTCGGCGGTATCGTCGAGGTGTTCATCACCGGCGTACCCCTGGGTTTCGGCAGCTACGTGCAGCATGACCGCAAGCTCGACGCGGCGCTCGCGGCCGCGATCATGTCCATACAGGCCATCAAGGGCGTCGAGGTCGGCACCGCGTTCGAGAACGCCCGCAGACCGGGCTCACAGGTACACGACGAGCTGTTTGCAGGAGGAGCTGAAGGGCTGACGAGGCTGACGAACCGTGCCGGGGGCATTGAAGGGAGCATGTCCAACGGACAGCCCATCCACCTGCGGTTCGCCATGAAACCCATCTCATCCCTGGTCACCCCGCTTCGGTCGTTCAACCTTGCCACGCTCGAACCCGTGCAGTCGAGGTTCGAAAGAAGCGATGCCTGCGCCGTACCGGCGGCAGGTGTGGTGGCCGAAGCCGTCGTGGCCCCGGTCATCGCCAATGCCCTGCTCGAAAAGATCGGAGGCGACCACATGGCCGAGATACACCAGCGTCTGGAAGCCTACCGCGAAGAGCTGCTCCGTCGCTTCCGTTCCTGAAGACATCCGCAAATCCCGGATCGAAAAGCCGCAACGAGAAAAGCCACCCTGACCCGGGAGGCTTCTGTATTTGACTGACGGAAATATTGTCACGTAGAAGGCCACCGGGCTTCAGCCTTCCATATTCAGCAGGGTTTCAACCCTGCGGACATTCCTATCTTGCACTCTCTTTCAATTGCCCCGGGCTTCAGCCCGGGGTGAGAGCCTCCCTACCCTCTCTTTTTATCCGGGAACACCAGGCGCTGGTTCATGTCGAGGGCAGGTGCCGGCGACTCTGTCCTGCCGACGATATGGGCGGGCACTCCTGCCACCGTATAGTGTGCGGGAACATCGTCCAGCACGACGCTTCCGGCTCCGACCTTTGCGCCCTCGCCGATGACGATATTTCCGAGGATCTTGGCGCCAGCTCCGATCATCACCGAATTTTTCACCTTCGGATGACGGTCTCCGCTCTCCTTGCCGGTTCCGCCGAGCGTCACCTCGTGCAACAGCGACACGTTGTCCTCGACCACTGCAGTCTCGCCGATCACGAGCCCGGTCGCATGGTCGAGCAGGATCCCCTTGCCGATCACGGCGGCAGGATGGATGTCCACGGCGAAGATCTCGGAGATGCGGTTCTGGAGGAAATATGCCAGCGAATGCCGTCCGTTTTTCCAGAGCCAATGGGCCAGACGGTAGGACTGGAGTGCCTGGTAGCCCTTCAGAAAAAGCATGATCTCGAAGTAGTTCACCGCTGCCGGATCGCGCTGCTGCGTGGCCACCAGATCGCTGATGGCGAACTCGATGGCATCGGGGCTCTGACGATAGAACCCTTCGAAAAGCTCCTGGAGAACCTGTGGCGGAAAATGCTTAGAACCGAGCTTGACGGACAGCAGCATGGCCAGGGCCGGCGGGAATTCCGGGTAACGCACGATATGCTGTTCGAGAAACATGCGCAGTTCAGGTTCCCGGTCGCACTCCCTGCGTGCCTCGTCGACGATTGCCGACCATATGTTGCTGACGTCAGTTCCCATTGCTTGGTACTAAAAGGCTGTTCGCCGCGATCAATAAATGCTGCCGGTCGGCCCTGGCCGTCACCGCTTACCTCATGAAAAGCATTCCGGGCTCGAAAAGGTTCATCCTCGAAGTGCCGGACGCCCCTGAATTTATGAAAAAATGCGGGATTACACATCCGAATGAATCGAAGACGCCTTCCGGACAGCCGTTCCGGGAATTTCGGCATTTGTACTTTACGAAGAATAATAGTAAAATGATGGTGCAGTAATTCTCCCCGAAACTGCACCATCCATTCCGTTTCGCTCAATGACGTTACGGAAATCCTTTTTTTGTCCCGAAACTGAAAAAGGGGTCTCTCATGGCCACTTCCCTCAATGCTTCTTCCCTCCTGTCGGGCAATCCGCACACTCGCTTGCGTTCCGTTTTCATGAGGGTCACCGACCTTCGAAACTGGCCACCAAACAGGCCTTCAGCATCGACTCCGACTTTGTGCTGATCGCACCAGGCACATGATGCAGCCTTCACGGCCTCCATGTGACGTTTTGTAACGTATTTCGTCGACTGTTCAACCCCAGGACCGCAATGAGTACGCGACCCGCCGACATACCTTTTTTAAGCTCACTGAGCTTCATGCTCACCTACCGGTGTTCGAATTCCTGCCCTCACTGCATCGTGGAAGCAGGTCCTACCAGAAAGAAAAAAATGGCCCTCGGCAGCGTGCTTGGCTGGATCGACGACGCCGCCGCATACCGCCGGAACAAAATCAGGAGCATCTCTTTAACCGGCGGAGAACCCTTTTATGACCTCCAGACGCTCGCCCTCATTTCGGATCATGCCTGCAATGCCGGCCTGTCGGTATCGGTTGAGACCAACGCCGCCTGGGCCCCAACCCTCGAACAGGCCCTCAGCACCCTGCAGGAACTGCCCGCTATCCGGACGATCATCATCAGCAGTGACGTCTACCATCAGCAGTTCGTCCCGATCGAAAACATCCATAACGCGGTCATCGCAGCCGAACTGCTCGGGCTCAATTACCACATAGCCGTAACCACCGACAACGAGAAAGAGGAGGCGTACTGCTCTTTCAGGGAGTGCCTCGAACGGATCGTCGATCCGGCCCGCATCAGCATCGCCGTGACCTTGCCCACCGGCAGGGCAAGGAAGCTTGTCCGAAGGCTCCGCCAACAGACATCGCCTGAACCCGATACATCGGCATGCATGAGGGCAAGCACCCCGGTCATCTTCCCCGACGGCCGCGTCATGGCATGCATGGGCTCGATGCCGACACATCCGGCCTCCGACCCGCTCTGTCTTGGCAATCTCCGCAAGGAGTCCCTGGAATCCGTTCTCGAGCGGGCAGAGACCAACCCCATGCTGCACCTCCTCAGGCTCTGGGGTCCTCACCGGATGGTCACGATCCTCAAGTCGCGGGGCCACGGAGACATCCTGCCGAAAAGGTATATCCGCGGCTGCCACTGCGATATCTGCACCAAACTGCTTTCCGAAAAGCAGATCGCCGGCAGGATCGCCGAAATACTCGACGAACCGAAAACACGCGCTGACATCGCCTTTGCAAGACTGTACGGCCTCAACGAACCTGAGATGGCCGAACGCTTCCACATCGCCCCTCCCGGTCAGCCGGACCCCTCTGAAAATCGGCTCGGTCCTGAAACCTGACCGAACCGCCCCACCCCCTGCCAGTTTCCTGCAGAAGCTCACGATTCGCAAATCAGAATTTTTTTGCGTACAATTCGCATGTTCCGAGTGACCCGAACAAGACATCGCCTTCAATCCCATGCTCATTTCAAGGAAAATCGAGATCGACTACGGCCACACCCTGCCGAACAGCTTTTCATTCTGTAACCAGCTCCATGGCCACCGGGGCGTTATTGTCGCCACCGTCGAAGGACCGATCATCGAGCGCCAGGGCGACGCAGAGGAGGGCATGGTGATGGACTTCAAGTTTCTGCACCGGATCATGAACGAGGAGATCCACGACAAGCTCGACCACGGATTTGCCATCTGGAAGAACGACCACGAAGACCTCGAGTTCATCCTGAAGCGCAACAGGAGGGTACTCGTCACCGACGAACCCCCGACTGCGGAATGCCTTGCCAGATGGGCTTTCAACCAGCTCATGAACAACCTCCCCGAAGGCGTTACCCTGAAAAACCTCCGCTGGTACGAAACCCCGAACAACTGGGCGGACTATGACGGCCGGTAATTACCTTATTTGCACTTGATGATTTACGAGACTCCTTTTTCTGGCAGATACAAATAGGGTACAGCCATGTGCCCTATCGTTATTCATCCTCGTCCAGCCAGCTTCACCTCTCCCCTTTACCATTACTAATTGAGCCTGACAACCGGCTACTCACAGCCTGCATGGTTCATCGACATCCTTCAATTATAATCGGTGTTCAGCAGAGTGGGCTTGCCCGCATCACAAGGCATCTCTCTCCGGACATACCCCATCAATGAGAGCACTTGCTCATGGAAACGTCTTAAGATCACTGTCGATCCTGTCGGGCGAATTGTTCGACGTCACTGCTCGATGGTCCTGATGACCTTGCATGGGTTGCCAGCCGCGAGCACATTTGCCGGCAGATCACGGACGACGACGCTTCCCGCTCCAACCACCGTATTCTCACCAATCGATACACCCGGGCAGATTACTGCCCGCCCGCCCAGCCACACACCCGAGGAGATTTTGACTGGCTTTGCTAATTCTTTACCTGACTTTCGCTCCCGGGCATTCAATGGGTGCGTCGCAGTGTAGATGTGCACGCCGGGCCCAAACTGGACATCGCTTCCAATGTCGATTCGATTGCAATCGAGAAGGATGCAGTCAAAGTTGAAAAAAGTGTTGTCGCCTATAAAGATGTTAAAGCCGTAATCGCACTTCAACGTCGGGTTCACAACGGATCCGCTGCCAAATGATCCGAAAAGTTCTTCCAGAATCGTTCGGCGTTCAGCGTATGCCTCGGGTTCAAGACCATTGAATCTTGTGAGCAGATGCCGGGCTTTGCGCCTTGCTGCATGCAGCTCCGGATCATCCGCAAGGTACATATTCCCTGCGAGCATAAGATCCCGCTGCGTTTGATGTGCATCCATATGTTCCACTGCTTTTTGTTCAATGTAAAAATATTCAAATACAGACGGAGAGAACGGGTAACCTGAAGTATTCAGCAGCGGGCACGAAACAGGATCGGGCGATCAGGAATCGGATATTCTCTTCGGGAATCTGCTGTATTCGAGCGGCAGTGTCCCCAGACCGGATTCCGGACACAAAACTATTCGTAACCGCATACACTGGGAGCCCCGGTGCTAACCTGCGTCACCTTCAACGTCCGGTTCACCTCCCGCAGGCGCAAGTCATCTGGACTGGACGGAGTGAGTGTCTGATATTGCCTGTGATTCAGCCCGGACCTTCATTCCTGACAGCACTCCCGGGAAGTCATGCTTCTGCACAAACCTGACCACAAACGAAGGCGCAAAAAAATCCGGTTTTACTTCTGATTCATAGGACAGAAACGTTCCATGCCCTTTCGGATACGCTTCAAGCATCCATCTCCCTTTGTAAACCTTGAAATCACCGGTGATTTTCTGAAAATCAAGGTGCCTGAGATACTCGCCACGGATTCTCACCTGGATATAAACACTCTTACGGAATAAAAATATGCTGGTTGTTCCTCGCTGGAACATCACCTGCTCAACTCCATTGTCCGAAATCAAACCGCTATCGGTCAGCTTGGGAATGAAATTCTTGTGATTGTTGTAATCTGTCAAAACCTCCCAGACCTTTTCGGGCGGTGCCGCGATGTAGATTTTCCCGGATACGCCGGTTACCCCATCATCGAGACTGGAAAGCACGACGATAACCTCCCCGTTCAGTAGTCTCGCCTTTTCGGCAGAGACCGTATCGGGAACTGTCGCTATGGCCGCCCGGGCACCCGAGGAAGAAAAAAGAGGCGAGATGACGATCGCTATGACCGTCATCAACAGGGAGGCGTACATGAATAATCGTCTGGACATGGAGCGATCCTGAATTCTGAATTGATTTGAAAAGCATGAGGTGAGGTGATGTATCCGGGGTTCTCAGCAAATGCTGTGAATCATGAACGTCAGAGATGGGGCCATGGTTCCGTTGCATAGACGCCAGCCCGGGTAACGTGACTTGGCACGAAACACCCGGATGCTCCTGAAAAGTTGCTGAATTCATGTGTTGCCATCACGGACAGAAAACAAGAAAAGCCCCTTCGGATGAAGAGGCTTTTCTTGCACTTATGCACTGTTGAACAACTCAGCAGTAAAAAACTTACTTACCTGTTTCGGGTTTCGCTTCTGGCTTCGCTTCAGTTTTTGCAGCAGCCTTCTTGGCGGCCGGAACTCTCTTTTTCGCAGCCTTCTTCTTCACTACTTTCTTCTCTGCTGCAGGAGCAGGGGCTGCTGAAGGATCTGCTGCAGGTGCCGCTGCAGGTGCAGGGGCTGCGGCCGGAGCTGCATTGTCAGCAGCAAACGAAACACCACCAAAAACACCACTCATCGCGAGAGCAACGACAACACCGAGCTTCAGGTTCTTGTTCATCATATCAGTCCTTTTGGTTGAATTCAGTGCGATCGAGATTGATCCCACCGTCCATCATGTAATACGAGCCAGGGAAGGTGCTTCTTTCAATAAATCTTTCGGTTTCCATTACAATCATCGAAAAACGAGCGAATCATCAGTGCTTGTGATCCGCAGGATTCGATTTCACGCGTCAACAAAGAGGGAGCCACGAAGGGCTCCCTGTTTCGTTGTCACGACGTCTTCTTGAAACGCAAGATCACCGCCTGTCATTGTCTGGACCCCGTCTGTCATCCGGACCACGGCGCTCATCACGACCGCCCCTGTCATCCGGACCACGGCGCTCGTCACGTCCGCCCCTGTCGTCAGGTCCGCGACGCTCGTCACGACCGCGTCGATCATCCGGTCCACGGTGGTCATCACGACCGCGCCATTCATCACGATCACGCCTGAACCGGTCATCCCAGTATCCGCGCTCATGTCTGCGATACTCAATGTCACGATGCCTCCTGATCTCTTCGATACGATGCCTCCTGATCGCCGGAGGAAGGTCGAAATTCCTGATGCGTCCCCACGGCCCTCTGTAGTCATGAGCGCGGTACCATCCGCCATCTCGGAAAACAAAGTAGTCGTTTCCGTAGTAGATGACGTCGTAGGGACCACCATAAGAAACCGAGTACCCGTAATCGTTCATATAGACGAAATCAGGCCTGTCCGAGAAAAAAAACGAGGGGCCGCCCGGAACGTTGACCCCCACCCTTACAGCTGCTTGTGCCTCCGGCTGAGGCTGGCAGGTGAACAGGCCAGCAACTCCAACAGCTAACAAAATCTGCTTTTTCATAGAAACCTCTCTTGGCGTTAAACAACGGTTGAATGATGTTATCGATCAGTATCAGGGGGATGCGCGCTTTCCCTTCCACAACTTTTAATACGTTTATTCACACCCTTTTCTTTCGCTCCCTGCTGCATAAATTTTTTATTTGTCTCAAGTTACGCCACTCTTGCGCCAATATGCCGATTTCGCGGGAAGCTGAATACCCTGAAGTTCAGGAATCGCAACCGGGAAAACAGCAATCAGGAGAATCCGGGACGAAAGCTCCTGATAGAGCATGTTTTGCCGGACGGAACCTCTCAGGCGATTTTGTTGTTGTTCATAATGGGCAGCATATACCTTCCTCCATCTTTTGCGTGCCTTGTTTATAAATGGAAGAAGTATGGACAGGTTTACGATGTTAAACTTAACAGGAACAACTATGAAACAGACTGCCAAACTCGCGATGCTCGCCATTGCGCTTTCTGCCGGTATCAGCGGCACAGCCATGGCCAACGGAAACGACAGGCCAATGCCGGAAAAGTATACCGCACCTCCTGCAGCTCCTGCATCCGAATCGGTCGTGAGACCTGCTGCGGCACCGATTGTCGAATCAAGGTCGAATACCGGTCCCTATGTCAGTGGCAATATCGGAGCTGCGATACCCGGCAAAGACTACATTAAAACCGGATATCTGCTCAACGGCGCTGTCGGGTACAATTTCGATCCGGTGAGGGTAGAGGGTGCTGTCGGTTATCAGCGAAATGAACTGGAAACTGTTGGCGGCCATGTCTTCTACTGGACATTCATGGGAAACGCGTACTATGATTTCGATGAAATGTCGGGCGTCAAACCCTACGTGACAGCTGGCGCTGGCGTTGCCAACGGCCATTGGGCAAACAGAAGCAGCACAGATTTCGCCTGGCAGGTTGGAGCAGGCCTTGGTGTGAAAATTGCAGAGAGGACCATGTTGGACATCGGATACCGCTATTTCAAGCCTGATGACGGTAATGTGGTGTTCTCGTCGCACAACGTCACGGCAGGCATCCGGTACCAGTTCTGAACCGTTGCGATCAACAGAAACGAAAGGCCAGAAGGCAGGGATGCTTCTGGCCTTTCCTGCTTCTGATTTCCGTTCCGGGGTAGAACCGTGCGGTTCCGGAGATTTTGAACGCGGATGAGGGTTCTGCAAAATAATGCGCTCCGGATGCTGCGGCTTCATTGTAAGAAAGCATCGAACGAAAAGGCGGACGGTGCCGACAAGAAGAAGAACGCGAAGCATCCGAAAGCGCAAATTCCTATAGCTTACTCACTCCTGGTGCGCAGGCAGGAGTTGTCCTCCGGGTGCCTGATCAGCCTGGATGCCGGCGTTGGAGAGGCAGAGCGTTGCCGCAAATTCGCCTTTCCCCGACTCGGGGTTCCACGTCTGACGATTTCGTGACCTTGTCGTTCCAAGGCGATCATGCTGGAGGAGCGGTTGTTACTTTGAAAAAAGTACCGGGCCGATGGAAGGTGAACAAGGCCGCCTGGATTTCCGTTCCCGTTTCCGACCCTATCGTATAAAACCCGATTATCATCAAAGAGCCCCGCGGACATGCGTTGCATCTCCGGATCGACATGGATATGCATTCAGGTTGTGAGATGTGGCAAGATAAACGAAATATGTATATTGCTGTCGGGAACCATAAAGCCGACTTCTCAGTTGGATTGTAAAATGATCTCCCCCCTCCGTTAAGAATCAGAGCCCCGGCATATAGAACGGGGAATTGTTGTTCCTCATGTTTTGAGACCTCTTGAACAGGGGCTTTTGTAATCTTCATGCCAATCGAAAAACAGTTGGTTTGATTGATGGCGTCATCTTCGGAATACCTTATCCGCAAATTCCGGAAATTGGGCTATGCGGTTCATCGATGAGAATATCTCACCATCGAAAACATTAAACAGTTAAATTCGAGGGAAGGAACCATGCAGGAACAAATCGAGGAAGTCCTGATCCAGCGCCTTGGATTGGATGGTATCACACCCGGGCCGCAGGGAACTGTTTTCGTACTTCGTTACGAGAGTCAGGATGCAGAAGACCGCCAACAACTGGGATGGAAGGAACTGATCTGCGAGCTTACCGAACAATCGGTCACCCATGGACTTGATGACGTGCTTGAAGCCGCTCATATCGAGATGAAGAAGCCTTTGTTCTGAATACCGAATCCTCCGAACCCATAAACGAGAAGTGCTGTGAAACGAGCCCGATTCTTCAGCTTGCTGGCTGCGGCCATGCTGATCGCCCCGCTCGGGGCTCACTGCGAACCTCCGACACCGAAACAGATATCACAATGGAAGCGGGAAGCGGCGAACGGCAATTCGTCCGCCCAGTACAACCTCGGCGTGATGTACGCAAAGGGCGACGGAGTCCAGCAGGACTATCCCGAAGCGGTAAAATGGTATCGGCTTGCTACTGAAAAGGGCGAAATCTCGGCGCAGTTCAACCTCGCGGTGATGTACCGTGAAGGCAGAGGTATCCGACAGGACTATTTCGAATCGATGAAGCTCTTCAGATCGATCGCCGACAAGGGATATCCTGAAGCCCAATACGAACTGGGAACGATGTATGCCAATGGCCAGGGGGCCCGACAAGACCCGGCAGAGGCGCTGAAATGGTACCGCCTTGCCGCTGCGAAAGGTAATGCGAATGCGCAATTCAGCCTTGGGAAAGCTTACGAGAACGGTCAGGGCGTAACTCTGGACAAACGTGAAGCGAAAGAGTGGTATGGCAAAGCCTGCGACAACGGACAGCAGAAGAGCTGCGACGCATACCGGAAACTGAACGAAGCCGGCTATTGAAATCGCGTTCATCCATCATCTTCTGCCTGACGGAATGATCCCACCGGGATATGCCCACCTTGAAGGCAGAAGACCGGATGAGTTCGGTCGCATGTTCCTGATTGCCGACACTGTTGATACCCTCCACTCACCGGAACTCCTCACGACATCCGCAACGTATCGTGAACCAAAGAGATCAGATCCTTGATCGTAAATGGCTTGTGGATGAAGCCCACTCCTTCGGAAACGCCGTGTTCAGCGACCATGCCGGTCGAATAGCCGGACATGAAAAGAGTCTTAATGGCCGGAAGCACTGCTGAAATCCGGTCCGAAAGCTCCCTGCCGCTCATCTCCGGCATCACCACATCGGTCAGCAGCAATTCGATAACACCGCCATGTTCAGCGACGAGCCTGAGGGCATCGCTTGGCAACGAGGTCGCCAGCACCCGGTAGCCGTTGCTCTCGAGCATCTTCTTGCAGATCTTGAGGATGTCCGGTTCATCATCGACCAGGAGGATCGTTCCCCTGCCGGCACCTGCAGGAGTCCGGCCGGCTCCGGATGCCAGCCGTGAGGCCCCACCGGCATACCTGGGCAGGCAGATCCGTATTTCCGTCCCCTTCTCAGGCTCGCTGTCGACTTCGACGAATCCGTTGTTCTGCTTGACGATTCCATAGACGGTCGACAGGCCGAGCCCGGTCCTTTTCCCCATCTCCCTGGTCGTAAAGAACGGTTCGAAAATATGGCCTATATCCGTTCTTGAGATCCCAGTGCCCGAATCCCTAACCGTGATCACCACATATTCGCCGGCAGAGGTATACGATGAGTTGTCGTAAAAAGACTTTTCAAGCCGGCGTTCACCGGTGCTGATGCTGACGTGCCCCTTGCCGGTGATGGCATCGCGTGCGTTGACGCACAGATTTGACATGATCTGATCGATCTGGAAGGGATCGATCATGACCGAAGCGTCCCTGCCGGCAGGCTCCCAGTCAAGCTCGACGGCATCCCCCACCAGGCGACGAAGCATGGGTATCCTACGCCCGATAGCCTTGTCAAGCTCGATGACCTCCGGCTCCGCCGGCTGCTTTCGGGCAAATGCGAGCAACTGGCTGGTTATTCCCGCCGATCGTTCGGCGGCCGTGAGGATTTCACGGAGATGGTGACCGACGAGTTCCCCGGACTCGCCAAACTCGACAGCCATCTCGGCATTACCGATGATGACGCTGAGCATATTGTTGAAATCGTGGGCGATGCCTCCCGCGAGCTGACCGACGAGTTCGATCTTCTGGATGTGCATCAACGCAGCCTGCATCCTGCTTTCCGACTCCGCAGCACGTTTACGCGAAACGATGTCCCAGGCCATCTCGGCAATCGCCTCGGCACGCAGGAGGTCGTCCTGGGCATATGGCTGTGACTTGTTGCCGAGCACGAACACGGCCGGCACGTGATCGCCCCAGACGATCGGGACAACCAGAGCCCTGAGGATGGCAGGATGCGATTCGGCCATCCCTTCATCCATGAGCTGCGAAAAATCGTCGAGGATCACGGTTCGCTTCTGCTGCACGGCTTCAGTCATTTCACCCCAGGCGTCCAGGAGTTGGCGATGCCTGTCGTTCGAAACCGTCGACGTTCGCTCGTACATTCTGCTTGACCAGACCATGGGAAGGACGCCGTCGCTTCTGCCGTCAAGGAAATGGAAAAAGCTGAAGCTGCTCGATGTCTGTCGTTCGGCTTCGTCCAGCGCGGTTCTCAGCAGATGATCGATGGACGATGAACCGGCATCCTGGTAAAGTCGAATCCTCAGCTCCGTAAGCGCCAGCCAACGATTCTTGTCGGTGACGTCATGAATAATGGCGTAGATGAGCGGCTTGCCGGCAATCTCGACCCGGTTGCCGAACACTTCGACAGCCCTGTTCGAACCATCCTTGAGGAGATGGCTGAGCGTGACGGGGTTGCCGTTCTTTTCGGCACCCCATTCGAGATCCGTAACATGGAGCCCAGGCGGATGATGATCAAGCTGCTGAATGCGTTTGCCCCTGAGTTCATCGATCGACCAGCCATAAAAATCTGCTGCGGACTGGTTGGCGTCGACGATCTGCCCGGAGGTTTCGTCAAAGATGAGCATGATGGCCGAATGGCCTTCGAAAAGCTTCCGGAAACGCTCTTCGCTCTTTCGAAGGGCCTCTTCCGCCTCCTTGCGTTCGGTGATGTCGAAACTGACGGAAACAACCATCGGGTTGCCGTCGACCTCGATCCTCCTACCGGTTATCTGACGCCAGGAAAAATCGGGACCTCCCCGCTTGAATACCCTGGCTTCACCATCCATTTCCGAACCGTCGAGCAGGATAGCCCTCGTCTTGCCGATCGCAATTTCCCGTTCATCGGGATGGATCACATCGAAGGCGAAGGTTCCGGCCATCTCCTCTTCCCTTTTGCCGACAACTTCGTCACGATGGAACGCGTTCCATTTCAGAAGAGCGCCCTGAGCGTCAGAAACCGTGAAGGAACCAGGGATGCTTTCCAGCACCGCCTCGATAAAATGGCGCTCCTGCCGGATGTCGCACTCCGCCTTCCGGAAATCCGTCATCTCCTGCACAACCACAGCAAGTGAGGAGTCGCCGTCCATCGGAAGCAGCGTGAAAACGATATGCCGTCCCCCTTCCTTAGTCTCGACACGTATTGCCTGCTTCGATCCGAAGGCCGTCCGGACCTGCTGCCGCCCCTCTTCATGATTGTCCGGACAAAGCAGGTCGGCGATCTCCGAACCAACGAACTCACAGGGAGAACGCCCATCGATCATGACGCAGGAGCCTCCTGCCGCAGTCACCAGGCCATTGCGGTCGACGGAAAAGACCCCTCCCGGAAGGGCACTCAGATAAATTTTCGACAGGTCACAGTCGCGAGACAGGTTATCTTCGACATCGGTTGCATGCTGCATTGGAACTGAATCTTGCTGGTTTGATACGCCATCAGAACAGGATAACGCTCAATGGATAGAGTACAAAAACTATAACGTCATCGCCCTGAACATCAGCGATTGACAAGCCTCATCATGCCTTCGGGATAACGCTCCCCGACAGCCGAACCCCGGGGCAATGCCTCGGCGATCTCTTCCATCTCTGCCGGGCTGATGACCACCGAACCGGCAGCGATGTTCTCTTCGAGGTACTTCCGTCGCTTGGTGCCGGGAATCGGTACGATGTCATCCCCCTGCGCCAGCACCCAGGCAAGGGCCAACTGGCCCGGTGCGATCCCCTTCCTCGCGGCGATCGACCTGATACGCTCCACGAGATCGAGATTCTTCGTAAAATTCTCGCCCTGGAACCTCGGCGAGTTGCGGCGATAGTCGTCGGATGCGAAATCGTCAGGGCTCTTCAGTGCCCCGGTCAGGAACCCTCGCCCGAGCGGGCTGTATGCCACAAGGCCGATTCCGAGTTCTCGAATGGTCTGAAGGAGCTCCTCTTCGGGATCCCTCGTCCAGAGTGAGTACTCGTTCTGCAATGCGCTGACGGGATGGACTGCATGAGCACGCCGGACGGTCGGCACCCCGGCTTCAGAAAGTCCGATATACCTGACCTTTCCGGCCCTTACCAGATCTGCCATGGCCCCCACCGTCTCCTCGATCGGCACTTCGCCGTCGACCCGATGCTGGTAGTACAGGTCGATGCAGTCGATGCCAAGGCGCTTCAGGGAGGCGTCGCAGCAGGATCGGACGTATTCGGGACGGCCGCAGATGCCGGTAATCGGCGCCCAGCTCCCGTCATCCGAGGGTTTGTTGCGCATGATGCCGAACTTGGTGGCGATGACGAGCTTGTCCCGCCGCCCCCTGATCGCCTTGCCTATCAGCTCTTCGTTCGTGAACGGCCCGTAAGCGTCAGAAGTGTCGAGAAAATTCACGCCGAGCTCCATGGCCCGGTGAAGGGTCGCTATCGACTCCGCTTCGTCCCGTAAGCCGTAAAAGTCTGACATGCCCATGCATCCGAGACCCTGTGCCGAAACGACGAGCCCCTGCGTGCCGAGTTTTCGCTGTTCCATGATTCCCTGCGTCCCTTTCAGTCTTGCCGGAAAGATTCAGCCTTTACCGGCGATTGGAAAATGTTGCTTACTCTTCAACATAACCATAAGCGGCATCCACGTCAAGGCGAATGCAGGAGAATCCGACTTGACCGAACGAAGGAGACCCGGCAATCGTATATTGCAGTTTGTTCCTTTCCGGAGCCTTACTCTGATCAACGAGCAGTCAAGCATAATGCCTCCAGCTTTCGGCACATATCTCCCCTGGCGAACGATACGCCGCCACACGGCAAAACCGCTCCTCAGGGCTGCCAGGATAACGATGCTTTCGGTTGCTGCCATGCTCGCCCATACATTCTGCGCATCCGCGCAGCCCAGGAAAATCCCGCCTGGACAGCTCGAGGGCAAAACCAGCGTCGTCATCGTTCCAGGGGCTGGTTATCGGCAGGGAACTCCCCGCAGCCTGGTGTTCGGCTCAAACTGGCGCGACCTGTGGAGCACTCCGATCGAAGTCCCGATCCTCGACCTCGGCTCCTTCTCCGGTGGATTGGAACCGCTTGAAAAAGAGGGGGACCAGCTTTCGGCAGCCCTGCTGTTCAGGGGGGCGAACGGAAAAGAGTACACGTTCCTGACGCTCGACAAGGACCCGGCAAGGAGCCTGTCGCCAAAAATCCGCGGCACGGCACTCGAAACCTACATCCAGGAGGGAGTAAGCTCGCTCAACCCTGTTGCCGCCCTGATCCTGGATCCTCTTCTTGATGCTGCCGGGGTTTATCATCTGTCGCACCGTCTGGTGGTGATGCCTTATGACCATCTTCGTCTGGGAGCCTATTTCGACGAATTCGCCGGCCTTCCCGGAATGGTTGAGGAACATCCTGTGGGAAGCGATTCGGGCGGCAAGGGCTTCAATGGAGCCCGAAGGATCATCGGGACCTATGAGCTCCTGCATGCGCTGGATCGGGGCAACGGCAACACTGTCGATGGCAGGGCTTTTCTGAGAGCCAGGTTGATGGACATCCTTGTCGGCGACGGAGACCGTCAATCTGACCAGTGGCGCTGGGCAGGTTATGCAGAAAAGGGACAGACCTTGTGGATCCCGGTCCCGATCAGGCAGTACCATGCTTTTTCCCGTCAGACCGGCCTGGCGAAAGCGGGCTCCGGGATGCTGAATTTCGATACCTCATATCCGAAGATCAGGCAGCTTGCCGGTTCAGCCGGCTGGCTCGACCGCCGATTCCTCTCCGGAATCGACAGGAAGGAGTGGAACGATATCACGATCGAACTGCTGCAGAAGCTGACCGACCAGGTAATCGTCGAAGCTGTCCGGAACATGCCGCCTCCGATGTATGCAAAAGAGGGGAAACGCCTCGAACGGGATCTCATTGCCCGAAGGGACAGGCTCGGACAGGTTTCAGCAGAACTGTACCGCCTTTATGCTGAAGCGGTCGACATCCACGGCTCGGACATGTCTGAATATGTCGAGGCCCAACGGATGCAGAACGGGGAACTCGAGGTTTCGATGTTCCGGAGGGAGGCCGGCTCAGGGTTGAAGAGCGGAGAGTCCTTATACCACCGTCTCTTCTCCCCGGATGAGACGAGGGAGGTCAGGATCTTCCTGCATGAAGGCGACAACTACGCCGTCATCGACGGCCCTGTCAGCGAAAAAAGCATCGCAGCCCGGTTCATCAGCGGCAAGGGAAAGAACCGGCTCGAAGATCGTACCATCGAGTCGACAGACAAACAACAACCGCAGAGCAGGAAAACGACCTTTTTCTACGACCAGGGCCACGATACGGAAATTGTTGCCGAAAAGCATACTGCGGTCGACCATGACCGTGCCGGCGACCGGGAGGAACTGGCCGACGACCGTGCCAGATACGACCTGAAACCTCGTGATACAGGCAGGAAGGTCGTTGCAGACCTCTCGAACATGAAGGTCGACTACTCCCCCGATTTCGGGGCCCTTGTGGGTTGGGGCGCGTCAATCGAAGAGTACGGCTTCAATTACGATCCATACCGTTACCGTGCCCAGCTGGACGGAGCTGCGGCATTCGGGGAAGATTTCCGGTTCAGCCTCAATTTCAACAGCGATTTGAGAACGGTTTTCAGGAATGCGAGCGTCCACCTTGAAACCGGAGTCAATACGCTGGACAATATCAATTTTTACGGTCTGGGCAACGAAAGCAACGCCGGCAGAACCGCACTCAATATCGCAGAGTTCGAAACACATTCGAAGATCGCCAGGCTCAAAGGATCGCTGAGATATCCGCCCAGGTTCGAAAAGGATTTTTACTGGGAGGGGGGCATCGAATCGACATGGATCAGGACCGAATCCGAACCGGGTTCGTTCCTTGTCGTTCACCGGAATGAGATACCCGGAGTCGACGTCGATTTCACGAACTGCCTGCAGCTCGGGTTCCATTACGATTCGAGAAGCAGCGGTGAGGTTCTGGACCTCTCTCCTAGGGAACCCTCCGAACATCCTGCCGGCAAACGCCTGAAGCCGAACACGACCGCACTCAGCGGAATGACCTTCGACATCGAGGGGAAATATTTCCCGGAATTCATCGGCAACAAGTCATCGTTCGGGAAGCTGGCCGGCGAATTCCGCACCTACCTCCCCCTGAACGATTCACATTACTCAAGGGTCGTCCTGCGTCTCGGAGGGCAAAAAAACTGGGGGAAATATCCCTATTTCGAAGCCGCAACCATCGGGGGATCGGAATCGATCAGGGGGTACGACAGAAACCGGTTCGCCGGGGACGCCTCGGTGTATGCAAATACCGAATTACGGCTCTACTGCGGGAAAACCACGATTTTCATCCCGATACTCTTCGGACCAATGCTGTTTACCGATACCGGCCGCGTATTCGTCGAGGGCGAATCGTCGGACCAGTGGCATACCGGCGTCGGCGGGGGAATCTGGCTCGCACTCTTCGAACCCCGGTACAGCGCGCATATAGCCCTGGCAAGAGGCCTCGACGCCGGAAGGCTGAGCGGCGACTATGCGATGTACGCGAAGGTCGGGTTCAGCTTTTGAGCCCTGTCGGACAACACCTCGAACGAGGACATTCCATCAACCCACAATCAACGCACCTCCAATGAAAAAAAGAGCCGGAAGGTCAATGAACGTGCAACGCCCGGAGCTCATCCGAGAACTCATCGAACCTTATCGACAGGCACTGGAGGCGGATTTCGAGGCATACCTCAACCACTGTTTCCGCATCTGGAACTTCTGCCTTGCCCTTGCCGGAGAAGGCGGTGAAAAAGAGGTGAAGATCGCCGTGGCGACCGTTTTCCATGATCTGGGGATCTGGTCGGATCGGACCTTCGACTACCTGCCGCATTCGAAAAAGCTGGCGCGCGAGTACCTCGAAAAAACAGGCCGGAACGGCTGGATCGACGAAATTCTCTGCATGATCGAGGAGCATCACAAGCTGACAGAATGGAAGGGAAATCAGGAATGGCTCGTCGAACCCTTCCGAAAGGCCGATCTGATCGACATTTCAGGAGGACTGATCAGGTTCAGCATGGATGATGAGTTCGTCAGGGAGGTGCTGGAGGAGTTTCCCAATGAAGGGTTCCACAAAACGCTTGTCCGGTTGGCCCTGAAAAGATTCAGGACACACCCGTTCTCCCCCCTGCCGATGGTGAAGTGGTAACCTGTACCGGAAACCCGGATCAGCCCGCTTTCATCACCCAGTAGAGTTCGTCTCCATGCCTGACCCTGTTGAATCGGCCAGAGGCAAACATCGACTCCATCGCCTGCCGGACGGCGTCGGGGTCACCCGGAAAACAGTCGAAAAGCGCGTTTTCGAGTTCCCGCTCCTGCACCGGATGGCGTACGGCGATGGCCGTGACGGCTTCGAGGAGGTCAGAAGCCCCCTTCAGGTTCATGGTGCCCTTGACCGGATGGATCAACGGGGTAGACCGGGAAAGGATGAAAACCGCATTGCGGATACGATCGTCGTCGGGAATGTTGACGTGGCCATCGGGGGCCGGCCTGGTCGGAACCACGAGGTGCACCGAATCGGGATGGATCGCCTCGATCACCCCGGCAAGATCCTCGAGTGCCTCGTCCGTGTCGTTCATACCTGCGATCAGCATCACCTCGAGCCACAGCTTTCCTTTGTACTCATTCCTGAACTGCATGAGCCCTTCGATGTGGAGCCTGAAGCTGAAACCGGGCGCCGGCCGGTCGATGAGATCGTGGAGTCCGGCCGAACCGGCGTTCAACGAAGGAAGCACGGCATCGGCTTCGAGCAGTTCCTGCCTGACCTCGCGAAGGTGCAGGAGGGAGCCGTTGGTGATGACTGCCACCGGGATGGCGGTGACCTTCTTCACTTCATGGATGAGCCAGCCGATACCCTTGTAGAGCGTCGTCTCCCCTGAACCGACAAAGGTGATCCAGTCGATCGGGACGCCGCTGTCGAGCGCCTCGATGATCTCGTCCAGGATCTCCTGGCGGGGGAAAAATTCGCTGCGCTCGGTGACGAACTGCTTCGTCCTGCCAAGCTGGCAATAGACGCAATTCCAGATGCAGCTCTTCGGGGGCAGCAGATCCACTCCGAGAGACTGTCCAAGCCTTTTCGAGGATACCGGGCCGAATACGTATTTCATGGTCGTAACTTCCTGGGGTTCAGCCGGCCTTGGCCTCAGCGGCCATTTCCGCTATTTTGGCTGCGCTCTCAGCCTCGAACTCCTCCTTGGAAATATGGGGAAGCACCAGGCTCGATGCCGTGAAGGCCACGATCTCGAGGACAAAGATACCCGTATATGACCACATCTGGCTGCCCGTAAAGCTGAAGATCACGTCGTGCAGCACTCCGGCCCCGAAATGCCCGATGAAAATGGCGAGGCTCTGTGCGGTCCCCCAGAGTCCGATATAGACGCCGCTCCGTCCGGCGGTCATGGTCATCATCATAGAGAGGTTGGACACGCTCGCCGCACCGAGACCGATGCCGGTCACGACAAGCGCGACACGCAGCAGGGTCATATCGAGCCTGAACCCGGCGGCGATCACCAGGGCAAAGCCGATCGCACCGAACACGTTGCCGAAATATGCGCCGCGCTTCGGGCCGATCCGCGACAGGAGGAAGCCGACCAGCAGCATGAAGATGAGCTGGGTGCCGCCCATGGTCGGCCGGAAAAGTTGCGTCGTCTTGCCGACAGGCATACCGAATACCTGGCCGCCGAAGGGATCCATGACGATCTCATTGGCAAACAGCGCAAAGATCGAGATAAAGATGTAAAAGGCGAAGAGCAGGGTTTTAGGTGACGACGAGAGCAGGCGTACCGACTCCGAAAAACTGAGGCTGTGCTTTTCAGCGGCCTTGGCTGCATCGGTGTTGCGCTTTTCGACGCCGATGATAGCGACGAGGCCGACGACGAGGGCGATGACGCCGCCGATATCGGCCACCTTGTTCAACCGCTCGGGCGTATAGACGTCGAGGTACAGGCCGACGGTCTTGGTGGCGATGATGGTGGTCAGCACCATGAGTGTCCAGCTCGCCCCGGTGATCTTGCCGATATGCTTCTCGGCCACCGTATCAGCAATGAGTGCATAGTAGGAGGTCGTGGCGACCTGGAGGCCGAAGCCGAAAAGCAGGAAAATGAAGCAGAGCTTCCAGAGCCCGACGTCGGTCAGCAACAGGGGCAGCATCTTCTGAAAAGCCATGCCGCCGATTTTCACCTCATAGGCGGCCGACGGAGACAGGACGAACGCCGCCACGCAGCTCACCAGACCGAGCAGGATATACGGGGTACGGCGGTAACCCAGCAGGCGTGAGCGGTCTGAAAGATTGCCGGCCCACACCTTGACGCCGAAAATGGCCAGCAGCTCTTTCAGGCTGATAAGGCCGAACACGATGGTCGATGAGATGCCGAGGTCGGTCGTCATCACCCGGTTCAGTGTGTCGTGCAGGAAACCGAGCATGATGCCGAACCCCATCTGGAACAGGGCAAGCCGGACAAGATTGAATGTTTTCATGAACCGCCGGAAATGTTTGAGCCAGACATTGGGAATCAGAGGCCTAATTTACTATAAAAGCCCCACGTTCTGAAACTTTGTCGCCAAACTGCGGCGTTCTGTCACCGGGCATAAAAAAAGCCGGGCATGCAGAGGCCCGGCTTTTCAAGCTTGGACGGATGAACTGATGTCAACGGCTCAGGACCGGGTTACTTCGACCTGGCGAGCATGTAGCGCACCGCGTTGGCTACCTCGGTGTCACTGAGCTCGGCATTGCCGCCCCTGGGTGGCATTGCGCCCTGCTTGCCCTCGAAGCCGTCGATCGATTTTTGCGTCAGGACCTCGAGCCCCAAGCCGAAGCGATCCTTCCAGTCCTCCCTGGTGCCCGGCTTCGGCGCGCCGCCGGTGCCGCTATCGTGGCAACCCGCACAGCTCCGCTCATAGACCTCCTCGCCTGCTGCGATCTGGGGATCACTGATGCTCTGGTCAAACGCCGAAGGCTTTTCGCCGCCTGTAATTTCGGCACTTTCGCTTTGCGCCGATTCCTTATGGTCTGCCGGTTCCCGGGGTTCGGTATTCTGGGCGCTGCAGGCTCCCAGAAAAAGCATGCCTGTCACAGAGAGCGTCACTAAATGCTTCATGGTTTGACTTGTCATTATTGATAACTATATGAGCATTCGCTTATATACCAAATCCTCAAATATTATACAAGCAAACAATCTGGCCGGAATGCCCACACCAAATATAACTCATGGAAAAATTTCCACCTGAACAAAGCGTTCAAAAAAACAGGACTCCGAATACCTTGGCCGGAATCCGCCAACGGCGGCGGAAGCCCGCCCTGCTTGGAAATCATGGCTATTTTGGTTATCGTGACCTTTGAATGATTCATCTGGGGGTGCTTTGCTTCAGTGCGCTGAATCCGGCAAAGCTGAGATCAGACCCTTACAACTTGATGCAGGTAATGCTGACGCAAGGAAAGATGGAGCACGCGCCTTCTCCAGCCATGCTTCACCGCTTTCGCGCCCGCGCATCCGGCTTTATCCCATGATTCCGATGACACGATCAGCAACCGCCGCCGACAAGGCGTCCTGCCCCGACCATCACTTTTTCGGCCCATCTTCCTCCAAGATCAGTGTCAAAGGCTCGATCTACCCTATCGAAGTGGGCATGCGCAGCGTCAAGCTCTCGCAACCCTACGATTGCCAGGGCATGAGCTTCGACTCGATGCCGCTCTACGACACCAGCGGCCCGTTCGGCGACCCCTGCTTCGAGCATGACCCGAAGAAAGGCCTGGCCCCGTTTCGAGATACCTGGAACTTCTGTCGGGACACGGTCGTGTCTCCCGCTGCAGAACCCTCCATGACCGGCAGAAAACCGCTCAGGGCGAAAGAGGGTGCGGCAGTGACCCAGATGCATTACGCCCGCAAGGGGATCGTCACTCCCGAGATGGAGTATGTTGCCATACGGGAAAACCAGGCGCTCGAAGCGTGGATTGAACGCTCCGGCGGAAAACCGGTCACCCCGGAAATGGTCAGGGACGAAATCGCCCGTGGCCGGGCGATCATCCCGGCAAACATCAACCACCCTGAGCTGGAACCGATGGTCATCGGAAGGAATTTCAGGGTCAAGATCAACGCCAACATCGGCAACTCGGCGCTCGGTTCGTCCATCGAAGAGGAGATCGAGAAGGCAATCTGGGCCTGCCGCTGGGGTTCCGATACGGTCATGGACCTGAGCACAGGCCGCAACATCCACCAGACCCGGGAGTGGATTCTCAGGAACTCCCCTGTTCCGATCGGAACGGTGCCGCTCTACCAGGCGCTCGAAAAGGTCGGCGGCATCGCCGAAGAGCTGAACTGGGAGGTCTACCGCGACACGCTCGTCGAGCAGGCCGAACAGGGCGTGGACTACTTCACCATCCACTCCGGCATCCTCGCGGCCACCCTTCCGCATGCTGAAAAGCGCCGCACGGGCATCGTGTCGCGCGGCGGTTCGATCATGGCGAAGTGGTGCAAGGCGCATCGCCAGGAAAACTTCCTCTTCACCCGCTTCGATGAGATCTGCGATATCCTACGGGCCTATGACGTGGCCGTGTCGCTCGGCGATGCGCTCCGTCCCGGGTCGATCGGCGACGCCAACGACGAAGCACAGTTCGGGGAGCTCAGGACCTTGGGAGATCTGACCCTGAAAGCATGGGCGCGCGACGTGCAGGTCATGATCGAAGGGCCCGGCCACGTGCCGCTGAACCTGATCCGTGAAAACATGGACAAGCAGCTCGAATACTGTCATGAAGCGCCGTTCTACACACTTGGGCCGCTGGTGACCGACATCGCCGCCGGCTACGACCATATCAACTCAGCCATCGGCGGTACGCTGATTGCCACCTTCGGGTGCTCGATGCTGTGCTATGTCACGCCAAAGGAGCATCTCGGCCTGCCGGACCGGGAGGATGTCCGTGAAGGGGTCATCGCCCACCGTGTCGCCGCCCATGCTGCCGATATCGCCAAGGGCAGCCCGACGGCCTGGCTCCGCGACGAGCTGATGAGTCGGGCCCGCTACGCATTTGCCTGGGAAGACCAGTTCGCCCTGTCGCTCGATCCTGTCAAAACGCGCGAAGTCCACGCGCAGAATATGGCCGCTACCGGCGACACTGCGGCAAACGCCCGCTACTGCACCATGTGCGGACCGGATTTCTGTTCGATGAATCGGTCGCAGGAAGCCGCAGATATGCCAGGGTAATTGTCTGGAGCGCCTCTCTCTCCCCGGACTGAAGTCCGGGGCAATAAAAAAAATGCATTTCGAGGGGTTCAATTGCCCCCGGGGTTCAACCAGGGGTCAAGGGGCAATGAAAGCGGGATGTGCATGCCGGGAAAGCTGCAACCGCGAAACGAAAAAGCCATCATCCGGCGGTCACCGGATGATGGCTTTTCAGCAGTCTCTAAATTCGTGGTGCTTCAGCAGGCGGCCTTGACGATGGCCATGAAATCTCCGACGTTCAGGCTCGCTCCTCCAATCAGTCCGCCGTCGATGTTCGGCATGGAAAAGAGCTCAACCGCATTGGACGGTTTCACGCTGCCGCCGTACTGGATGCGGAGATGATCCGCGACTGCGGGGCTGTAGATGCCTGCGACCGTGGCACGGATGGAGGCATGCACCTCTTCGGCCTGGGCGCTCGTGGCGGTCATTCCCGTGCCGATGGCCCAGACGGGTTCGTAGGCGATGACCAGGTTGCTGATGTCGCTGACGCCGTCGAGCCCTTCGACCACCTGGCCGGTGATGACGCTTTCGGTCACGCCGATCTCGCGCTCATGCAGGGTTTCACCCACACAGAGGATGACGCGAAGCCCCTCTTCAAGAGCTTTTTTCACCTTGCGGTTGACGATGGCGCTGGTCTCTCCGAAGAGCTGTCGGCGCTCGGAGTGGCCGAGGATGACGAAGGAACATCCGAGTGCGGCCAACATACGGGCCGACACTTCCCCGGTGAATGCCCCATCGTTTTCGTAATGGCAGTTCTGGGCGGCAAGGCTGATGTCTGACCACTCGATGACCTTGCCGACCTCATGCAGGGCCGGGAAGGAAGGCGCAATGCCGACCTCGCAGCAGTGTATGCCCTTGCCTACCGCCTCGGCGATTCCGGTAGCCAGTTCGAGAGACTCGGCAATGGTGTTGTTCATCTTCCAGTTGCCTACCACAATTTTAGTGCGCATATCAGTATTCGGTTACTACCTCTCGGTAGATTTTGTCAATGTCAGCGATCTGGAACGTGTGTTTACCAGAGCGGGCATCACGGAGTTCGAGCTTGTCCTGATCGAGGGCGGTAATTTTTCCGTGCCATACCCGCTGCTCCCTGGTGATCAGGTTGATCTCCTTGTCGAGCAGTTCGCGGTTGCCGCCGATCTGCCTGGTAGTATAGATAATCTGTCGTTTTCCCATGAAGGTCGTGTTAATATTAGGAGCGCTATTTAACGAAAATCTCCAATATCTCATAATGGAGTTCGCCTTTGGGCACGCTTATCCGAACCTTGTCGCCGACTGCCTTGCCGATCAGCGCCTTTCCGACGGGAGATCGAACCGAAATCTTGCCGAGATCGGAATCGGACTCTTCAGAGGAAACAAGGGTATATTCGATGACTTCGTCATCCGCCTGGAGATTGCGGAGCTTCACCGAGGTGAGGATGTATACCCGATCGGTCTTGACCTGCTTCGGATCGAGAATGGTGGCCGCGGCCAGCTTGCCTTCGAGATCGCTGATCTTCGACTCCAGCTGGGACTGCTCTTCGCGGGCGGCGTCGTACTCGGCGTTTTCGCTCAGGTCACCGTGAGAGCGGGCTTCCGCGATCTTTTCGAGTACCTCCTTGCGCGTCTGCGTAATCAACAGATGAAGATCTTCCTTGAGCCGGTTGTACCCATCCCTTGTCAGATATATTCGATCACTCATGTCGATTCGTGTTTTGGTTGGCAATACGAAAGAGCATAACAGTCACCGCACGGGCATCCCGGACGGCCGGAAAAACGGATCGGCCGCGCATCCAGGAGGGTTGCGGCAGCGAAGGTACAGGTGGCTAACAAAAAAGAAGCAAAGTCAGCATCGGGGCTGACTTTACTTCTACAGGAAATGTAAGCATCTTTATCGTCTGGGCAAAGAACCATTGCTGGTCGCCCTGAAAAATCTGCGCCGCGCTTCGATGCCGGTCGAGACGGCTTACAGTTTGAAGCTGCAGTAGAGACGGCTCCAGCCCCGTTCGATGAGCAGGAGCATCGTATCACCGCGTTTCTTTCCCTTGATCGCGTCTTCGAATGCCGAGACCGATGTCACCCTCTTCCGGTCCACAGACAGAACGAAATCACCTGGACGAAGCCCGGCTGCAGATGCCGGACTCGAAGCGAGGACGGCGGTCACGATCACCCGCCGCGAGTCCGCATTCTTGTGCAGTTGTTCGGCGAGCTGGGCATCGAGCTTCGAAAACCTGAAGCCGAGAAGGTTGCTGTCGGCCCCAGTTGACAATTCGGCGACGGTTCCGGGTTTGTCAGGCAGGTTCTCGATTCTTGCGGTGATGTTCCTCGGCACACCGTCGCGGCTGGCCAGGATGGTGGCCGAGCTTCCCGGGCTCTGGCTCGCTATGAGGTCGCGAAGTTCCGCAGCACTCGAAACCTTCCTGGAGTTGAACTCGAATATCACGTCACCGCCCATCAGTCCGGCCCTCGCCGCAGGCCCTCGCTCGACGACCTTTTCGACCATCACGCCTTCCCTGGTCCTCATGTGGAGACCCCTGGCGAGATTCTCGTCGATATCCGTCAGGGCCAGGCCGAGATAACCGCGGCTTACGGTGCCTTTCTCGAGAATCTCCCGGAGGACCCTGTTGGCCGTGTTCGACGGAACTGCGAAGCCGATGCTCTCGAAACCGGCCACCCGGTTGGTGACCGCCGTGCTGATGCCGACAAGCTCGCCGTTGATGTTCACCAGCGCACCGCCGGAGTTTCCGGGATTGATGGCCGCATCGGTCTGGATCATATCATCGTATCCGGCAGATCCCGAACCGGAGCCGCCACTGGCGCTGACAATCCCGCGTGAGACCGTATTGGAGAGATTCTCCCTGATCGGGCTTCCGATGGCGAGCACCCATTCCCCGACGCGCAGACGGTTGCTGTCGCCGATCTTGATAGGCTTCAGGCCGGAAACATCGACCTTGAGGACCGCAATGTCGGCACGAGGATCCGTTCCGACGACTCTGGCAGGAATCTTCCGCTTGTCGGAGGTCATGATCGAGACGCTGTCGACACCTTCGATGACATGGCTGTTGGTCAGGATATAGCCGTCGGCCCCTACGATGACGCCCGAACCGAGACCGGAGAGGGTCGGCCTGGAGTTGTTGACGCTCCTGCCCTTCTCCCCGGCAGAGGTGCCGAAGAAGTCGGAGGGAAACACCGGTGGTCGGTTGAGCCAGCTTTCGGTGTAGATGGTAACCACCGACGATGCTGCCGACCCGGCGACCTGGATGAACGATTGGTTCAGGTCGGCGAGCTGATGCGAGGCCGGGCTTTTCGATCTTTCAGCAGCCTGAACCTGTCCGGCTCCTGAATGAAGTCCCGGATTCGGCAAAGCAAGCAAGCCTGCCGAAATGAAAAACAGTGATTTGATGCTGGTCCTCTTATAACTCATGGCTGCTCCGGATTGTAAGTTGATCAGGATGTTGTCTCGATGCTTTCGAGGGCGGTAAGGCCGGCCCTCATCTTGTTCATGGTCTCTTCGTATTCGTATTCCGGGGTCGAATCGGCGACGATGCCTCCGGCCGCCTGGAAATAGATGACCCCGTCCCGTATCACCATCGTCCGGATGGCGATGGCCGTGGTGAGGTTGCCACGGAAATCGAGGTAACCCACCGAGCCGCCGTAAAGGCCGCGCTTCTCGCGTTCGAGTTCGTAGATGATCTCCATGGACCGGACCTTCGGGGCGCCGGTCAGCGTACCGGCCGGGAAACAGGACCAGAAAGCGTCCATTGCGCTCAATTCGTCCTGCAGCTCTCCCCTGACGTTGCTGACGATATGCATGACGTGCGAATACTTCTCGATCACCATCATTTCGTTGGTCTCTACCGTACCGATTTTCGCGATACGGCCGATATCGTTGCGGCTCAGGTCGATGAGCATCAGGTGTTCAGCACACTCCTTCTCGTCGGCGAGCAGCTCGTGGGCGATGCGTTCGTCCTCCTCGAAGCTCTCCCCCCTGCGCCGGGTGCCCGCAATGGGCCGGGTATCGACCATGCGACGACCGCTATGGTCACGCTCGACCTTGACGAGCAGCTCGGGCGATGATCCCACCACATGGAACTCCCCGAAGTCGAAGAAATAGAGGTAGGGCGAAGGGTTGATGGTGCGCAGCACGCGATAGACGTCGAAGGGCCTGGTGTGCAGCTTCCGCTTCAGGCGCTGCGATACCTGGACCTGGAAAATGTCGCCGTTCAGGATGTACTCTTTCGCCTTGAGCACCTTTTCGTAATACTCCTCCCTGCGGGTATTAGACACCACGGGTTCAGGCAGTTCCGGCCTGAGGGACACGAGATCGCGGTCAAGCGGCTCGAACATCAGCGCCGCAAGTTCCCCGATCTTCTTCTCTGCCCGCTGACGGTCGCCCTCATCCAGGTAGTTCGCAACCAGGAAGAGCTTGCGCATGACGTTGTCGAAGATGACCAGCGTGTCGCAGAACAGAAGGCAAAGGTCGGGCAGGCCTGCAGGATCGGGCAGCTCTGCGGCAGGGATCTTCTCGATGAGATGCATGGTATCATACCCGAAATAGCCGAACACACCTGAGGTGATCATGGTGGGCGATCCGTTCTTGCTTCGTGGCGTATCGGCGGACGAGAAAGAAGCCAGGCAGCGGTCCACGATCTCGCGCAACTCCTTCCCGTCGCGAACGATCGCTTCGAGAGAACGGAACCTTTCGTCACGTATCTCGATCGAGACCTCGCCCCCGACCGTACCCCTGAGCACCGCAACCGGATCGACGGCGATATAGGAGAATCGGGCAAGCAGCTCTTCGCCCTCAACCGATTCGAGGAGGCACGAGTAGGGACGCTGCATCTTGAGGTAGACCGAAACCGGCGTCTCGGTATCGGCCTGGAAGGTTTTGACAAGCGGCTTGAGCATGAACGGCGCAGCATCTGCCGAAGCGTTCCCGCTCTCTGAAAATGTGGTGGTCATGAATATTGACTGCTTCGATAAGGGAAAAAAATCATATCATTATTTGCAGGACAACCTGTAAGTGAACCATGCCCCTAACTCCATGAAACAAGAATGCAACATCAGCAGGAACTGGTTCAAGGCGCTCATGCTGTCACCCGGCGTACTGTTCGCCGCGTTTTACCTCGTGGTCTGGTTCTCCACGAACATCTACCTCGACCACACCTTCAGGAACAATCTTAACCGATCTTTCAGCTCAGTTGCCGGAAGCCGCTACCAGCTTAAAATCGGCTCGCTCGGCACCGGCCCCGAGCTCAATTTCCTGACACTGAAACAGCTTGAGTTCGTCCCGATAACATCCGAAAAATCCTCGCCGCCGAGAAGCATCAGGATCGACAAGCTCGATATCGCATGCCCCGATGTCGGATTTTTCCTGATCAGACCCTCCTGGGCCGAAATCACGACGAGGATGGTTTCTCAGAAGCTCCTTTACCGCTGCGGAAACCAGGCGGTCTCAATGAACGATGAGCCCGGTCCGGCCCCAGCGTATCGACGAAACCTTGTCCAACGGGCTGGAGAGGATTGACAGATCGGGGTCCCATGACCAGTAGACCATCATGGCCTGGCCGACCACGTCGCTCTCCGGGAGAAATCCCCAGTAACGGCTGTCGAGGCTGTTGTCACGGTTGTCGCCCATGGCGAAATAGTAGTTCCGTCCCACCGTATACTTCGTCGCAGACATACCGTCCACATATACCCTTTCCCTGATCTGGCTGACCTCATGCCCCTCATCGGCAATCAGGTCTCTATACAGCGGGAACGTCGATGCATTGAGTAAGATGACATCACCCTTTCGAGGCACCTTGACGGGACCGTAGTTGTCCTTGTTGAAGTCCGAAAGGCTTGGGAAAATCTGGAAATCGGCCAATCCCGGCGGCATTTCAGCTCCGATGAACTGGGCATGCTCCGGCAGTTTCACCGGCAAGCCGTTGATAGTGAGCTGTCGCTTCCTGATTTCCAGCAAGTCGCCCGGCAGGGCCACGCAGCGCTTGATGTAATTCAGGCTCCGGTCCTTCGGAAACTTGAACACGATGATGTCGCCCCGCTGGACGTCACGGACTTTCGGGAGCCGGATTTCGGTGAAAGGCACCCGCGGACCGTAGACATATTTGTTCACGAACAGAAAATCGCCCGCCAGCAACGTACTCTCCATCGAGCCGGTGGGTATGCGGTAGGACTCCACGACGAAGAGCCGCAGCACCGTCGCGACCAGGGCCGCAATGATGAGCGCCTCGAACCACTCTTTCGACTGACGTTTTTCGGTTCTTCCGTTCTCGTTGTTCATGTTCGATTGCGTTGTTGATCACTGTTGCTGCTGCTCGAAGGCGCTCATCATGAGACGACATCCCGAGCTGTTTCCAGCGTTCCTTACTCTCGTTACTCGTCACTCTGACTCCTGTCATCCTGAACGAAGTGAAGGATCCATCCTACTCCCTTGCTCCTCGCTAATCCACGGCATCATCCAGATTCTTCTCCCGACAGTCGGGATCAGAATGACAGGAAAAATCGGCGCCGTCACTCGTCACGCGTCACGTCTCATTCGTCGATGTTCAGCACGGCGAGGAACGCCTCCTGGGGAATCTCCACCCGTCCGACCTGCTTCATCCGCTTCTTGCCCTCTTTCTGCTTTTCGAGCAGCTTGCGCTTACGGCTGATGTCGCCGCCGTAGCACTTGGCAAGCACGTTCTTGCGCATGGCCGAGATGGTCTCCCTCGAGATCACACGGCTGCCGATGGCCGCCTGGATGGCCACTTCGTACATCTGGCGCGGGATGATTCCCTTGAGTTTCTGGCAAAGCTTCCGACCCCATTCGTAAGACTTCGACCGGTGCACGATGGAGGACAAGGCATCGACCGGCTCGCCGTTGAGCAGCACGTCGAGCTTCACCAGGTCGGAACGGCGGTAGCCGATGTACTCGTAGTCCATCGAGGCGTACCCCTTGGAGATCGACTTCAGCCTGTCGTGGAAGTCGAACACCACCTCGCCGAGCGGAAACTCGAAATGCATGTTCACCCTCTGCGTGTCGAGATAATCGGTGTTCTTGTACTCGCCGCGACGTTCCATGCCGAGCTTCATGATGTTGCCGATGTACTCCGACATGGTGATGATCTGCATCGACACGTAAGGCTCCTCCACCCAGTTGATCTTCGTGGAGTCGGGCATCTTGGAGGGGTTGTCGACCTCGATCGTCTCCCCGTCGCTCTGGATAACCCGGTACTCCACGTTCGGCACCGTGGTGATGATGTTCACGTTGTACTCGCGTTCGAGCCGCTCCTGGATGATCTCCATATGCAGCAGGCCGAGGAATCCGCAGCGGAACCCGAATCCGAGCGCGACCGAGGTCTCGGGAGTGTAAATCAGCGATGCGTCGTTGAGCGAGAGCTTTTCAAGGGATTCGCGAAGATCCTCGAACTCGTTCGATTCAACCGGATAGAGGCCGCTGAACACCATCGGTTTCACATCCTTGTAGCCGGCAAGCCGCTCTTCGGCGGGGTTTTCGGCCTGGGTAACCGTGTCGCCGACCTTGGCGTCCTTGACATCCTTGATCGAGCAGAT
This sequence comes from uncultured Chlorobiales bacterium, assembly GCA_903929135.1. Taxonomy (GTDB): domain Bacteria; phylum Bacteroidota; class Chlorobiia; order Chlorobiales; family Chlorobiaceae; genus Chlorobaculum. The sequence continues at coordinate 137,788 of CAIYTH010000048.1, forward strand.
CAGGTACCCCACGTTGCCCGCCTCGATGACGTCGGCAGGGTTGCGTTTCAGGCTCATGGTGCCGATCTCGTCGGCCGTGAAGATCTTGTCGTTGGCGAAGAACCGGATACGGTCACCCTTCCTGAGAACGCCGTCCACGATCCTGATATAGGCTATCGCGCCCCGGTAGGCGTCGAAAACCGAGTCGAAAATAAGCGCCCGGAGCGGCATCTGGCGGTTGTCCGCCGGCGCGGGCACGCGAGCCACGATGGCGTCGATCAGTTCGTCGATGCCGATACCGGCTTTGGCCGACACCTGCAGGATCTCGTCCCGGTTGACACCGATCAGGTCGATGATCTGCTGCGCGACTCCTTCGACATCAGACGAAGGCAGGTCGATCTTGTTGATGACCGGGATGATCTCCAGACCGGCCTCGATTGCCAGATAGAGATTGGCGATCGTCTGCGCCTCGACCCCCTGGGTGGCGTCGACCACCAGCAGTGCGCCTTCGCAGGCGGCCAGCGACCGTGATACCTCGTAGCTGAAGTCGACGTGGCCGGGCGTGTCGATCAGGTTCAGCACATACTCCTTGCCGTCCTTCGCCTTGTGGTTCATCTGCACCGCGTGGCTCTTGATGGTGATGCCGCGCTCGCGCTCGAGATCCATGTCGTCAAGGACCTGGGCGGTGGACATCTGGTTGTATGCGAGGGTCTTGGTCACTTCGAGAAGCCGGTCGGCGAGCGTCGATTTCCCGTGGTCAATATGGGCGATAATGCAGAAATTTCTGATCATGCCGACTTCGGTTCCGGTCGGAGGCATAAATAATCGTGTTCTATCTGGTGAAAATGGTTTCAGCGAACCCCTTCAGCCCCTTCGGGGCCGAGCGGAATTCATGTCGTGGAATATAAGAAAATAATGACGGATCGCCCCGTGCAGGTCATGAAAAGCAGGCGGGTTCCTCCCCCGGTCGAAGCCCCCTGGCAAAGGATTCTCCGTCCATCGCTTTTTTGCCCTCGGCCTGCAGCTCGAGCAGTTCGAGCCAGCCGTCGAGCCCCCGCGCAAACAGACGCCCCCCTTCGATCCGGAGGGTGCCCGGAGCGGATTCCCCGATGATCGTCCCGGCATAAGGCCGGGTACGGTAGATCTTGACCATCCTGCCTCCAAGCGTCGTCCAGGCAGCGGGCTTCATGGCGAGGCCACGGACGAAATCGTGCAGGCGCCGCACCGGCTGCGTCCAGTCGATCCTGGTATTCTCACGCGTGAGCTTCGGCGCTTTCGTCGCAAGGGTGTCGTCCTGTTTCTGCGGCACGATCGAACCCGCTGCTATCATCGACAGGGTTCTCGCCACGGTACCGGCGCCGATCTCCGAAAGGCGCACGATCAGTTCGGAAGCGTTCTCATCGGGGCCGATGGGAGTTTCGTCGAACGTGATGACGTTGCCGGTATCAACCGACTTCTGCAGGAAAAATGTGGTGACTCCTGTACGGTTGTCCCCATGGACGATCGCCCAGTTGACCGGGGCTGCTCCACGATATGCGGGGAGCAGCGAACCGTGCAGGTTGAAGGTGCCGAGCTTCGGAAGTTCGAACACCTCAGGCGGGAGAATGCGGAACGCTGCGACCACGATCACGTCAGGCCGGCATTCCGCAACTTTTGACACGAACTCGGGACTCCTGACATCGTCAGTCTCGTACACCGGAAGCCCCAGATCCAGAGCCGCCTTCTTGACCGGAGTCGGTTCGGGTTCTGAACGGCTGTTCCTTCGAGGCTTGTCGCAGCCGGTTACGACGAGCACCACGTCGTAACCGTTGCCTTCAGTGACGATCCGGCGGAGCGACGGAACGGCGAAATCGGGCGTGCCCATGAAAACGATTCTCATGCCCATGCTTCAGCGCTTCGCCCCCACCACGGCATCGCGGGCCAGAGGGTATTCCGCCCTGACCAGTCCATCGGTTATCGCATCGAGCTCCTTCTGGATACTCCTTCGGTCGCGCTTCTCCATGCGGTCAACGAAAAGGGTGCCGTCGAGGTGGTCGATCTCGTGCTGCAGCACGCGTGCTATCATGCCGGTGAACTCGGCGGTGTGCTCCTCGAAATGCTCGTCCCGGTAATGCAGGTTGATCGCGGAGGGGCGCGATACGTCACCCATGACGCCCGGCACGCTCAGGCAACCCTCCTCCATCACGTTACGCCCTTTCACCGCGAGTATCCGCGGGTTGATCACCACCATCGGCTTCGCGTCCTTGTACGAGTCCATGCACGAGATGTCGATCACCAGCAGCCGGATCGAACTGCCGATCTGCGGAGCTGCAAGACCGATGCCCGACGCGTTGCGCATCGACTCGAACATGTTGCCGATAAGCTCTTCGACCGAGGGATCGATGCCTCTCAGCGGCTTCGCCTTGAGGGCAAGCACAGGATCGCTGTAAGTATTGATCGGAATTATCATACGCTGTTTGAACTTCTTTGGGGGCAGCCTGCGCCGGAGTCGCGAACCAGAGGTGCCGGTGCCGGCAGTCACTGCCGAAACTATCTTACCGAATAACCCGGCGAAGGGTCAAAAAGTTGCCCTGCACCCAGCCCCGGAGCGCTTCCGGAGCCGTGGGAACTACCCTGCCGTGAGCTGAATTTACGATTCCCGGAACAATTATCCTGCGCTCGTCGGTCAAAACCCCCGCGATGCCCCAACAGATACGGGTTTTGCAAAATAATCGTACATTTCAGGAGATGAGCCGCCATCATACTTTACCCAGGTAAACCCCGGAAAAACCGTGAAGCAATACATCAGCGAACAGACAACGCGGGCCGAGTCCCTGTTCAGGTCCTTCATGAAATCCGAGGGGCTTCGTTGCACCTCTGAACGCATCGACGTCCTGCAGGAGGTGTACCGCTCAGGCGCCCACCTCGACGCCGACGAAATATACAGCAGGCTCAGGGAGAAGGGCACCGGCATTTCGAGGGCCACGGTCTACCATACGCTCGACCTGCTCTTCAGGCTCAATCTCGTCAGCAGGATCGACCTCGGTCACCACCACACCCATTACGAGCGGGTCCTCGGAGTGGCAAACCACCTGCACTTCGTCTGCCAACGGTGCGGAAAGGTCTCCGAAGCCGCCAGCAGCCAGCTCGACGGTATGGTGGAAAAGCTCTGCGCCACACACGAATTCTCTCTCGGCAGCTTCAGCCTCCAGGTGTTCGGCGAATGCCTTGACCGCGAAGCCTGTACCTTCAGGGCCGGGAAGGAAAATGCCGGTTGAGAGGGCTCGCCGACAACAACTCACCGCATCGCCCCATGCACTGGCTCTACCTTCTCCTCGCCATCGTATCCGAAGTCTTCGGAACGACGAGCATGAAGCTCTCCGAAGGCTTCACCCGACCGCTCCCATCGGTTTTTATTTTCGTTTTTTACGCCCTGAGCTTTACATTTGTGACGCTGGCCCTCAAGGTGCTTCCCGTAGGAATGACCTACGCCATCTGGTCGGCGCTCGGCACGGCGTTCATCACCGCCATCGGCGTAGTCTGGTTCGGCGAAGGCATGAACACCCTCAAGGCCGTCTCCCTGCTGCTCATCATCCTCGGCGTCGCAGGGTTGCAGTACAGCCAGCAACACTTGAAATAAGGCATGACACACCCCGTCTACAGGAAAATCGTCGTTAAAGTCGGCACCAACGTCATCACCGGACGCGACGGCAAACTCGACCCGGATATCCTCGACAGCCTCACCGCCCAGATCGCGGCGCTGGCCGCTCAATGCGTGGAAGTCATTCTCGTCTCTTCAGGAGCCGTCGGGGCAGGACGCGGAATCGTCACGCTCGCCGGCAACCTCACTCCCGTCGAAACCAGGCAGGTGCTGGCAGCCACCGGGCAGATCCGCCTGATCAACGCCTACAGCGACCGTTTCGAAAAGCACGGCATGCTCTCGGCACAGATCCTCGTCACCAAGGGCGACTTCCGCGACCGGCAGCACTACCTGAACATGCGCACCTGCTTCATGGCCCTGCTTCATCAGAAGATCGTGCCCATCGTCAACGAAAACGACGCCGTCGCCGTCACCGAACTCATGTTCACCGACAACGACGAACTCTCGGGACTCATCGCCTCCATGATGCAGGTCGACGCCCACATCATCCTCTCCAACGTCGACGGCCTGTTCGACCTGTCGGGCGACACGAAACGGGTCATCGGCGAAATCGATCCCTCGTCGAGGAACTTCAGCCAGTACATCCGGCCGGGCAAATCGGAGTTCGGGCGTGGCGGCATGCTCACCAAGTGCAACATCGCCCACAAGCTGTCACGCCTCGGCATCACCGTGCACATCGCCAACGGCACCATCCCCGGCATCCTGCAGTCGATCGTCAATGGAGATCCCGTCGGCACCCGATTCCTGCCCCAGAAGTCCAAGCACGGAATCAAGCGCTGGATCGCCAACAGCGAAGGGCTCGAAAAAGGCGCAGTCGTCATCAACGACGGGGCTATCGCCGCCCTCACCGACCACGACCATGCCAGCAGCCTCCTGCCCGTCGGCATCACCGGAGTAGAAGGCACCTTCTCGAAAGGCGACGTTATCCGGGTCTGCTCCGAGAACGGCACCGTCATCGGCTACGGCATGGCCACCTGCAGCGACGAAAAAGCCCGCGCCACCCTCGGCCAGAAAGGCCACAAGCCCGTCATCCATTACGATTACCTGTACATCGTCCCATAGCGGATCCCGGGATTTCAAATACCGTAAAGTTGCTGTCATCTCTGCCTGTTCAATCACTAGCGATAGTGATCGGCTTGCAAATGGGTGTAAATGGGTGTATTATTGGTTTATGCTGCAAACCGATACGATTCATATCACCCCGGAGATCCTCAAGCAGATCTCCCGGATCGACGAGTTTAAAGGCGCATGGCGTGCCTTGGGCATGCTCGCCCCTGATCGTCTCTCAGCCTTGCGCCGGATCGCCACCATCGAAAGCATCGGATCTTCAACCCGCATCGAAGGAAGCAAACTATCCGATAGAGAGGTGGAGAACCTCCTTGCCAACCTGGCGACCCAGACTTGCAATACCCGAGATGAACAGGAAGTTGCCGGATACGCAGAACTGATGGGCCTGGTGTTCGGATCGTGGCAGCACATCCCGTTCAATGAGAACCACATCAAGCAGTTGCACCAGACCATGCTGCGTTACAGCGAGAAGGACTCACGGCACAGAGGACAGTACAAGACCAATACGAACAGCGTAGCGGCCTTCGATGAACTGGGAACGCAGATCGGCATCGTTTTCGAGACTGCCACTCCCTTCGACACCCCTCGTCTGATGTGCGAACTGGTCATCTGGGTGAACGATGAACGTGAGAAGGCGCAACTTCACCCGCTCTTGATCATCGGTATCTTCGTTGTCGTCTTTCTTGAAATCCACCCGTTCCAGGATGGCAACGGCCGGCTCAGTCGTGTGTTGACCACCTTGCTGTTGCTTCAGGCGGGGTATGCCTACGTACCTTACAGCTCACTCGAAAGCATCATCGAATTCAACAAGGAAGCCTACTATCTGGCTCTTCGGCAGACCCAGGGCACGATCAGGACCGATGCCCCGGACTGGCAACCCTGGCTGGTATTCTACCTCCGCTCGCTAGCTGAGCAAATCCGCCGACTTGAAATAAAGGTAGCGCGTGAAAAGATCATCATGGCCTCCTTACCGGAGCTTTCACTCAAGATCGTCGAGTTTGCCCGTGAACATGGACGCATCACCATAGGCGATGCCATCAAGCTGACCGGTGCCAGCCGCAACACACTGAAGATGCACTTCCGCAAACTGGTCGAACATCGTCATCTAACCCTTCACGGTAGCGGGCGTGGCGTCTGGTATGAATTGGGATCACATCAGAACAGCGATCAACAGCCGTTTACATAAAACAGAAAAACGTGACGGCACCGTCATGGGCTACAGCATGGCCGCCTGCAGCGACGAAAAAGCCCTCACCACCATCGACCATAAAGACCACAAACCCTTCATCCACTACTTTTTCCTCATCATCGTGCCTTATAACCAACAGCAGTTAGCGCTTCAAAGAATTGCGGAACCAGAAACATCCCAGGAAGCAGATCGCTTCTGAAAAAAGCTATCTAGTGAATATAGGCTTCAGCCATCCTCACATTCTCTATTGTCATAATCACCTAATGATTTGTAAAATTGAAGTAAGCACTCCGCTCAGGGGTTCAATCATATCCCTCGTCAAATGAGCACGAACCTTCCGCCAGGTCTTTATGACCTTCTGCACACCATCGACCTTGATAAAAGACTTCGACAAAATGGTCTTTTTGAACAGGCCAAATGGGCTCACATCGAATCAAGCGAACTGCCCCGACGGTTAGCGCTTGCCATCGCCAAGGAGCTATCCACATTCTTCGTTGACGAGCTATTAAACGTTAAGGAGGAGGAATTGCTTCAAGCAGTCAACCAGCTCTTCGACTCACCGGAAAAGCTCAGCCCATTCCTGAATGGCTTGCGGCCTCAAGCCATCCAAACGCTCCTGCAGATTAAATCGGAACAACCATTCCAACCAAAATCGACTTTCCCTGACACCCCACTCTCGATCTCAGCTTTGCTCACCGGTTCATCCCGCTCACCCGCGCTTCGTACGCAAATCATCAAGGAGCTTGCAAGCACCGACCAAGCAGATTGGTTGGTCTCGTTCATCAGATATTCCGGACTCCTTCCAATCCTACCTGCCCTCAAAGATTTCACTTTAATTCCGAATTCAAATGGAAGTCCGAGGCTTCGTATCGCAACCACATCTTACATGGGAGCAACAGAATACAAAGCCATCAAAGAATTGCTCGAACTCCCCAATACCGAGGTAAGAATTTCATACGACACGAAGCGGACCCGCTTGCATGCGAAAGCTTATATCTTCCACCGTAAAACAGGTTTCGGTTCAGCATATATCGGTTCGGCGAACATTTCGAAAGCCGCGCTCGACGACGGCCTCGAATGGACTGCAAAAATCAGCCAATATGAGACCGACCATCTTTGGCAACATGCAGTTGCGACTTTCGAATCATACTGGGAAGATGAATCCGAATTCACCGTGTGCAGAAAATCGGACCTTCCGCGTCTCAAAGTGGCCTTAGAACTCGAACAATTGAAAGGAACTTCAGCCCCTCATGAAATTCCCTTCTTTGATCTCAGGCCTTACAGTTACCAACAGGTTATCCTAGACGACATTCAGGATGAACGAAACGCCGGCAAGAGCAAGCATCTCGTCATCGCCGCAACGGGCACGGGAAAAACCATGATTGCCGCATTCGACTATAAGCGCTTCTCTGGCGAAGTTCACGGTCTTCCAAAGCTGCTCTACATTGCCCATCGCGAAGAGATTTTGAAGCAGGCTCGTGGAGCGTTCCGTCAGGTGTTGCGAAGCGGAAGCTTCGGCGACATCGTGGCTGGCGAAGCAAACCCTGGCGAACTCAACCACCTCTTCTGTACCGTCCAGAGCTGGAACAGCAAGGGGTTTGTCAAACTCGCCCCAGATCATTTCGACTACGTGGTCCTTGACGAGGCACATCATTCCTCCGCAAACTCCTATCAGGCTCTGATCAATCATATCAAGCCCAAATCACTTCTCGGCCTCACCGCAACTCCAGAACGTGCCGATGACCATGACATCCGAAACGATTTTGGAGGCACCTTCACCCATGAGATCAGACTTCCAGAAGCTGTTGAACGGACACTCTTAGCCCCATTCCACTATTTTGGGATACCTGATTTGGAAGGCCTCAACTTTTCAGGATTGGAGTGGAAAAGAGGCCGTTACAACCAAACTGCATTAGCTAGCATGCTTGGGACAAACAAGACTCGAGCACATTGGGTCCTAAGCCAACTCGAACGTTACGTCAACAATATCAACCATATCCGAGCGCTGGGATTTTGCGCGAGCATCGCTCATGCCAACTTTATGGCTGACTTCTGTATGTCCAACAATATCAAAGCTATATCGCTCAGTGCGGAATCCTCAGTGGATCTTCGCAAGTCAGCACAATGGCAACTGGAACAGCGAGAGATCAACATCATATTCACAGTCGACCTTTATAACGAAGGTGTCGACATCCCCGCGATCGACACCGTTGTTTTCTTACGTCCCACCGAAAGCCTGACTATTTTCCTCCAGCAGCTCGGACGAGGCTTGCGTCTCCACGAACAGAAATCGCACTTAACCGTTTTGGACTTCATTGCACCCCAGCACCGCAATTTCAGTTATGCCAAACGTTTCAGGGCACTATCAAGCAAACCCGAACGAGCACTTGTCCCACAGATAGAATCAGACATGCCTTACCTGCCGGCAGGTTGTCTCGTTCATCTCGAGAAGCAGGCAAAGGCGCATGTGCTGCAAAACATTCGATCGGCAACCAACATCCTGCGTGGCAATAGGCTCTTGCAAGAACTCAGGCAGGTGCACGACGCCATCAGCCTCACTGAGATGCTTGAATACTTGAATCTGGAATCACCTGACGAGATCTACCGCAAAGGGCTTCCACACCTTCTCCTGGCTGAGGCACATGGTTTAATAAGGAACATTGAAATGCCAAGCTACGCGAAACCTCTTGCCAATGGATTTCGTCGTTTAATGCTCATGGATGATATGGATATCGTCAATGACGGGGCACAATACCTAAGCGGTACCAATGGCAAATTGCCAGAATCAAACTTACTGCTCCAAAGCGTCTTGTGGGGAAATAACCGACCGGCAACCCTACAAGAAGCACTGGGCTTTATCGAAAAGTGCCCGGGACTCAAACACGACCTTCTTGAACTGTTTACCTGGCTAATCGAACATAACGTACCTCACGCGGCTTATCGCTTTCCGGAAATGAGCGGCCCATTGTCGCTGCATGCATGCTACACGAGAGAACAAATTCTCCTAGCCCTCGGTCTTGGCACTTTTGAACAACCGCAAGCTTCACGAGAAGGTGTGTTGCACGTTCATCAGAGAAAATTGGACCTCTTTTTTGCTGACATAAACAAAAGCGAAGTCGACTTCTCGCCAACTACCATGTACGAGGACTATGCCATTACCGACAAGTTATTCCATTGGCAAAGCCAATCGCAGATAGGTGCCGACTCCGCAACCGGCCAGCGTTACATCAAGCATCGGGATCAAGGCTACACTCCCTTACTCTTCATCCGCAATCGCAAAATGCTCGACAACGGACTCACCTCTCCATACTTTTTCGCAGGCGCCTTACGCTATTTCCGCCACGAGGGCTCAAAACCAATATCGATAGTCTGGGAACTCGAGCACCCTTTACCAGCCCGAACACTTTCATGGGCTCGCCGGGTCGCATAACCTAAGACAGCTTCATGTTGAATTCATTTTAGCTCGACCACGTGATAACCTGCACTGGGGTAACAATAAAAAACACCGAAGAAGGGCTGTTCTGATGCCGTTCTTCGATGGTTTGGTTTTCTACCGAGCCGGGTTCGCCTGCATCCTTATAATTCGGGACGCGAACCTCTTTATTTGGACTGCGCAACCATGTAGGCAACGGCATTGCCGACCTGGGCTGTCGTCAACTTCGCGTTACCGCCTTTGGCCGGCATCATCCCTTTCTTGCCCCTGTATCCCTTGTCAGAGTGGCTGACAAGCACATCGATTTTCTGGGCGATACGGGGAGCCCACGCAGCCTTGTCGCCCAGTTTCGGAGCGCCCATGATGCCTGCCTTGTGGCAGCTGGCGCAGCTGGCATCGTACACGGCTTTGCCGGCACTGGCGTTATAGGCGGCAAAGGCATTGCCGGATGAAAACAGAATGGCACACAACAGGGTCGATGAAAATAAGCGTGTCATAATGAGGTCTCCTTTAGTTGAGATGGTGTTTGGGGCAGGATGTCAACCCTTAAAAGTATCGCTTACCGGCACGTATCACAACATTATTCCAGGCAGTGAAGCTGAAGCATCCTAGAACAAGCGCTTCACAAACATACCATTTCGAGCACACTAATGAGTGATATTTCATGCAATAAAAGCACAAATCATATATAGTGAATGATAAAGCATTCGTGGCTTTTGATTTCCGTTTAATTTCAGGTATATTTGAGTGGAAAATCATGCATTAGTGTATCAATAACAGCATTATGACTGATAATTCATTCACGCACTGGGCCTCAATGAGTGACAAGGCGCTTGCTGAGCATCTTGGGGCTTTTGTGCGGCATCATCGCCTGGAGCAGAACAAAACCCAGGAGGCGCTCGCGCATGCGGCCGGCATCAGCCGATCAACCCTGAGTTTGCTGGAAAGGGGTGAAACGGTCACCCTCGCCACCTTTATTCAGGTGCTCCGGGTATTGGACCAGTTGCACGTCATGGATGCGTTTGCGGTGGAGCCGCGCATCAGTCCGTTGGCGCTGGCCAGAATGCAGAAAGAAAAAAGACAGCGGGCAAGAGGAACACGGGACGCCGAGGCAACTGAAGATGAATGGTGAAGCATGAACGTAGCTGAAGTCAAAATTTGGGGGGAATTGGCCGGCGCTGTGGCCTGGGACGATGCCGCCGGCCTGGCCACGTTTGAATACGATGCCGGATTCAAGTCGAAGGGATGGGACCTGGCGCCCTTGCAGATGCCACTTTCCTCTGCCAGAAACACCTTTGCTTTTCCGTCCCTTCGCAAAAAGGCCGAACCCTCCCTCGATTCCTTCAAAGGATTGCCGGGGTTGCTGGCCGACGTCCTGCCTGACCGATACGGAAACGAGTTGATCAATCTGTGGCTCGCCCGGCAGGGCCGCCCGCAGGACAGCATGAACCCGGTGGAGATGCTTTGCTTTATCGGCACCAGGGGCATGGGGGCTCTGGAGTTCGAACCGGCCACCTGGAAAGAGAGCAAAAGAACCGTCTCCGTCGAGATCGACACGCTGGTCGAGGTGGCAAAAAGCATGCTCTCCAACAAGGAAGCCCTGGCCGCCAACCTGCAGGCGGATGGAACCAGGGCGATATCGGAAATCATTCTTGTCGGCACGTCAGCCGGTGGCGCGAGGCCAAAAGCCGTGATTGCCTACAACGAAGGAACAGGAGAGGTCCGGTCCGGCCAGACCAATGCGCCCAAAGGTTTCGGGCATTGGCTGTTGAAGCTGGACGGAGTTAGCGATGTGCAATTGGGGACCACTCATGGCTACGGCCGGGTGGAAATGGCATACTACAACATGGCAACAGCCTGCGGTATCCGCATGATGCCGTCACGATTGCTGGAAGAGAACGGAAGGGCGCACTTCATGACCCGACGCTTCGACAGGGAAGGCGGGTCAACGAAACACCACGTCCAGACCTTCAGCGCACTGAAGCACTTCGACTACAACTCGGTCATGAGTTTCAGCTATGAGCAGCTGTTTCAAACCATGCGCGAATTGAAGCTGCCCTATCCCGACGCAGAGCAGATGTTCAGGAGAATGGTGTTCAACGTGGCGGCACGCAACTGCGACGACCACACAAAAAACTTTGCTTTCCTGCTGAAGAGAGATGGCGAATGGGAACTGGCGCCAGCGTATGATATGTGCCATGCCTTTCAGCCCGATCATCGGTGGGTAAGCCAGCATGCCCTGAGCGTCAACGGAAAACGAGCGGACATTACCAGAGCAGACCTTCTGATCGTCGGCAAATCCATAAAATTCAAAAAAGCGGCAGAGGCGATCGACGAAATCAATGCAACGGTCACCCAATGGAAAAAGTATGCCGACGAAGTCGACGTTTCACCCCTGTTACGGGACCAGATCGCCAAAACCCTTGTCCACCTGGGATAATGCTTCAGAGCAATCCGGGTAGATTGAGCGCAACTCCGCTCCCCTCCTCTGCTGCGGTTCAATCATCAGGCCCGCCTGCAAAACCTGGCGTACCCAGGATTACCTTTATCCTGCCAGCCTGATTCTTCAGCGTTCACTCCTGCATTCCCTCCCGGGCCTGGCTCCAGCGTATCAGGTGACGTATCATCGCCGCATGATACAGTGTACAGTTTTGCATCACCCACGGCGAGCAATGCCTCAAAACTGCGCCGCATCTGACCCCGGCGCAAGTCCATAACTCCAATATATTATAGGTAATACGGGCCATGGCATTCGCCAGCTCTCGTTCTGGCATAGTATTTGAAGAATTATAGGTGAAATCCGAGGTTGACGTACAGCTATGATCCCAGGTCAAACCGATGTAATCAGAACATTCAGTACCGGACACAACCGAATAGGAGGCTAAAATGAAAACGAAGAGCTACACCATGGAACCGGTCACAGTTAACCGGAATCATCCTCAATCAAGAGTACCGGTCAGCGATCCTCACCGGCTCAAGAAGCTTCAGGAGGAAAACAATCGCCTGGAGAAACTGGTTGCGGAACTTTTGCTTGACAACAAGTTGCTCAGGGAACTCTCATTATCCTACTGGTAACACTGTAAGGTGAGCGGACCCAACATCATGCCTGGGATCCGCTTGCCCGGACAGGTCCGCTGAAAAGGTGAAGATACGATGCCGAAACATCGGCATCGAATTTCCTGAAGGCGGCCATACCTCCGTTACCACTCTCTTCAATTCCCCGCCGGCCCCTGGCAGGAAACCCATCAGAACAACGCAGGCTGCGTGAGCTTCATCGGATGACACTCCGGACTGAGAGCCCATCCTTTCTTCATTGCAGGAGTCCGGTGGTTGCCCTTCCGGCAGCCAACACCTATATTATGCAGATTTCTCAAAGGCCCCCCAATCAAGCCTGTCCTGTGCTTAGGGCACAACCAGGCAAGAGATTCATCTGACATGCTTCATCGGACTCGACGTACGAAACCAGCCTTCATCACGCTCATGCTGCTGGCACCATTTGTTGCAGCCAGCGCAAAAGAGACCGTCATCATGGACAATGGCGACCGGCTCAACGGCCGTGTGCTGAACATGAGCAACGGCATCCTCGAGTTCGAGACCGCCTATGCCGGCAAGCTCAGGATCGAATGGCCCCATGTTCGTGAAATCCGGTCGGACAGCTCGTTCGACGTGCTCCTGAAGGGCAACGAGATTGCGGCCGTCAAGGAACTCAAACAGGAAAACGGAGAGGTGGTGCTGGACAGCAGGATTGAACCTGCCGGGCACGTGCTGAAGCTCAACCCTGCGGCCTGGGAACTCGGCAAGTCCTCATGGTTCAGCGGTGAAATCGACGCCGCGTTCAAACTCGAGCGGGGAAACACACACGAAAACCGCTCCGATGTCATGGGCAAACTCGAATGGAAAAAGGCCCATCACCGTATACGGCTCGGCGGAGAACTAGAATACGGCAGAACCGACGGTACGGTCAACAGTGACCGGTGGTCCATCGAAACCTCCTACGATACCACTGACGCCAGGCGGCTCTATTATGGTGCAAGAACCTCACTGAAATCCGACGAGCTGGGCGACCTGAATCTCCGATGGACAGCAGGCCCGCATGTGGGCTACCGCTTCATCGACACCTCCCGGTCCAGACTCTCTGTGGAAAGCGGCCTGGAATACACCGCGGAACATTACCGGATGGTTCAGGTGGACCGTTTTATTGCAGAATCGTGGAGGATCGAGTTCACCCGGTTCCTCATCCCGGACAGGCTGGAACTGTATCACCGGGACAACGGGCTGGTCAGCCTGGGCGGTGTCGGAGGGTTTTCATTCGAAAGCTGGAACGGCGTGAAACTCCCGATCAGCGGAGGGCTGAACACCAGCGCCGAAATCAAGACCTCATACAACGGCGACGCTCCGCCTGACGCGATGAAGTGGGATGTCGTCTACCGGCTGAAGATAGGTTACCAGTGGTGAGCATACCGGGCAGGGTATAAAGACCTCCGTTTCACGATCCCCTGGCCCACATGGCACCGAATTGAAACTCCTGTCAGTTCTCCGAATTGATCAGCACCTCTTCCCCGAGCTTTCCGACCTTCTCGTACGATGTCCTGTTGGTGGATAAAGGTGAGCGGAGCACCCGGACGGGTCGTGCGCTGGCCTTGATCGCCTGCTCAATGTCCGAATCGGCGTCGCCGTAATAGATCGTCACCTGTTTCGCCGATATGGATGGGGCTTTGGGCTGGTTGCAGGTGAAGACGACGTCGGGCCTGGTGATGTTGAAGCTCTGCATCAGGATCTTCGGAACGGTTGACACCTTCGAACTGTCGCGAGCCGTGATGAAGACCACCTTGTCCCCCCTTTGGGTGTGCATCCTGACCAGGGCGCTGCCGGATGCCTTCGGAAGACTGAAGTTGTCGAACTCTCCGTTCATGTCGTTCCAGAATTTCGGCGAACTCAACGGGGCTGAACCGTATCTGTTCCTGCCGTCAGGCCCGTCGTGGTTCGTCATTCCGTAATAGAAACCGGGGCTGGAAAAAAGAACCGTGTCGTCGATATCGAATCCTGCGATTACCGGAGTGGCAGGGAGTGATGCCCTGATCTGGTCTACGGTGACGTATCTGACGGATTGCGTGCTCGAGCAGGCGGTTGCCGTCGCCAGGTAAACAAGGACAATTGCCGCCCTGATGTATCTGGTCATGATTCCCCCCTTCAATGAATAGTGGTGAAAGCAACTTCAGGAGCGAACAATCAGCTGAAAGACGAGACGACTGGCAACCGGAGAAGCCCCTCAGGCCTCTATCAATCCCTGCTTGACGAGGAAGCGTCTTTCCATGGTCACAAACAGGGAGATCGCGAGGAAATGAATGAAGACGACAATACCGAGCATGAGCGCGATCGGACCCGGTTGCGGGACCCGACCGGAAAACAATATTGACGGAAAAACCGAAAGCACGACCTGAATGACGAAGTCGATCGCCAGCATGCCCAGGATGACCCTCGTTTTCTCCTCTTTTGAAAAATACCGTCCATTACTCTTCGCAAATTGCCTGCTGACGAGGGTGATGGCTCCGAACAGCAACGCCGCGTCCAGTCCGACGAAGTTCTCGAGTCGAAGAAGGACGAGAACAATCCATGCGACAATGATGAGTCCGATATAGAACAGGCAAAAACGAAGCAGCAGATTCGGTACGGTCATCGGGAACTCCGGAATGGTGTTGCATGGAACAGCTCGAACAAGGCGGAACGGCAATGTTCAAGGATCACCTCGTGCGCCAGCCGTTGCTGGTCAGGACGAGCATAGTCTCCTTTTCGGCCTGAAGTGATTCATCGAAATACTTGTTGAGGGTGGACGACCACTCCGGAACATCTTCCATTCTGGCCTTGTATCTCACGCTGGTGATTTTCATGCCGTTCGACTCCCCCGGTTCGGTCCATTCGATGATCCTGTCGACTCCCGGTTTGCCGCAATAGAAGGCATAGACCAGAGATCCGCCGCTCCTGACCGGCTTCGCGAAACGCAGTTTGGCCGACTTGAACAGATAGATGTCGTTCGGAAAATCGAAGAGGCCCTGCCCGGTATAAAAGGCATTCATCCACGGAATGACGATCCCTTTTTTTGAAAGGTCGTCGAGGAGAAGTTCCCGCTTCCTGTCGCCGAACAACAACTTCGGGACTTTCAGATAGTGGTCCCCGGTCTCGAATCGCTGCTCGATCTTCGCCAGCCGGTGACCGCCATGGCCGCCGTTGAATTCGGCGACGGACATCTCTTCGAGACTGATGAATATGGAATCGGCAATCGCCGTGTTGATCGCTTCGGTGAAGTTCGTCCTGTTCGGCGCTTTCGGGTCCGAGCAACCTGCCATACCTGCCAGGGCAGCCAGCACCAGGAGCACAGAAAGTGAGAACCGGCTGAACGACCGTCCGGAGTTTAGAGCAAAGAATGGCTTCATGATGATCGTGTGTCTTGTTGACTTCTGAAACCGCAAAACCCTGGGTTACTGAATTATACCACAATCGGGAGGTCGTTACAACTCGAACGGCAAGTCCGACGGGTCTCCCCGGCGGCTATTTGTCGGGACAGCATGACGAGTCGATAAACAGGCTGTAAAAGGCCTTCGCACCGCCCTCCGCATGCCCGCCCTTCATCGCATCGTACGCCCTCTTTTCAACGTTGCTGCCGATAGCAGCCTCGACGCCCGGCATGGTAAGCGTCCTGAACATTTCGTCCATTTTTTCAGCGGGGTACGGCATGTTGTTGTCAAGCCACCAGGTCATGAGGGAGAGCAAGGTACTGACCAGATAGTGGGCCGTCACGTCGACTGGGACCGGCAGCGATTTCCTTTTCCTGACAAGTTCCCCCAGGGGCGGGAGCAGCAGGCCGGTGAGATAGCGGTGCAGGTATTTCAGGATCATCTCGCCGCTCTGCCTCCCCGCGATTGCCCTGTAGAGGCGGTGATGCTGGCCGGTGTGACGAAAGAGCTCCAGGACGATGTTGACGTCAGGATCGCTGCCGCTCCGCCGTGATGCCAGCAGGGCTTCCTGCTGCTGCTCGAACAGCGTGCGCAGATGCTCGAAGCTGGAGAGCAGCAGTTCGTCCTTGTCACGGTAGTGGGCATAGAAGGTCGATCGCCCCACGTCCGCGCGATCGAGGATATCCTGAACCGTGATCTTCTCATATCCCTGTTCTACTATCAGCGCCATGAGCGCCTCCTGCATCAGCTTTCGAGAGCGGCTGATTCGCCGGTCTTCCCTTCTTTCTTTCATAAATCCGCTCTTTTCGGCTGACAAAACAGGCCGGGCTGTTCATTAACGGACATTTCCCGGAACATTGATTGTTGACTGCTCCTCAGAATGTACCTATTTTTTTATCGAACACAATGTCCGCTATTAAACGAATTGTACAACAACGAAGGAGGGTCTCGATATGGATAAGAACAGCATCACCGATGCTATCAGGAACATGTACGCTTCAACCGTGAAGCAAGGCGGATCATGCGGATGCTCCCCGAATGGCGGCAACCCGGACCCCGTTTCGATGAGGAGGGCAAGCAATGGGCTGGGATATTCGGACGTGCAGCTGCAGAGCATCCCCGACGCATCCAATCTCGGGCTCGGCTGCGGCAATCCAGTCGCCCTTGCCGTCATCAGGAAAGGGGATGTCGTGCTTGACCTCGGTTCCGGGGCCGGCTTCGACTGTTTTCTGGCCGCAAATCTGGTCGGCGAAGAAGGGCGGGTGATCGGCGTGGACATGACGCCGGAAATGGTCGAACGGGCAACAAGGAACGCGAGCAGCAACGGGTACAGGAACGTGGAGTTCCGGCAGGGAGAGATCGAAAACCTGCCCGTAGAGAGTTCAAGCGTCGACGTCGTCATCTCGAACTGCGTCATCAACCTTTCGACCGACAAGCCGAAGGTCTTTCAGGAGGCCCACCGCGTCCTGAAACCAGGCGGGAAACTGCTGGTTTCGGATATCGTCCTTCTTGAAGAGCTGCCCGATTATGTGCAAGGCTCGATCGAGGCGTATGTGATGTGCATTGCTGGAGCCATCCGAAAGGAGGAGTATCTCAGGGCGATGGAGCAGGCCGGATTCGGGGAGATCTCGGTCGTCGGGGAGAGCCGCTTTCCGGCAGAGCTGGTCCTCGCGCAACCGCATCTCAGGGAAGCCGTGGAAAAGATGAAGATTCCGATGAGTGAACTTGAGCGGCTGGCAGGCAACGTCGTCAGCATGAAGGTATCGGCGAAAAAGGGTGATCACCGGTAGCCGCCTTCCCGAACATCCCGGCCGGAGAGCGAAACATCAAAACTGGAGCGACAGGGTTAACGGATTTTTCTTCATGATTTTCCTGACTGCCGGGATTGCCGCAGTGGATGAATTATGAGTATCTTTTCGCTCATAGACCCATGAACATATCCCCAAGTGAGGAGCCGCCTGCCATGACCGAACATGAAGCCATCGTCGAACGCCTGAAAGCCGTCCGGAACGCAAGCCGGGGGATTGTCTCCCTCGATGAAGATGCCATCGACGGCATGCTCCGCGAACTGGCGGACAGGATTCCGGGGGCAACCGAAACGATCCTTGCGGCCAACAGGAAGGATCTTGAACGGATGGATCCTGCAGACCCCCGTTACGACCGACTGCTTCTGAACGAGGCCCGGCTTGAATCGATCGCATCGGATATCAGGAACGTCGCCGCCCTGCCCTCCCCACTCGACCAGTTGCTCGAGGAGCGCACGATGCCGAACGGCCTCGGGCTGAAGAAGGTAACCGTACCCCTCGGCGTCATCGGCATCATCTACGAATCGAGGCCGAACGTGACGTTCGACGTCTTCTCGCTGTGCCTGAAATCCGGCAACGCCACCGTGCTGAAGGGCGGAAGCGACGCGGCTTTCTCGAACATCGCCATCGTGGAACTGATCCGGTCGGTCCTGCAGAATCGCGGGCTCGACCCCGACATGATCTACCTGCTGCCCGCCGAGCGCGAGGCCGCCCATATCATGCTGAACGCCGTCGGGTTCATCGACGTGATTATCCCGAGGGGGAGCCAGCAGCTCATCGATTTCGCCCGCAAGCACTCGACCGTGCCGGTGATCGAGACCGGGGCAGGCATCGTCCACACCTATTTCGACAAAAGCGGCGACCTTGAGATGGGACGCGCGATCGTGTTCAATGCGAAGACGAGGCGGCCGAGCGTCTGCAACGCCCTCGATACACTGATCGTGCACCAGGACCGGCTCGACGACCTGTCGCTGCTGGTCGAACCGCTGGAGGAGAAGATGGTGCAGATCTTCGCCGACGAGCCTGCCTATTTCAAGCTGGCGGGAAGGTACCCGGAAGAGTTGCTGGAGATGGCAAGCCCGGAGCATTTCGGCACGGAGTTCCTGTCGCTGAAGATGTCCATCAAAACCGTGGCAAACCTCGAGGAGGCTCTCGACCACATCGCGCGTTACAGCTCGAAGCACAGCGAGGCCGTCATCGCCGCCGACCAGGAGGTGATCGAGGCCTTCATGAAGCGGGTGGACGCGGCAGCCGTGTATGCCAACGCCTCGACGACGTTCACTGACGGGGCGCAGTTCGGCCTCGGCGCCGAGATCGGCATCAGCACCCAGAAGCTGCACGCGCGAGGCCCGATGGCCCTCAAGGAGCTTTGCAGCTATAAGTGGCTCGTCACCGGGAACGGACAGGTAAGGCCCGCCTGAGATGCTCGAAGCACGCAAGCTCGTCAAATCCTACGCGCTGCCCGGCCAGCCGCCACTGAAGATCCTGAACGGAATCGAGCTGTCGATCGGGCCGGGCGAAATGGTGACGATCATCGGTGCGTCGGGAAGCGGCAAGACCACATTGCTGAACCTGCTGGGCACCCTCGACACCCCGGATGAAGGCGAACTGCTCTTCGATGGTACGCCCATCTTCAGGGGCAGCAAGTGCATGATGTCCAAAAAGGAGCTGGCAAGGTTCAGGAACAGGAAAATCGGTTTTGTGTTCCAGTTCCACCACCTGCTGTCGGATTTCACCGCCATCGAGAATGTGGCCATGGCTCAGTTCATCGCCACCGGCAAGCTCAAGCCTGCGAAAGAGCGGGCGGCGGTGCTGCTTGAAAGCCTGGGGCTGAAGGCCAGGCTCGACCACCTGCCTTCTGAGCTTTCCGGGGGCGAACAGCAGCGCGTGGCTATCGCCAGGGCGCTGATGAACGAACCCGTGCTCGTGCTGGCCGACGAGCCAAGCGGCAACCTCGACAGCCGCAACAGCCGGCTTCTGTACGAGCTGATAGCATCGCTCTGCAAGGAGCGCCGCACCTCGTTCGTGATCGTCACGCACAACGAGGAGTACGCCGCCACGGCAGACCGATGCTTGCACATGCAGGACGGCATGCTGCACGAGTGCAATAGTCGACCTGAAACCTGAATTATCGCCAGCTTCCCTATGCGAGTAGTCGCGTTGCTGTTGTTTACAGCCTTGACATGCATGCCTGCCCCCGGTCTGGCCGATGATGGGTATAAACAACTCTTTCAGACTGTGTCAGGACAAATTTCCATCGACGATCAGAAGGCTGTCTACCGTTCACTCGACCTGACGTACGACGAGAAGAGGAGTACCTTCAGCTCCGAAAAACAGGGTGACTCGCTCGTTTTCGAAATCGAGGTTATGGACCTGAACCATGACGGCACACCGGAATTATTCATCAGTGGCGGCAGTACCGGCACCACTGATGCCGCCGGATGTTCTGTCTGGCTGTTCATCAGGACAAACGGGAAATATCACCAGAACCTCGGCTTTCCGGCCACCAGCTATACGATTCTTGAAGAGTCGGTGCATCATGGCTTCCCTGACATTCAATTCGGCGGGCAAGGGTTTTATGACACCATATGGCGGTGGAACGGCCATGATTACGCATACGTGCAAAGCGTTCCGATTGAGGCAAAGGAGATCGAAGAGAAAATTCGCCCGATGCTGAAGGATCATGCCGTCGATGGAGTACCATTCGACCCGACACCTGAATAAACCTGAACTTCGATCATTACCTGATATGGATGTGCTGAGCAGCAATATGGCGCCTGAATCAGAAAACAGCAGGGCAGCAAGATGGGCATGACCTCCGAAACAACGACGATCAGCAGGATCGGTCCCGTGGAACTGGCGCCTTCGGTGCAACTGAAGCACGGCTGGACATTCCTGGCCCTGGCGTTCTTCTCGATCAGCATGATCACCTTCGTGTCGATCGGGCAGGCTTACATCCTGAACCAGAACCTGGGCATTCCGACCCACCATCAGGGTACCATCAGCGGCGACCTGGTCTTCTGGACAGAGATCGTGACACTGCTGCTCTTCGGACCTGCCGGGGCACTCATGGACCGCATCGGGAGGAAACCGGTCTACACCGCAGGGTTCCTGGTACTCGCCCTGGCCTACATCCTCTACCCCTCCGCTAAAAACGTTGCGGAGCTGACCGCCTACCGGATGATCTACGCAGTCGGGGTTGTGGCCGTGACCGGCGGCCTGGCGACGGTGCTCGTGGACTATCCGGCGGAGCGTTCGAGAGGCAAGCTGATCGCGATCGTCGGCTTCCTGAGCGGGCTCGGCATCGTGGTGCTGAACCAGTTCTACGGAAGCCTCCCCCAGCGCCTCGTCATGCGCGGGTTCAGCGGAACGGCGGCTGGATTCTGGATGCATGCGACCGTCGCAGCCACATGCCTGGTTATCGCCGTGGTCGCGGCCGTCGGCCTCAAGGGGGGAACGCCGGTACGTCACCACGAACGTCCTACGCTGGGCGCACTGTTGACGAGCGGCATCCGCCATGCCAGGAACCCGAGGATACTGCTCTCGTATGCTGCCGCATTCGTGGCCCGGGGCGACCAGTCGATCATCGGCACCTTCGTACCGCTCTGGGGCACGACCGCCGGGATCGCCATGGGCATGCCGCCGGCCGAGGCGGTCAAGCGGGGCACGCTCATATTCATCATCTCGCAGGCGGCTGCACTGCTCTGGGCGCCGGTCATCGGCCCGCTCATCGACCGCTGGAACCGGGTGACGGCGCTCACGGTCAGCATGGGCCTTGCCGCGGCCGGCTACCTGTCGCTGGTGCTGATCGGCAATCCTCTGGACGCATGGTCGGCCATATTCTTCGTGCTGCTCGGCATCGGCCAGATCAGCGCGTTCCTCGGCTCGCAGTCGCTGATCGGCCAGGAAGCCCCGAAGGAAGCGCGCGGTTCGGTGATCGGTGCATTCAACGTCAGCGGGGCGATCGGCATCCTCCTGATCACGATGATGGGTGGCAGGATGTTCGACGGCATGAGCCCCAAGGCACCGTTCCTGATCGTCGGCATGATCAACCTGCTCGTCATGGGCGCCGGGGTGTTCGTCAGGATGAAGGAACTGAAGCGGGAAGCCTCTTCCTCCCCGGGCTGAAGCCCGGGGCAATTGAGGAGAATGTTGTCGATGGGGTTCACTGGCACCGGGTTTCAACCCGGGGTACGGGGCAATGAATGAGCATGCAAGGCGTGAATGTCCAGTGGTCACAACCACTCCTGAACTCCGGGAGGCTGCTCAGGACTTGACGATCACCTCGCAGATACGGTCGATCTCCTTCTCCTTGAGGTAGGGGTGCATCGGCAGCGAGAAAATCCTCGCGCTGAAATCCTCCGACAACGGGAAATCCCCTTTTTTATAACCCAGACCTTCGTAGGCCTTCTGCAGGTGCAGCGGGATGCGGTAGTAGATCACGGAGGGGATGCCCTCGTTGCGCAACGCGCCCATGATCTTTTCCCGCTCGTCGGTCGAGGCGGCGAGCACGGAGTACTGCGCCCAGCATGAGGTGTATCCCGAAGGGACTCCGGGAACCTCGACGCGCCCCTTCAGGCGGCCGGCATAGGCGTCGGCCACTCGCTGGCGCTCGACGAGCTCATCGTCGAAGATGGCCAGCTTCTCGAGCACGACCGCTGCCTGGATCGAGTCGAGCCTGCCGTTGATGCCGATGCGCACGTTCTGATACTTGTCGTCACCGTCACCCTGTCCATGCACCCGCACCGAGCGCAGCAGCCTGTCGAGCTCGTCATCGTCGGTAAAGATCGCCCCGCCGTCGCCATAACAGCCGAGGGGCTTTGCCGGGAAGAACGACGTGGCGCCGACAAGGCCGAAACTGCCGGCGCGCCGCCCGTTGATCGTACCGCCGAAACCCTGTGCGGCGTCTTCGAGAATCCACAGGCCGTGCGATGCGGCGACGCTTTCGAGGCGCGCGTAGTCAGCCGGAAGGCCGAACAGGTCGACAGGGATGATGGCTTTCGGATTCAGCCCTTTCCGCTTCGCCTCTTCGACGGCTGGGCCGACGAGGTCCGGATCGATATTGAAGGTGCCGGGCAGCACTTCGACGAAGACGGGCGTGGCACCGACGAGGCTGATCACCTCGGCCGTGGCGACAAAGGTGAAGGGCGTGGTCAGGACGGCGTCACCAGGCCCGACTCCCATGGCCATGAGCGGCATCAGCAGGGCGTCGGTGCCTGAGGAGCAGGAGACGCAGTGCCTGGTGCCGACATAAGCCGCGAGCTGCAGTTCGAGCTCGGCCACTTCGGGTCCCATGATGTACTGGCCATGGTCCACGATGGCTTCGATGCGCTGCATGAGGCTTGTGCGGATACGGTTCTTCTGCGTGATCAGGTCAATGAACTGCATGGCTGTCTGTGGATGGGTGGTGTAGAGTTGAATCGCTGTGCATATTACTCTGGCATTATAAGTCTCAATTCCGCCTGGTGAACGTTGTCATTCTGAGGCCGACGAAGTCGGTCGAAGAATCCAGACTCATGGATCCTTCACGATGCTGCGCTTCGTTCAGGATGACAGACCTCGGTCTCTTACTTATTGCGTTCTTTATTTTCCCGGGTAATAAAATACATATTCCGGGCCTGATTACCGAACAGCAGGGCGCCTTCGGCAGTGCGGTTTTGCCCTCCATCCGATTTTGCTTACTATTACTGGGCAAACCATATAACCAACCTCGTCCTGCCCTCATGAGCTCAATCTACTTCATCGGCATCGGCGGCACGGCAATGGCCTCGGTCGCCGTGGCGCTTTCGCACATGGGCCACGCCATCACCGGTTCGGACATGCTGCTCTACCCCCCGATGAGCACGTTTCTCGAAGAGCATAACATCCGCTACTTCAACGGATTTTCAGAAAAGAACCTCGAAGAAACCTCGCCTGACCTGGTCGTGGTCGGCAACGCGGTCAGCAGGGGCAACCCGGACCTCGAATACGCGCTCGACCGGCGGATGGAGCTGATATCGATGCCGGAGCTCGTACGGAGGGAGCTGATCGGCCGCAACACCTCGATCGTGGTGGCCGGAACCCACGGCAAGACGTCGACCACCTCTCTGGCCGCCTGGCTGCTTGAGGCGGGCGGGCTCGAGCCAGGTTTCCTCATCGGCGGAATCCATGAAAATTTCGGCGTCGGGTGCCGGGCCTCGGGACTTGTCGAACAGGGGTTCTTCGCGACCGAAGGGGACGAGTACGATTCGGCATTTTTCGACAAGCGCAGCAAGTTCCTGCTCTACCGGCCGGACATCGCCATCGTGAACAACGTCGAATTCGACCATGCCGACATCTTCAACTCGCTCGACGAAATCAAGCGGAGCTTCCGCCTTTTCGTGAACCTCGTGCCGAGGAGCGGACTGCTGCTGGTCAACGGCGACGACCCGAACTCGCTCGAGGTCTCTTCGAAAGCGTTCTGCCGCGTCGAGCGCTTCTCCCTCGACGGCAATGCCGACTGGAACGCTGCGGAGATCGTGACCGGGCCAGAAGGCACGACATTCTCACTCCTGAGGGGCGGCGAAGACCTCGGCAGGGTATTCGTTCCGCTCTTCGGCAACTACAACGTCATGAACACGCTGGCTGCGACGGCGGCCGCCATGCATGCCGGGGTCAGCTTCGATTCGATCGTTCGCGGACTGGCCTCCTTCCGGAGGCCGAAACGCCGGATGGAGCTGCTCGGCGACTTCCCCGGAGGTGTGACCCTCATGGAGGATTTCGCCCATCATCCCACTGCCATAAGGGTAACGCTCGAAGCCATCGCCGGGATGTACCCCGGCCGGCGGATCGTGGCCTGTTTCGAGCCCCGGTCGAACACGACAAGCCGAAACATCTTCCAGCGCGAGCTGGCGGAGTGTTTCGACGCTTCGGCGGTCGTGGTGTTCGGCAAGGTGAACCGTCCGGAACGCTACGCACCGGAGGATCGTCTCGACACGGAGAGGCTGTGCAGCGAACTGGCTGAAAGGGGCAAGATCGTCTTCGCAGCAGGAGGGACAGGCAGGGAGTACCCCGGCGACATCGTCGGTTTTCTCGACGGCGAGGTACGCACCGGTGACGTGGTCGTACTCCTGAGCAACGGAAGCTTCAGCGGCCTGAAGGATCAGTTGACGCAAAAATTCAAAAAATCATAACATTTTTTCTTCCGATGTTCTATCTTGTGACGTAACTTCAGCGGCACGAAAGCAGTACACGTCGCAATCATAGAAATTTCAAAACACCTTACGCAACAACGCACGCAATCATGGCGAAAGTAAAAGTAGGCATCAACGGCTTTGGCCGCATCGGCCGTCTGGTCTTCAGACAGGCCGTGGACAACCCCAACGTGGAGATCGTCGGCATCAACGACCTGACCGACGTGAAGACCCTGGCATATCTCCTCAAGTACGACTCGACCCACAAGAAGTTCAAGGGCGAAGTCGGCATCGAGGGCGACAACCTCATCGTCAACGGCAAAACGATCGCGATCTGCGCGCAGAAAGACCCCGCTCAGCTTCCCTGGGCAGCCCTAGGCGTCGACCTCGTGGTGGAATCGACCGGCATCTTCACCAGCCGTGAAGCCGCCTCCAAGCACATCGCCGCCGGAGCGAAGAAGGTGATCATCTCGGCACCCGCAAAAGACAAAATCGACGCGACCATCGTCATGGGCGTCAACAGCGACACCATCACCGGCAAGGAGGAGATCATCTCCAACGCCAGCTGCACCACCAACTGCCTCGCGCCGATGGCCAAGGTGCTGCAGGACAACTTCGGCATCGTCAAGGGCTTCATGACCACGGTGCACGCCTACACGAACGACCAGAACATCCTCGACCTCCCGCACAAGGACCTCCGCAGGGCCCGCGCAGCAGCAGCGTCGATCATCCCGACCTCTACCGGCGCCGCAAAGGCGATCGGCGAAGTGATCCCTGAACTGGCCGGAAAGCTCGACGGGTTCGCCATGAGGGTTCCCGTGCAGGACGGCTCGGTGACCGACCTGACCGTGATCCTCGAAAAGCCCGCAACGAAGGATGAGATCAACGCTTTCGTGAAAACAGCAGCCGAGGGCCCGATGAAAGGCATCCTCGAGTACAACGTCGACCCGATCGTCTCTTCGGACATCGTCGGCAACGCACACTCCTGCATCTTCGATTCGCCGCTGACCATGAGCTCCGGCAATCTGGTGAAGGTTGTCGGCTGGTACGACAACGAGCTGGGCTATGCGACCCGCGTCGTCGACCTTCTGAACGTCTACTCGAAGTTCGTCTGAGAGGACCTTACCGCTCGAAAACAGCTCACTGAAAGGTGCCCCGCAAAGGCACCTTTCCCTGTTTTCAGCCGGCACCGTGCACACGGGCAAGTTGAGATTTTATTGTGAATGTCTTATCATGAGGTATAGTCGCTTCCCGCGTTCAGCTCAACCTTATCCTGTTACCAATGACCCGGAACATCACCAGGCCAACCAGGGCCATCATCCTTTACGACAGCAAATCCAGCGGCGGATCGACCGACCGGTTCATCGACGCGGTCGGAAAGAACCTGGCTGAATCAGGACTCTATGTCGAAAAGGCTCGATGCAAGGAAAACGGCGATTTCAGTTTCGTGGAGGAGTTCGACCTGGTTGTCATGGGAGCACCGATCTACTACCTGCTCGTCTCATCCCAGCTCTTCGGCGCCCTCTCCAGGAGCAACCTGAAACAGGTGCTGAAAGGCAAAAAAATCGCGCTGTTCGTTGCCTGCGGCAGCCCTGAGCCCATGGCCCACCTGCTTTACCTGCCCCAGCTCAAGATGAACCTGGAAAACCCGGTCATCCTTGCTGAACGCGTGTTCTCCACGGACCAGCTCAACGATCCGGCCGCCGCCGCCGATTTTGTCGGCCAGATCATCACCGCTTATGAAAGGACTTGAAATAACATTACCCTTCACCCATGACCCGTATTGAAGAAAGGCCGATGAGGGCAATCATCCTCTACGACAGCAGGACCACCGGCGGATCGACCGACCGGTTGATCGATTCCATCGGGAGGGAGCTGGTCGAATCGGGAGCTTACGTTGAAAAAGCCAAGTGCAGGGCGCTGGCCGACTACAGCTTCGTCAAGGAATTCGACGTCGTCATCCTCGGCGCACCGGTCTATTATCTGGTCGTATCGTCGCAGTTGCTCGGTGCACTGGTGCAGAGCAACCTCAAGAAAAACCTGAGAGGCAAGAAAATCGCCCTTTTCCTTGCCTGCGGCAGCCCGGAACCCATGGCCCTGACCTTCTATCTCCCGCAGCTGAAGGTCCACCTGGTGAGAAACCGCATTCTCGCCGAAAAGATCTTCGCACCACACCAGATGGACGATCCCGAAACCATCGGCGATTTCGTCGAGGAAATCGAGGAGGAGTACCGGAAAGCCAACAAGTCACGCACCCGTTCGACCGGAATCCAGTGGGACGATGAAGCTCTCGAGATTCTCGACCAGATGCCCTCGATCTTCAGCGGCAAGATCCGGGCAACCATGGAGACCTATGCCCAACAGAACGGCATCACCCTCATCACCCCAGCGGTGCTCGACGAAGCCAGGTCCAGCCCGATGGGCTTCTGAACGGGACTTCCCTTCAGGGATGAAATGAAAAAAGGCTGTCTCAGAAGCATATCTGAGGCAGCCTTTTTTGTTTGTTCCTCGTTTAAGCATGGTTCACATCTGTCATTCTGAGTCCGACGAAGTCGGGCGAAGAATCCATCTGAACTATTGCAAGGTATTGCATTTTATGAGATAACGACTGATCTCCGAGGAGGATGGATCCTTCACCTCGTTCAGGATGACAATGCCGTCCCCGGGTTGAAACCCAGGGCTACATAAGAGGATGTAAGAAACTAATGTCCGCAGGGTTGAAACACTGCTGAATATGGGATCACGGAACAAACTACCTTCTCAGGTGAAGAGGTCCTTGGCTTTTTCGAAAATGCTTTTCTCACTCTCCGGATCGCCGGGGGCCGGTGTGATTCCCGGCGCCTTCCTCAGCTCCCTGAGTTGCTCTTTCTCCTTCGCTGAAAGGTCTTTCGGTATGTGGACGTTCACCCTGACATACTGGTCGCCGGTGCCGCCGCCCTTCAGGTGGCCGATGCCCTTGCCCGGAATGCGCAGCATGGTGTTCGGCTGGGTGGCCGCGGGAATGGTCAGCTTCAGCACGCCGTCGAGGGTAGGCACGTCGATCTTGGTGCCGAGCACCAGGTCCGGGAACCCTACAGCAAGTTCGTAGACGACGTCATCGCCGTTGCGCCTGAACAGATCGTGCGCTTTCTCCTCGATGATCACAATGAGGTCGCCGCTGGCTCCGCCCCTCGGTCCCGTGTTTCCCTGGCCCCTGAGCGTCAGGTAGTTTCCATCCTGCACGCCTGCCGGCACGGTGATCTTCACGGTAACCTCGCCCTGCTTGATGCCTTCGCCATAGCATGCGGTACAGCGATCCTTGACTACATGGCCTTCGCCGCCGCAGGTCGGACAGGCTGCGATGTTGACGAACTGGCCGAACATGGTCTTGGAGGCCTGACGCACCTCGCCGGTACCGTGGCAGGTCTGGCAGGTCTCGGTCTTGCCTGTTTTGGAACCGCTTCCGTTACACTCCTTGCAGGCGACCTGCTTCTTGATCTTCAGGGTTTTCTCGACCCCTTTGGCGATCTCCTCGAGGGTGAGCTTGAGGCGGATCTTGAGATCGCCCCCCTGGATGCCGGCCGAAGGCCTGCCGCGGCGTCCGCCGCCCGCAAAGCCGCCGCCGAAAACCTCCTCGAATCCGAAAGGCGCTCCGCCGCCGCGCGTGCGGCCACCGCTGAACATGTCGTTGAATGCGCTGAAAATATCGCTGAAGTCGGCGCTGTACTGACCCGCTCCGCCTTCAGAGGCCGCCGACGAACCGACGCCGGCATGGCCGAACTGATCGAAACGACGGCGTTTGTCGTCGTTGCTCAGGACCTCGTAAGCCTCGTTGACCTCCTTGAAATGCTCCTCCGCCTCCTTGTTGTCGGGATTCTTATCGGGATGGTATTTCAGGGCCAGCTTCCTGTATGCCTTCTTGATCTCGTCCTTGTCGGCTGACCGGCTGAGGCCGAGAACTTCATAATAGTCTCTCTTCATATGCTTCCTTCTGGATCAATAATCTTGTAAACTCTCCGGCCTACCTGGCCACGATGACCTTGGCATGCCTGATCACCCGGTCACCGAGCGTATAGCCCGACTGATACTCTTCGACGACCGTATCGGGTTCGGCATCCGGATGGTCGATCTGCGTGATCGCCTCATGGACATTGACGTCGAGCGTCTGCCCGTTGGCCTCGATCTCCCTGACGCCCTTGCTGACAAGCCACGCGCTGAAATTCTTCCTGATGAGTTCGACCCCCTCGATAAACGGTTTCGCCGCGTCCATGGCCTGAAGTTCGGCAGGGATGTGGTGCATGAGCCGCTTCAGGTCGTCGAGCATGGGAAGCAGGTCCCTGACGGAGTTTTCGAGCGAGCGCGTCGACGCGAGGGCCGTTTCCCGCTCCTTCTGCTTCCTGAAGTTTTCGAAATCGGCAGCACGACGGATCAGCTCCTCCCGAAGCCTGGCGACCTGCTGGTTCAGTGTTTCGATTTCACCCTGGGCCTCATCCGGCAGTGAATCCTCACCGGAAACCCGGGTCTCCTCCCCTCCCGCGGCTTCGGCAGGTATATTCTCTTGTATCTCTTCCTGGTAATGTGGTGCTTTTCTGGTCATTGCAATGAAATCAAGGTAATTGGTTGTTGTCCGTCAGGGCTGCCGACAGGCACCCCGCCATGTAGTTCACCACCCGCACGGCGTGTTCGTAGTCCATCCGCTTCGGTCCGAGGACACCGACTTTGCCGACCATCTTTCCGGCATAAAACGGCGAGGAGACAATCGTCAGGTCCGCAGCTCCCGCCTCCCCGTTCTCCTGACCGATGCTGATGACGACCTCCTGCCGGTCTCCCGAAAATCCGGAAGCGCTTCCGACATCGGCCACGAGCTTGGCCATGCCGAAC
Organism: uncultured Chlorobiales bacterium; assembly: GCA_903929135.1. Classification (GTDB taxonomy): domain Bacteria; phylum Bacteroidota; class Chlorobiia; order Chlorobiales; family Chlorobiaceae; genus Chlorobaculum. The sequence continues at coordinate 167,365 of CAIYTH010000048.1, forward strand.
TTGTCCTCGATCATCGTGATGATGTTCCGCACTTTCTGGGGCTGGCTGAACTCCGGCTGGTCCACAATATACTCAGTGCCCGAAATATACAACTTGTCGAGAATGGAGGATTCGTCGAACAGGGTATCCGCCGACTCGACGATACTGTCCATCAGGCCGGTTTCGCCCTTGCAGTCGGAGAGGCGCCTGGCGATCGTGGTGCGGATTTCGTCGAGCGTCAGCCCGGAGAGCCTCTCGTTCAGGATGCCCACCACGGCATCGATCTTCTGTCTCGACACTTCGGCCGTCAGTTCCATGACGATGGTCTTGACGAAAAGCGACTGGATGGCGATGACGACCATGATCCTCGTCGAACTGAGAAGAACGATATCGAGCCGTTCGAAGACTGCGTTGGAGAGCCTTGGCGGCAACACCACGCTGAGCTGCCTCGAGATGCTCCCCAGCACCTTCGCCGCCGTGCCGAGCACCTCGGCCGAGGTACCTGTCCGTTCAAGCCCGAAAAGGCCGAAGTTGTGGTCGATCACCCGTTTCTCGTCATCGTCGATCCGGCTGACTTTCATGATCAGGTCGACATAGTACCGATACCCCTTGTCAGTCGGCACGCGTCCGGCAGAGGTATGGGGCTGGCTGATGAACCCGGAAGCCTCGAGGTCGGCCATCACGTTGCGGATGGTTGCGTCTGAAAGCCCGAGATTGTAGCTCCGAGCTATGGTGCGTGATCCGACCGGTGCCGCCGTAACGACGTAGGACTGGATGATGATGCCAAGCACCTGGCGCTCACGCAGGTTCAAATCGCGATGGTTCATCGGTAATACAAAAGTTCATGAACTGGAATAGAACGCGCTCCTCAAGCCGCAGAACTTCCCGAAGCACCGTGCTTCAGGGGTAGTTCATGTTTTTCATCTCTAAAACAAACGGGGCAAACTGATAGTTGCCAGGCACAACCCCTTCAATATCGGCAACTTAAGCATCATGCCGGGACCATAAGCCCCGGGCGGCCGGAGCAGGGGCGGCCAACAGCTCGCCCGGTCGGTAAATAATATAATAAAAGCGACCTATTCAAGACCGATTTGCCCATTGTCTGTTTTTTTCATAATATCGGATATCCGATTTTTTCCAACACAAACGAACAAGGCCATGTCGGTTAAACCAACAGCTCCCATCGGGTCGAGAATCAAGGAGGTCCGGCGACACTTCGCTTTGCGCCAGGATGAGTTCGGCATCAGGATCGGCATGTCCGGCAATCGGATTTCCGAACTTGAAAACGACAAGGGCGGCGCCGGAGCCGGGGTGCTCGTCGCCATCTGCCGGGAATTCCCGGTCAATCACGAGTGGATGCTTTCAGGAACGGGCCCGATGCTGAAGGCCGCCGGGTCAACCCCGGTTTTCACATCGTCGGGAAGCGAGGAGGATGTCGCCCGCCGTCTCGGCGAACTCGAACGGCAGATCCGGCTGATCATGCTCGACAGGAACGACGGGGAGCAGGCGCTGCTGCAGGTACCGCTCTACTCGTCGGCCGTCGCTGCCGGCATGCCCGACCTCGCGTCCAGCGATGTCGAAGAGTCGATCGAAATCCCGGCTTCATGGTCGCACGGAAAAAAGCACCTCTTCGCGGTCAGGGTCCAGGGTGAGAGCATGCTCGACGCAGGCATCATGCCCGGAGACCGCCTCCTGGTCGAGGCGACCCAGACAGCCCGGGACCTGCAGATCGTGATCGCGAGCGTCAACGGGGAGATGACCGTCAAAAAGCTCTGTATCGACAGGGAAGGCACCGTACGGCTTGAACCGCAGAACAGCGCCTACAACCCTATCGTCATCACGCAGGACATGGATTTCAGGATCCACGGCGTCGTGCTCGCCGCGATGCGGCAATACTGAGGGGGAAAGGGAGGAAGAATGGCCTGAATGGACAATATAAGAGGGGTAATGGCGTTCTTTTCTCCCCACGACGTTCCTTACGGTCCATGCCGTCCATTCTGTCCATAACGTCCATCCTGTCCATTTTCCCTTAACACCGCACGCACGACAGTGCCCTGTCCAGTTGGCCGTAGTCGCGGATCACCTCGATGTCGCCGAATCCCTGACTGACGAGCCCCTTCACTCCTTCAGCCCCGTCGGCATGGAGTTCGAAACAGAGCAAACCCCCTTTCCTGACGAGGGCCGAGCCCATTCCAGCGATGCTGCGGTAATATTCGAAACCTTCGGGAGCGACCAGGGCAAGCCTGGGTTCGAAGAGGCGGACCTCATCCTGCAGGCCGCCCCATTCGGTTTCGGGAATATACGGCGGATTGGAGATGACCATGTCGAACGGCCCGCCGACGGCATCGGGGAACCGTGGGTCGAGCATGTCGGCCCTGACGAACCGGATCCGGTCGGCCACCCCATGCGCCTCGGCGTTGGCTGCGGCAACCTGAAGCGCCTCTTCGGAAACATCCGCGGCCGTCACGCGTGCACCTGGAAGCCTGAGCGCCATCGTCACCGCGATGCATCCGCTGCCGGTGCCGATGTCCAGAAGCGAGGGCTCCTCGCCGGAGGAAGCTTCGCAGAGGGCGAAACGTTCGAGGGCGTGCTCGAGCACGAGTTCGGTCTCCGGCCGGGGAATCAGCACCCGCTCGTCCACCGAGAAGCGGTTTCCATAAAAGAAGGCTTCACCGGCGATGTACTGCACCGGCCTTCCCTGTAGCCGCTGCCTGCAGGATTCCCGAAAAGCCTCGAGTTCGCGGGCTGAGACCGGGCGCTCATGGTTCAGGTAGAGGTCGAGCCGTTTCAGGCCGAGCACGTGGCCGAGCAGGAGTTCGGCCGAAAGGCGCGCCTCGTCGATCTGTTTTTCGGAAAAAAAGTCCGTCGTGGTTTTCAGCAGCCCGACGACTGTCCACTCCTTCTCGATAGCCATGTTCATGCTTCCGTTGCGTTTCTGATGCGTCATTATAAACCTTTTTCCCCATTCCCGTGACGGAGCCGACAGGAAAAAACGTCCAAACCAGCAGAAGAACGGAAGCAGTTTTGCCTCCGCCTCCGTTTTTTTACGATATTTCCCTGTCACGGCCACGCCGGAGCCTGCGTTGCGAGCCGTGCCATGAAAACCTGAACCCTGACCGATGAAACACCCTTTCCTGCTCCTTGCCTCGCTGCTTCTCCTGCTTCAGGCAATCCCGGCGAAAGCCACCGCCGCCTTTACCGGCCAGATGGAGATGTCCCTGAAAATGCCGAACGGATCTGCCGACATCACCTACCTGTTCGGCAAAGGCGCACAGCGCATGGACATGACCATGCGGCTCGACAAAATACCCGAACCGCTGAAGACAACCGTCATCACGAGGACCTCCCGTCCCGACGAAGCGACCATCGTGAACCACGGGACGAAAACCTGGAACACCGTGAACCTGAGGACAGCCGCAGAGAGCGCAACCCTGATCAATTTCGACAGCAACTACCGGCTTACCCGCCTCGGCAGCGAGACAGTCAAGGGGTACCCGTGCGAACACATCAGGCTCACCAGCAGCACCGAACAGCTCGAGCTGTGGATGTCGAAGGGCCTTGCCGACTTTTCGACCTTCAGGCTCCTGCAGTCCCAGAATCCCCGACTGTCGAACACGTCGCTCTCGAAAACCATCGCCCAGGCGGGGATCGAAGGCTTCCCTGTCAGGATCGTCCAGAAGAACGACAACGGCTTTTACGTGGTGGAGCTCAAAAGGGCGGTTCCGGGGCCGGTCGCCGCTTCGGATTTCAGCGTCCCGCCCGGTTACGTGAAGAGCGGTGACGGGCCGCAGGCGGTGGACAGCCTCCAGAAGCAGCACCTTCGCAAGCTCATGGAAAAAATGAAGGATTTTGACCGGTAGTCGCTATATTTTCCGGACTTTTCCCGAAACCATCAACCAAATGCGCAACCGTGGCTGAAAAAATCACAACGAGAGAGCAGGACTATTCACAGTGGTACATCGACCTGGTCCGGTCGGCGAAACTGGCCGATTACTCGGACGTTCGGGGATGCATGGTCATCAGGCCGAACGGTTATGCAATCTGGGAAAAGATGCAGGCCGCACTCGACGGCATGTTCAAGGCCACCGGCCACGTCAACGCCTACTTCCCGCTCTTCATCCCTGAAAGCTTCATCGCAAAGGAGGCTGAGCACATCGAAGGCTTTGCGCCCGAATGTGCGGTCGTCACCCACGGCGGAGGCGAGGAGCTTGCAGAGAAGCTCTATGTCCGTCCGACTTCAGAAACCATCATCTGGTCATCATACAAGAAATGGATCCAGTCTTACCGCGACCTGCCGATCCTGATCAACCAGTGGGCCAACGTCGTCCGCTGGGAGATGCGCACCAGGCTCTTCCTGAGGACCACCGAGTTCCTCTGGCAGGAGGGGCACACGGCGCACGCCGACCCCGGTGAGGCTCAGGAGGAGGTGATCAGGATGATCAACGTCTACAGGACCTTCGCCGAGGAGTATATGGCCATGCCGGTCATCGTCGGCAAAAAGACCGACAGCGAGAAATTCGCCGGGGCCGACGCAACCTACTGCATCGAGGCCATGATGCAGGACGGAAAGGCACTGCAGGCAGGAACATCGCACAACCTCGGCCAGAATTTCGCAAAGGCCTTCGACTGCCAGTTCCAGACCAGAGAGAGCGGACTGGAATATGTCTGGGCGACCAGCTGGGGTGTATCGACCAGGCTGATCGGCGCACTTATCATGGCACACTCGGACGATCGGGGGCTGGTGCTGCCGCCGAAGCTCGCCACCCGGCAGGTGGTGATCATCCCGATCCTCAAAGGAGACAAGTCCAAGGTGGTCGCGCACGCGAACTTCGTCGCAAGGGCCCTGAACCAATCCGGCATCCCGACCTTCGTGGACGACAGCGAGCAGAACTCCCCCGGTTGGAAATTCGCCGAGTATGAGCTGCAGGGTATCCCGGTCAGGATCGAGCTCGGCCCGAGGGACATCGAGAACGGCAAGTGCATCGCCGCTCGCCGGGACACGCTCGAAAAGAGCGAGCTGCTGCTTGACGAGACGCTGCCGACGGCCATAAGAGAGATCCTGAACAGCATCCAGCAGAACCTTTACGACCGTGCCCTGCAGTTCAGGACGGACAATACGGTCCAGGTCACCTCCTGGGAAGAGTTCAAGTCAGCCGTGGAGAAAGGGTTCGTGATCGCCCACTGGGACGGCACCGCTGAAACCGAAACCCGGATCAAGGAAGAGACAAAGGCGACCGTCAGGGTGATCCCGACCGACCAGGATTACCGCGATCGCTATGGGATGGATGAACCTGGCGTCTGCGTCTGTTCGGGCAACCCGGCAGCACAGAAGGTCGTGTTCGCCAAAGCCTACTGAAGAGAATGGATAATTGCTAATGGACAATGAAACAAATTTGTCCGGCAGATCATCTGCTATTCACGTAAGAATCTATATGCTCAATGGATGAAAGGAAATCGGACCGATCTTCTTTTCATTATCCATTATCCATTGTCAATTATCCATTAAAAAAATAGCCCCCCCGCGAAACTACCTTGCAGGGGGGCTCTTGCTATTTAAAACCTTGAGCAGTAATGCGTTACTCTCCGAAATACTCCTTCAAACCCTCTTCGGTCGGCTTCATGCTCTTGTCGCCCTTGTTCCAGTTGGCCGGGCACACTTCCCCGAACTCCTCGGTGAACTGCAGCGCATCGACCAGCCTGAGTACTTCGTCGACGTTCCTGCCGAGTCCGAGGTCGTTGATCACCTGGTGCTTGACCACGCCTTCGCGGTCGATGAGGAAAAGACCCCTGAGCGCGATGCCGGCATCCTCGATCAGTACGTCATAGTCCTTGGAGATCGTCTTGTTGATATCGGAAACGAGGGGGTAGGTGATCCCCTGAATGCCGCCCCTGTTGCGCGGGGTGTTGAGCCATGCGAGGTGGGAGAACTTCGAATCTACCGAGCAGCCGATAACTTCCACATTCTTCCTCCTGAACTCGTCGAGCTTCTCCTGGAACGCATGCAGTTCGGTCGGACAGACGAAGGTGAAGTCGAGAGGATAGAAGAACAGCACGACATACTTGCCGCGGAAGGCGGAAAGCTGGCAGGAATCGACGAAACTATTTCCGTTGACGACTGCAGGTGCATTGAAATCTGGTGCCTTACGGCCTACGAGCACGCCCATGTGGTATCTCCTTGACTTGAAATGTTGACTGATGCCTTTAAATAGGATTTATTTAGTCCAATATATGCAACAGGAGGGATTCCGCCAACTCCGGCACTGCATTTTTTTCAGATTTTTTGCGTCCGTTCATCAGGATCCCTCCCGGCCCGAGTCATGCAGATTCCTGCGACTTTATTATTATTTTGCAGCAGGAAAAGATCTTGTGCCCCAATCAAGCGCCGCCAATGCGAACCTTTTTCGAATTCGACAGGCTCCGGACCAGCTACCGGCAGGAGATCATTGCGGGAGCAACCACGTTTTTCACGCTCTCCTACATCATCGTCGTCAACCCCGCAATCCTTGAAGCAGCAGGCCTGCCGCGCGGAGCATCGATGACCGCCACCATCCTGACCGCAATCTTCGGAACCCTGCTCATGGCGGTATATGCGAAACGGCCGTTCGCGGTCGCGCCGTACATGGGCGAAAACGCCTTCATCGCCTACACTGTGGTCAAGACGCTGGGATACTCCTGGCAGACGGCGCTGGGGGCGATCCTTGTCAGCGGCCTGCTCTTCACGGTCATCACGCTCACGGGGTTGCGCCGGTGGATGGCCGAGGCGATTCCTACCTCGCTCAAGCACAGCTTCTCGATCGGCATCGGGCTATTCCTGGCGTTCCTGGGACTGAACAGCATGGGAGTGATCGCAATGGGGGTTCCAGACGCGCCGGTGAAACTGGCCGACATCTCTTCCCCGGCGGTACTGTGCAGCCTTGCGGGGCTCGCCGTAACGGCTTCACTCCTGGCGCGGAAAGTCACCGGTTCGCTGTTTGCCGGCATGGCGCTGACGACGCTCGCCATGATCTTTCTCGGCCTGGCCCCCCTGCCCCGGACTTTTTTCAGCGCCCCGCCTTCACTGGCGCCGATCTTCATGCAGGTGGACGTGAAGGGGGCCTTTACCTGGGGGTTCATCGGAGTGGTGACGAGCGTGCTGGTCATGGATTTCGTGGATACGATGGGCACCCTCATCGGGCTTTCTGCCCGGGCCGGCCTGCTCGACAGGGACGGCAACCTGCCTGAGATCGAAAAGCCGATGCTCGTCGACGCCCTCTCGACGACCGTGGCAGCGCTGCTGGGCACAACGACGGCAGGGGTGTTCATCGAATCTGCTTCGGGGATCGAACAGGGGGGCAGAACCGGGTTCACGGCACTGGTCGTGGCAGCCCTGTTCGCCCTGGCGCTTTTCTTTTCACCGATCCTGACCATCGTGCCGCCGCAGGCCTACGGGCCGGTGCTTGTCGTGGTCGGCATGTTCATGATCGAATCCTCGGCAAAACTCGATTTCGGCGACTACACCGAACTGATGCCGGCGTTCCTGACCATCGTCATGATGCTGTTCACCTTCAATATCGGCGTCGGCATCACATCGGGCTTCATCAGCTGGGTGGTGCTCAAGGCGCTCTCGGGAAGGGTCCGCGAGATCAACGGCGGCATGGTTGCGCTTGCCGCTCTGTCGCTGTCCTTCTACCTTTTCTATCCATACCATTAAGACCGGACCACGATGCTGAAGTCAAACCTCCGAATCGTGCAGAGCGACTGCACCCTGGCCAATTTTGACGAGAACCTCGCCCGACACGTCGAGGCGATCGAACAGGCCATACGGGATGGCGTCGATGCCATCGCGTTCCCCGAGCTGTCGCTTACCGGCTACAACGTCCAGGACGCGGCACAGGACATGGCCCTGCACATCGACGACCATAAACTCGATCCGCTGCGCGAGTTGAGCCGGCATATCTGCATCGTCAGCGGGGGAATTGAGTTGAGCGATGATTACGGGGTCTACAATTCAGCCTTCATGTTCGAGGACGGCCTGTCGAGAAGCGTCCATCGGAAAATCTACCTCCCGACGTACGGCATGTTCGAGGAGCTGCGCTACTTTTCCGCCGGCCGCCAGATCGAAACGGTCGACAGCAGGAGGCTTGGCAGGATCGGTGTGGCCATCTGCGAGGATTTCTGGCATGTCTCCGTGCCGTACCTGCTGGCACATCAGGGTGCGAAGCTTCTGCTGGTGCTCATGTCGAGCCCGCTCCGTCTGTCGCCCGGCAACGGCACACCGGCCATCGTTTCGCAATGGCAGACCATCGCAGCGACCAGCGCGTTCCTCTTCAGCTGCTATGTCGCCTGCGTGAACCGGGTGGGTACGGAGGACAGCTTCACCTACTGGGGAAACTCGTCGGTCACCGCTCCTGACGGATCGGTTGCGGCATCCGCGCCGCTGTTCGCCGAGCACTCGATGGACGCCGTGATCGACTACTCAGTCGTGAAAAGGGCGCGCCTGCAGTCCTCACATTTCCTCGACGAAGACCTGAAGCTCTTCTCCACTGAACTGGAAAGCATCATCGGCAGGAGGCGGCGAGAGTGAGGAGGCCATGGCGCCGCTGTCACTCCATCCGGAATCCGGCGGGGGTGACGTTCACCCGTCCGAAGGCCTGCAGACGCTCCGCGGCGGCCTTCGCCCCGGAAGGCTCGTCGAACAGGGCGTAAACGGCGGAGCCGCTGCCGGAGAGCGACGCGAACACCGCTCCGGATTCAAGCAGCCCATCCCTGACTTCGCGCACCACCGGGTAGTGGTCAAAAACAACAGGGGCAAAATCGTTCTCGAACACGTCGAGCACGCCGGTGTCCCGATCGGTGCACAACCGTCTGACCAGCGTCCTGAGATCAGGCACCGGACGTTCGAATTTCGGGCGGAAATTTTTATAGGCCCAGACCGTGGGCACCTGAACCTCCGGGAAGACGGTCACCACATGCCAGGGCAGCGACAGGGAGAGCTCTTCAAGCTCCTCGCCGATGCCGGCAGCAAAGGCAAGGCCTTTCATTTCGAGGAAATAGGGCACGTCTGCACCAAGCTTCACGGCAAGGCGATGCAGCTCTGCGGAGGGTGCGTTGACCTCCCAGAGTTCGTTGAGCACCCTCAGGGTCGCCGCAGCGTCGCTGCTGCCGCCACCAAGTCCGGCACCGAAGGGCACCCGCTTGACGAGTCCGATCTCCACGCCTGCGTTCTTTCCGGAATAGTCCCGGAGCGCCTTCGCCGCACGGATGCAGAGGTTCGAGTCGTCGGAGGGCAGGTCGATGTTCGAACAGCTCATGCTGATGCGGTCGGAGAGCGAGAAATCGAGCGTATCGAACCAGTCGATCGGAGCGAACACCGTTTCGAGGGTGTGGTATCCGTCGGAACGGCGCCCGGTGATGAGCAGACCGATATTGATTTTCGCGCAGGCCTTGACCGAAACGTTACGCATAGAAAGCAATTGATTTTATAGTGATTATTTTCCCATATTCACTGAAAGGCCGGGCGCAGCATCCTGCGCCCGGCATCGATCATCCAACCTCTGACCCGAAGGATTCATGCAACAGGCACGCAATACCCTGCTCTCGTTCATCATCGTCACAGGCAGCCTGTTCTGTTCTTCCCAAAGCCGGGGCACCGAGGCGGCAAAAGCCTCCTATGCCACTGAAATCCTGAAGGATGTCAGGGAAGATAAGGTTTATTTGCTGGAAAATATCCGCCGCAAGGTGACAAAACCTTCGGAAAAAACGCTGGTCGAGGCGCTTCTGACCGAGGACGGCCCGAAGGCTGCCAACCTCTACAGGAAGCAGCTTTCGGAGCACCCGGACCCGCAACTCGACGACATCAGCCGTTCGAGGCTCGCCGCTTACGAAAAGGCGGTGGGTTCGACGTCAAGGCCGGTCATGACCGGCCAGAAACCTGCCGTTCCGGCCCAGGTGGTGACGGTTCAGACAACTCCGGCAAGGAAGGCCGATACGGTCTCCAGCCAGGCCGTGGCGCCGGCCGTTGCGACGACGACGCACGCTGCCGCTGTCAAGAAACCCGACTCCATTGCCAGACAGGCGAAGGCGCTTGCAGCCAAACCCGCACAGGCGGCAAAACCGGATTCCGGGAAGAGTGACGCACCTGCCGCACCCAGGGTGGCAGCTCCGACAGCATCCAAAGCTGCGGCAGGAGGAAGCTATACCCTGCAGTTCGGAAGCTTCGACAACGTCACCAACGCAGACCAGCTGGCCGCGCAACTCTCCGCGAGCTCGCCGGCCAGAGTGCTCGAGATCAACGGAGTCTACAAAGTCAGGCTGAAAAAGGTCTTTGCGACCCGTGAGGAGGCGTCGAGCTTCAGTCGGACACTGCCCATCGAATCGTTCGTGGTGACGGCCCTCCCATGACCCGATTCCTGGCACCATTTCACGACATGCCGTCATGAGCCGGAACATCGAAATCCTGGGCCGCTCCCCCGTTATCCTGCAGCTCAAAGCACTCGCCAGGCAGGTCGCGGTCACCGACGTCACGGTGCTCATCACCGGTGAAACAGGATCCGGCAAAGAGGTGCTTGCAAGGTTCGTCCATGAACACAGTCGCCGGTCGGCAAAAAGCTTCATACCGGTCAATTGCGGGGCGATACCGGCGGGCATCATCGAATCGGAGCTGTTCGGACACGAAAGGGGGGCATTCACCGGAGCCGTCCAGTCCAGGAAAGGCTACTTCGAAAGCGCGGACCACGGATCGATCTTCCTGGATGAAATCGGGGAAACACCCCTCGAAACCCAGGTCAAGCTGCTCCGGATCATCGAGACCGGCGTGTTCCAGCGCGTCGGCGCCTCCGAGACGATCTCGGCAGATACCAGGATCATCGCGGCCACGAACCGCAACCTGCATCAGGAGGTGGTGGACGGCAATTTCCGCGAAGACCTCTATTACCGACTGCGCAGCGTCGAACTGCAGTTGCCCGCTCTCAGGGAGCGCGGCAGCGATATCCTGCTTCTGGCGGAACATTTCGTTCACGAGTTCGAAAGCAAGCACGGCATAACGTTCGAGGGGTTTACCCCCGAGTCGACGGAACTGCTCCTGCGCTACCCCTGGCCCGGTAACGTCCGTGAGCTCAGGAACCTGATCGAATCGCTGCTGATCCTCGAGCGGGGCAAACAGATCTCTCCCGACATCCTCGAACGACACCTTGTGCAGCGGAGCAGGAACAAAAGCCTGGTCCACGACCCCGTGAGGACGGAAAAGAATGAGCTGAACCTCATCTACGGAAGCCTGATGCAGCTGAGGCAGGAGATCGGGGAGATCCGGCAGATGCTGCAGCAGCTCCAGCCGACGCGCATAACCGCGCCCCAGTTCCTGCTGCCGGTTCCGGCCGGGCAGGAGCCGCCGGCCCTGGAAAACGACGCTACGCCGCCGAAACCATCCATCGAGGAGCAGACGGCGACCCTTGAAGAGCTCGAAAAAAGGAGTATCGACGCAGCCCTCCTGAAATTCGGAGGCAACAAGCGAAAAACCGCCCAGGCACTCGGCATCAACGAGCGGACGCTCTACAGGAAGATCAAGGAGTACGGATTGTAGGAACCCAAAGGATCTCTTTATTTCACTGCTTCTCTTTTTTCCCGACTGTCGAAACCAGCCAGAGAAGTCCCGCGATTCCCAGGCAGACCTTTGGGAACAGGTCCGGGTGCAGGGTATACCAGCTCAGGCCGTTTTCGAGGGGCACGTCGGCCGACAGCACCGAACTCTCCCACCAGGGTGTTTCAGCGATCGTCCGCCCGAAGCGGTCATAGAAGAGCGTCACGCCAGTGTTTGCGCATCGGGCCATCGACCGCCGGTTCTCGATGCAGCGCAACCGTCCGATGGCTGCATGCTGCCAGGGCCCGTAGGACGTGCCGTACCACCCGTCGTTGGTTACCAGAGTCACCAGTTGGGCCCCCCTGGCGACGAACTCCGCTACCAGGCCGGGAAAAATGGATTCGTAACAGATGATGTTGGCTATCCTGAACACTCCACCACGGGGGTCCCTGACCGACAGCACCGCGGCATCCCGCCCCCTGTCCCAGCTCGTGATGCCCGAAAGCGAGAAGCTGAGGTGTTCCAGAATCGGCAGGTACTCGGAGAAGGGAACCCGTTCGCCGAAGGGCACCAGCCGCATCTTGTGGTAGATCTGCACGCCGGCATCGCCTGGCTGCAGCAGCATGGAGGCATTGTATGACCTGGACGCTCCATCCCGGTCATCATCCCTGATGCCGGCCGTAGCATCCGTTGACGCGAGGTCCCGGGGCGCCCGCTCCCTGTCCGGGAAACCGGTCAGCAACGGCGTTTTCCACTGCTCGACCGAACGTCGCACGGCGCTCATGTAGCCAAGGTTTTCCGTGTCCCGGATGGGGAATGGTATGGCCGTTTCGGGCCACAGCACCAGATCGGCACGGCCGGCCGAAAGGCTTCTCCCGGTCAGCCGGAACAGGCGGGACATCGTTTCGTCAGGGCCGATCCCGCCCCATTTCTGATGGGGATCGATGTCGGGCTGCACGAGCAGCACCCTCACGGTACGGGAGCTGTCCTGACGACCGGCGTTACCAAAGAGATACCATGCATAACCGAGCGGAGCAACGATCATCAGCACCATGACAGCGGCGATGATCGACGCCGGACGAATGCGGGAGCGCTCCCTGAGAAGCAACAGGGCAAGCACATTGAACGAGACAAGCCAGAAGCTGACTCCCCATACGCCGGTGATGTCTGCATACTGGACCATCCAGAGGAGGTTCGCCTGCGAATTGCCGAGGGTGAGCCAGCCGAACGAGAGCTCCTGCTGCATGTAGGCCCATTCCCAGCCTGTCCAGATGAAAGGAAGCGAGAAGAGCGCGTAACGGTAACCTGCCCGTTTCCTTATTAGATAAAAGAGCGTGAAGGGGACCGTCGAAAAAAGGGACTGCACGAAAATGGTCAGCACCCCTCCGGTGAAGGTAGCAAGGCTGACCCACCAGAGGCTGATCAGGCAGGTGACGAACATGGCCAGCCAGACCTTCCTGAAGAATGGAGCGAAACGGGCTTCATGCTCGATCGAGAGCAGAAGCGGGACCAGCCCGACCCACGCCAGGGGTTCGAGGTGGACCGAAGGCCAGGTAGGAAACGAAATGCCGAGCAGCATTCCGCTCAGGAGTGGCAGGAAAATGCGATGATTACTGGCCGGAGATGCGGCCGAAGGATTGTTCGGGTTCATGATTCGGCAGGGGCAAAACAGGCTTCCGGGGCTCTTGTCCGGTATTTTCTCTGCAATTTCCCCGTTTCAGGCAGGAAGAGGTCGAAGAGAGCCGGTAAGAGGCAAAATTTCTTTATTAATTAATATTTATTCTGTAAATTTGTTACAAGCTGTTATTTAACAGGAAGCAACCGAGTGTTTTTCCTGATAATACCATTTTAAAACGCCACTCAGAAAAAGGAGAATCATTATGGCTCTTTTCGGCTCCACCGACACGACAACCGCCCATTCCGATTACGAAATCGTTCTCGAAGGCGGTTCCAGCTCCTGGGGAAAGGTAAAAGCCCGGGCTAAGGTCAATGTCCCTCCTGCAAGTCCTCTGCTTCCTGCCGACTGTAACGTCAAGATCAATGTGAAACCTCTGGACCCTGCAAAAGGTTTCGTACGGATCTCGGCTGTGATCGAGTCGATCGTAGACAGCACCAAGAACAAGCTGACCATCGAAGCCGACATCGCCAACGAGACCAAGGAAAGAAGGATTTCCGTGGGCGAGGGCACCGTGTCCGTGGGCGACTTCAGCCATTCGTTCTCCTTCGAGGGCTCCGTCGTGAACATGTTCTACTACAGGTCCGACGCTGTCCGCAGGAACGTTCCGAACCCGATCTACATGCAGGGCCGCCAGTTCCATGACATCCTCATGAAGGTACCCCTCGACAACAACGATCTCATCGACACCTGGGAAGGCACCGTGAAAGCCGTCCAGGGCACAGGCGCATTCAACGACTGGATCCGCGATTTCTGGTTCATCGGACCTGCCTTCACGGCTCTCAACGAGGGTGGCCAGAGGATCTCGAAGATCGAGGTCAACAGCATCGGCACCCAGAGCGGCGAAAAAGGCCCGGTCGGTGTTTCAAGATGGCGTTTCTCGCACGGCGGTTCAGGTATGGTCGACTCCATCTCCCGCTGGGCGGAACTCTTCCCGGCTGACAAGCTCAACAGGCCCGCTTCGGTCGAAGCCGGATTCCGTTCAGACTCGCAGGGCATCGAAGTCAAGGTCGACGGCGATTTCCCCGGCGTTTCCGTGGATGCAGGCGGCGGTCTCCGCAGGATCCTCAACCACCCGCTCATCCCGCTGGTTCACCACGGTATGGTCGGCAAGTTCAATGACTTCCGCGTCGATGCCCAGCTGAAGCTCGTGCTTCCGAAAGGTTACAAGGTGCGCTATGCCGCTCCCCAGGTCCGTTCGCAGAACCTTGAAGAGTATCGCTGGAGCGGTGGTGCTTATGCCCGTTGGGTCGAGCACGTCTGCAAAGGCGGCGTTGGCCAGTTCGAAATCCTGTACGCACAGTAATCGACCTCAAAAACCACTACTTGCAAAAAGACCGGCACATGCCGGTCTTTTTTTTGTTGAAAAGAAAATGGAATGAACAAAGAGTAGACGTTATGGACGAAGTGGACGGCATGGACTAATAAAGAACGGGAACCTTCCGGGCTCCCGTTTCTTGTCCATCAGGTCCATACCGTCCATGTTGTTTTTACCCGATGAGCTGCAGGATATCCTCAAGCTCATCCTTGATCTCGCGCAGGAGCATTCGCCGGCGTTCATCGGTAATTCCGAACTCCTTCTGATCACGGCCTATCTGCTTCTGCAGCTTCAGTATCTCGTTGGTCTTGTGGTCTGCCCCGTCATCCACAACCGCACCCTTGCCGACCATCTGGCTCGCCTTGTTGAGCTTGTAGCCCTTTTCGTAGACCAGTTCCTTGATGTTCAGCACCATTGCGATGTCGCGGTTCGTATACCTGCGGTTCCCCCGGGTATCCCTCGCCGGCGCAAGCTCGCTGAAGAACTCTTCCCAGTAGCGCAGCAGATACGCTGGAATACCGGAGATGCGGCTGACCTCTCCGATCGAATAGTAACTCTTGCTTGACTCGAACGCCATGGCAATGTCCGTTTGGTTTTGTTTCATCTTATTATACATTTCATTCGTCACATCAAAAAAGGACGGATGAAAAATCTGCTTGCACTGAAACCCTACCTGTTACGTTACAGGAAAACACTCGCATGGGGTGCAGTATGCGTCATTGCCACGAATTTCTTCGCCGTGGCCGCCCCCCGCTTCCTCGGAGACGCCATCGATATCATGGCCAGGAGCTTCTCGATGGACGAAATCATGAGCAAAGTCGGCCTGTACATTCTTTTTTCCGCATTGAGCGGCATCACGCTCTACCTGGTCCGCCAGCTGATCATCGTCACATCGAGGGAAATCGAATACGACCTCAAGAACGACTATTACGCACATCTCCAGACCCTCTCGACGACCTTCTACGACCGAACCGGCTCCGGCGAGCTGATCTCGAGAGGCACCAACGACCTGAACGCCGTCAGGGATTTCCTCGGCCCTGGCATCATGTATTCGATCAACACCCTCTTCAGGCTCCTGTTCGCCATCGGCGCAATGGTCTCCATCTCGCCTTCGCTGACCTTCTTCGCACTTCTTCCCGCGCCGTTCCTCAGCTTTTCGGTCTACAGGACCGGCCTCTCCATCCAGAAGCGCTCGAAAAGGATCCAGGAGAACTACGCATCGATCACCAATCTCGTCCAGGAAAACATTTCGGGCATCCGGGTCGTCAGAAACTACAACCGGGAGCTGGTTGAGACCGGACGGTTCGAGGCGCTGAACCGCGAGTATTACGACAACAACCTTGGGCTCGCCAAAATCCAGGCAGGGTTCATGGCCATCCTGACAGCCCTGACGGCGCTGTCGCTCATTCCGGTCATCTGGGCAGGCGGCCTGAACGTCATGAAGGGCAGCATGACCATCGGGGGCATCGCCCAGTTCGTCATCTACGTCACCATGCTCAGCTGGCCGATGATTTCGATCGGCTGGGTCACCAACATCGTCCAGAAAGCGGCTGCGGCCCAGACTCGCCTGAAAGAGATCTTCGATGCCAGGCCGAACGTCACGGACGAATCGGGCGGGAATCATGGTCCGGCGGATGAACCTCTGAAAGGTACGGTCGCCTTCGAAGGCATCGGCTTCAGCTATCCGTCGCAGCCGGACAAACGCGTCCTCAGCGATATCTCCTTCACGATCGAGCCGGGCACGAAGGTAGCCATAGTCGGAGCCACCGGTTCGGGCAAATCGACCCTGATCAACCTTCTTCCCCGCCTTTACGATCCCGGCGAAGGGCGGATCACCATCGGCGGAGCTGACATCAGGAACGTGCCGCTCGCACGTCTCAGGCGAACCGTCGGTTTCGTGCCGCAGACGAACTTCCTCTTCTCCGACACCATCCGACGCAACATCGATTTCGGAGCCGGACGCCATGAGACCGGCCCCGACGTTATCGAAGCCAGCCGGATCGCCATGCTTTACGACGACGTCATGGATTTTCCCGAAAAGTTCGACACCATGCTCGGCGAAAAGGGCATCAACCTTTCGGGAGGTCAGAAGCAACGCGCCTGCATCGCCAGGGCGCTCTGCTGGGACCCGGCTATCCTCGTGCTCGACGACGCGTTGTCAGCCGTGGATACGGCAACCGAAGCAAGGATTTTCGATGGACTGCTCGAAAAGCTTCCCGACACGACCGTCGTCCTGATCAGCCATCGGATCTCGACCATCAGGAACTGCGACCGCATCATCGTGCTCCATGAAGGCCGCATCGCCGAAAGCGGCACCCACGATGAGCTGCTCCGGAACGGGCAGTACTACGCCGACCTCTACACGCGCCAGCTGCTCGAGGAGGAGATAAGCGCAATCAATTGAAGGAAAAGAAAAAATGGACGAATGCAGGTAGATGGACGGCATGGACTTTATGGACTGAATGGACAAAGGAACAAGAAGAGGGACCCACCTCTTTTTCTTCGTTCATGTCGTCCATAAAGTCCATTTCTTGCATTACATTCCCATCTCCTTCAGCTGCCTGCGGAGGTCGCGGCGCGACAGTCCGTACATGTGCACGTAGAGTGAGTTGAACATCAGCACGGCCGACCGGAGCGTCGGGGCTCTCAGAGCCCGCTCGACCGCATGGCGCAGCGTGAAAACCCGCGAGGTGAGGCCGGTGTAACTCGGAATGAATTCGTCGAGTGGCATCTGTTTCGGAAGATAGAGCATCTCCTGGGCCCAGGAGAACCTGAAGGCTTCGTGGTCGTCACGGCATTGCAGCAGCCGCCCTTCGTCCGCGAGCCGGTCGAAGACGCCGGTGCCGGGGATGGGGCGCAGTAGGTTGATGCCCGGCACATCGATGCCGGTCTCCTCGATGAACTCCTCGATCGTCGCAGCCATGTCGGCGGTATCGCCGTCAAGCCCGTAAATGAAACTGCCGTAGACGCAGATGCCCGACTCGCGTATGGCCTTGATGCATCGGGCCTGCCTGGCTGCGGGATTGTGGAATTTATGATGGGCGTGGTTGCTCTCGTCGGCGAGGCTTTCTATGCCGACCAGCAGGGCGCCGCACCCCGATCGGGCGAAGGTTTCAAGCAAAGCCGGATTTTCACCGAGAGCCGTCGTCGACTGTCCGACCCAGCGGATGCCCAGCGGGGCAAGTCGGGTAAACAGCTCTCCCGCATATGCTTCGTCGGCATTGACCGTATCGTCGAGAAAAAAGAAGATTCGCCGGTCACCTTCGAGAAAACGCTCCACCTCCCGGACGACGGCATCGACCGGACGGTGCCTGAGCCGGTGGCCGTTCATGACGTGCACGCTGCAGAAGTCGCAGCTGAACGGACAGCCCCGTGTGGTCTGGACCACGTTCGTGGTGAAGTAGCTGCGGATATCGAGCATGGACTTGCCGACAGGGCGCTCAAGCGAAAGGTCGGGAAAGCTCCCCTGTCGGTACTCGGGCTTCAGTCGCCCTGCCCTGAGGTCCAGGAGCAGATCCTTCCAGAGGTCGTCGGCCTCCCCGATGACCAGAACGTCGGCATGCTCCCGGCATCGCTCGGGAAACATCGTGACGTAGGGGCCGCCGAGCACCACTTTCGAACCCCCCGCGCGGAACCGGGCGGCCAGTTCGAACGCCGGACGGGCCGCACCGGTCTGGACGCCTATGCCGACCAGGTCCCAGTGCCGTTCGAGGGGAAGCCGATCGAACCTGAGGTCGCAGAACTCCTGCCGCACTCCCGGCACCTCCACAGAGGCAAGTATCATGAGCGACAGGGGGGGGATGGCGAACTGCGCCCGCTTGATCACGCCGCTCAGGGTGCGGTCCTTCAACAGCGACAGAAGCCCTTTCGAGGCGCCTGCATCGAGTGAGGCTGCGCCGTCCACGCCGCTCGACGCCTGGACGAACACGAGTAGCACCGAGTATGTTTTTTCCATGGAGGTCACGGTATTAGCGGGCCGTCCGGCCAAGGGCGATCTCCTGCAGCCGCTTCAGCTCCACCAGGGCATCCAGTGGCGTCAGGCTGTTGATATCGAGCGATGAAACCTCCTTGCGCAGCACGCTCTCCTCCTCCTCGAACAGCGATATCTGCCGGGCCTGCAGGAGCGACGACGACGGGCGTGCAGGCGGCATCTCGATCTCGCGTTTTTCCATGCCTGCGAGGATCTCCCTTGCCCTCGTGATCACCTCCGCCGGCATGCCGGCCATTTTGGCGACCTCGATGCCGTAGCTGTTGTCCGAGGCGCCCCGGACGATCTTGCGGAGAAAGATGACCGTGTCGGCCGTCTCGACCACCGTGGCGTTGAAGTTGACGGCCCTTTCGAGCCGCTCCTCGAGCTCCGCAAGTTCGTGGTAATGTGTCGCGAACAGGGTCCGGGCGCGCAGCCTGTCGTGGATGTACTCGCTCATCGACCAGGCTATCGACATGCCGTCGAAGGTGCTGGTGCCGCGGCCGATCTCGTCGAAAAGCAGCAGGCTCTGCGACGTGGCGTTGTTCAGGATGCTCGACGCCTCGTTCATTTCGACGAGGAAGGTGCTCTCGCCGGAGGTGATGTTGTCCGAGGCGCCTACCCTGGTGAATATCCGGTCCACGATGCCGATCTCAGCTTCGTCTGCAGGCACGAAGCTGCCGACCTGCGCGAGCAGCACGATTAGCCCCGTCTGCCTCAGGAACGAGCTTTTACCGGCCATGTTGGGACCGGTGATGATCAGGAGCTGGTTGCGCTCACCGATGTCGCAGTCGTTGGCCACATAGGGGTCGTCGACGCCCATGATCCGTTCCAGAACCGGATGGCGACCGGCCCTGACCGAGAGCTCGGGCCGTGATGTCATCGTCGGCCGGCAGTAGCGGTATTCGGCAGCGCACCATGCGAACGAAGCCAGGCAATCCAACTCGGCAAGGGCTGAAGCGCTTTTCTGGATCGATGCCGCACTGGATGCGGCCATGGCGCAGAGGTCATGGAACAGCTGGTGCTCGAGGATGAGGCTCTTCTCCTCGGCCGTCAGGATCTTCTCTTCGTACTCCTTCAGGGCAGGAATCGTGTAGCGTTCGGCGTTGACCAGGGTCTGCTTCTTCTCGTAGTACTCCGGAACCTTGTCGCTGTTGGCCCGGCTTACCTCGATGTAGTAGCCGAACACCTTGTTGTACTGCACCTTCAGAGAGGAGATCGAGGTTTTGCGGCGCTCATCCTGCTGGATGTCGAGCAGCCGGTCCCTGGCCCCGGAGGAGATCGCCCGCAGTTCGTCGAGCTCGGCATGATAGCCTGACCTGATGTAGCCGCCGTCGCGCAGGGTGCCTGTGGCTTCGGGATCGAGTGCACGGTCGATCGATCCCGCGAGCCCTGGCAGTTCCTCGAGCTCGGCGGCAAGCTGCTTCAGCCTCGGGGAACCGGCGTCCGAGAGGAGTGCCCTGACCTGCGGGATCATGTCGAGGGAGGATCCCAGCATGCGCACCTCCCGAGGCATCGCCCTGAAGGTGGCGACCCTCGAGAGCGCGCGTTCGAGGTCGATCACCCCGCCGAGAAGCTGTTGCAGTCCATCGCGGAGACGCGGTGCGTCGACAAGCTCATCCACCGCGTCGTGCCGGTGCGTGATCGCTTCGATGCGCTTCAGGGGGTGCAGCAGCCAGCGCCTGAGCAGCCTCGCACCCATCGGGTTCCGCGTCCGGTCGATCACCTCGAGCAGGCTGCCGTTGAGTGTGCCGTCCTGCATCGAGGAGATGATTTCGAGGTTGCGTCGCGTCTGGACATCGAGCGTCATGGTGTCGGCGCCTTCGACAAGCCCGATACGTGCAAGGTACTGCAGGCTGCCCTGCTTCGTCTCCTCGAGGTACTGCAGCACGACCCCGGCAGCAACCTTGCCTGCTTCGGCACCCTCGATGCCGAACCCTTTCAGGGAGTGTGTCCTGAAATGGTCGGCCAGCACCCTTGCGGTCTGCTCCTCGCTGAACATCCAATCCTCGAGCTCGCTGAACAGCACCTCGGCAAAGAGGCTTTTCTTCAGCGATTCCTTCAGCTCCTTCTCTTTCGAGGAGATGAGTATCTCCGCCGGATGGAGCGATTGCAGGAAGTCCTTCAACGCCTCCGGCAGAAGCTCGGCCATACGGAACTCGGCGGTGGTGACGTCGACGTAGGCCACGCCGGCAACGCGATCGCGTCCGCGCCTGACCAGCGCTACGGCACAGAGGTAGTTGTTGTGCCGGTCATCGAGGATCTTGTCGCTGTAGGTGATGCCTGGCGTGACGATGTCGGTGATCTCGCGGCGCACGATGCCCTTGGCGGCCACAGGGTCTTCGACCTGGTCGCACACCGCGACCTTGAAGCCCTTCCTGACGAGTTTCGCGATATAGCCTTCGCTGGCATGGTGCGGGAATCCTGCCATGGGCACTTCCGAGGCACCGCCGTTCGATCGCCTGGTCAACACGATGCTCAGGGCTGAAGAGACCGAAATCGCATCGTCGTAGAAGGTCTCATAGAAATCCCCGACCCGGAACAGCAGCAGGAAGTCGGGATAACGCTCCTTGACTTCGAGGTACTGGCGCATCATCGGGGTGGCCTCTTTCTTGCGGGCTTCGGCGTCAGGGGTGGCCATATCCTCTTCGTGAAGTTATTGTTACGGCGGAACATCGAGCTGGTGAAAGGTCAAGCTATATCAGCCCGGCAAAAAAAGCAAACCCGTAACCCTCCCGGACTTGCCAACAGGGAGGCAAGTCGATATCTTTCCGGAGTCGATCATCAACCGCAGCAACATCCTGAATCATGGACCTTCATGCCCTCCTTCGCCTGGTACACATCACCGGCTTCGCCGCCTGGTTCGGCACCATTTTCGCCTCGATGTTCGTGCTGAAGACACTCGAACCGGGGATGACCGGTGACGAAGGGCATGCGAAGGAGTACAAGGCCCTGCTGATGCGCTTCATCGGGCTCGAAACGAAGGTCGCCGACGTGGCCGTCGTCTCAGTACTGGTCTCGGGTCTCCTGCTGGCGCAATTCTACCACGGATGGACGCTCTGGGCAGCCGTAAAAATCGTCCTGCTCATCCTCCAGATAGCCCTGACCATGGGCTACATCGTCAAAAGGATCCAGCCGATCGCCTACCCCTGCGACACCGCCCGATACGCCTCCTGGTACCGGCTTTTCGCCATCTCTTTCACGATGTTCGGCATCGTGCTGGCCGTGACCTTTTTTTTCCTTTAAGCCTGCACGCTTTGCACGACGCCGTGTTTTGGAAATAGGAGAATATCCCTTATATTCAAGCTCTTTATCACCAAACTATTGACTATGATGCAGGCGCTGATCGTTATTTCCGACAAACAGTATCTGGTAAAGCAGGGCGACAGGCTTTTCGTCCCCAGACAGGATGCCGCCGCTGGCGATGTTATTGAAGTGAAGCCCCTTATGCACGTTGATCAGGCACAGTCCACGCTGCAGCCGACCGGCTCGGTCAAGGTCAAGGTTCTCGAGCACGTAAGAGACGAGAAGGTCATCGTCTTCAGGAAGAAACGCCGCAAGCGCTTCCAGAAGAGGAACGGCCACAGGCAGCACATGACCCAGGTCGAAGTGCTGTCCGTATAATCGACCAGAGATTCACAACACTAATTCTTTTCAGATATGGCTCATAAAAAAGGTGGCGGTTCTACCAAGAACGGCCGCGACAGCAACCCGAAATACCTCGGCGTCAAAGCAGCCGGAGGTTCTTCAGTCAATGCAGGAACCATCGTCCTCCGCCAGCGGGGCACGGTGATCAAACCTGGCGACAACGCAGGCCTCGGCAGGGACCATACCATTTTCGCACTCGTCGACGGTACGGTAAGGTTCAGGAACGGCCGCAACAACAAGAAGCAGGTCGATATCATCCCGGACTGATCCTTGTCCTGACATGATATATCCAGTATATTCAAGCAAGCCGACCTCCAATCAAGGACGGCTTGCTTTTTTTGTGCCGATGCTTTTCTCGTCATGTTCCGCATGTTCAGCGGCATGCGGAAGCCGTTCAATCCATTCAAAACCCATAGCTGCCTTATGAAAATCACCGTTATCGGCGCAGGAAATGTCGGCGCCACCGCGGCCTTCCGGCTTGCAGAAAAACAGTTTGCCAGGGATCTTGTACTGCTTGATGTCGTCGATGGAATTCCCCAGGGTAAAGGCCTCGACATGTTCCAGACCGGACCTGTCGGACTGTTCGATACCCAGATCGTAGGCACCAACGACTACCGTGACACCGCTGATTCCGATATCGTCCTCATCACGGCCGGCCTGCCGAGAAAACCAGGCATGACCCGGGAAGACCTTCTGCTGAAAAACGCCGGCATCGTGAAGGATGTCACCGACCAGATCCTCGAGCACTCCAAAAACCCCATCGTCATCGTGGTTTCGAACCCGCTCGACATCATGACCCATGTCGCCCATGTCAGGAGCCGCCTTCCCAGGGAGCGCGTCATCGGCATGGCCGGGGTTCTCGATTCAGCAAGGTTCAGGGCCTTCATCTCCATGGAGCTCAACGTCTCCATGCAGGATATCAACGCATGCGTGCTCGGCGGCCACGGGGACGCCATGGTGCCGGTCGTGAAGTATACCACCGTTGCAGGCATCCCGATCTCGGAACTGATGTCACAGGAGAGGATCGACCAGCTCGTGGAGAGAACAAGGAACGGCGGTGCGGAAATCGTGAACTTCCTGAAACAGGGATCGGCTTTCTACGCACCGGCCTCTTCGGCTGTCGAGATGATCGAGGCGATCGTGCTCGACCGCAAGCGCGTGCTTCCATGCTCGGTCCAGCTGAACGGCGAGTACGGCATCAACGGGACCTTTGTGGGCGTTCCGGTGAAACTCGGCAGAAAAGGTGTCGAGCAGATCTACGAAATCGACCTGGCTCCCGCCGAGCTCGAAGCGCTCAAGGCATCGGCAGCCATCGTGGACGAGAATGTCAAGCTGCTTGATTCAATTCTTGCCTGAACCCTGGACAACCAAACACACACAACAAAAAAAGCGGCATAAGCCGCTTTTTTGTTGAACAGGTGACCCCCATTTCACCTGTCCTGCCCCACTTGCGTGGAACATATTCCTTTCGCTTCACTCCCGCCTCATCATAACCGTCAGGGGACGTTCATCCTGATCAGCGCCCGCATCACAAACCACAACCACGTTGTCTGTTCTTGAGCATTTCACCATAACTTCGGATGGGCTGCAGGGGGAAGCTGCTTGCAAACCGCTCCCCGTTGGGCCGGCGCCCCCATTTCACCTGACCTCCCCTGCTTTCGCAAGAGCTACCGTTGCAGACCACATATAGTACTGCAACCATCATGCCAAGAGGGAATTGTTTCTCAGGGTTTCCAAAGAAGTGCGCCAGAAAAGGCTTTGCGGGAAATCCACCCGGAACGGACATCGAAAATGGCCCCGGTTTCACCGTCTCAGCGGAATCATCCTGTTTCAATTTGAAACGGCGACCTCCCCATGAGACACGAGCACCGATCGCCCTTTCGTCCCAGGAAAAACGAGGATGGGATGCAATTGAAAAATCGGCAGAAAACAAAAAAAGCAGCTTGCGCCGCTTTTTTTGTGAGCAGGTGTCCCCCATTTCACCTACCCTGCCCCGCTTGCGCGGGACATATCCATATATTTTACGCTTCTTGTGCCATCAACGGCATCAGGGTAAAGCGACCATTCCAGATATTTCTGTCTGGATGCCTTGTAATCCTGAATCTCTTCGGCATCCTGGTCAAAATAATTGGCCTGCAGGAAAAAACGGCTTTGAGACCGCTTTTTGGTGAGCAGGTGTCCCCCATTTCACTTGCTCCATCCCGCTTGCGCGTGACGTTCCATTGCAGACCAACAATATATCATCAATAAACATGCCAAACCCGAGGCATTTCAGGATAAACGCCTCATATCTCATTATTATAATAACTTAGACAAATAGAGACAGCGCACGAAAACGACATTTCGCGTCGAATATAATCTCACAATGAGAATAATCGTCTCATTGTGAGATTATATTCGCAATATGAGACCGCCGCCTTATTAAAATGAGACAACAACCCGTGTTTCAAAGGGCCGGCTCTTCGTGGGTCACGCAGTGGATGGCTCCCAGACCCCAGATCAGGTCACTGCAGTCGATACCGACGATCTCGCGATCGGGGAAGCATCTCTGGAGCACCTCGATGGCCAGATGGTCCCGCTCACACCGGTAGGTAGGCACCAGCACTGCGGTATTGGCGATGTAGAAGTTTGCATAACTGGCAGGCAGGCGTTCGCCGTCATAAAACACCGGGGCCGGCATGGGAAGAGGAACGATATCTAGCGGTCGACCGTCAAGGCCGGTGAAGGTCCGCAGCCGTCGAAAGTTCTCCTGAAGCGGCTTGAAATTCTCATCGGACGGGTCCTCCTCCACGACCGTGACCACGGTCGATTCGCCGACGAATCGCGTCATGTCGTCAACATGTCCGTCGGTGTCGTCACCGGCGATGCCCTCACCCAGCCACAGCACCTTCCGGATTCCGAGATACCGGCCCAGTCGCTCCTCGATCTCTGTCCGGGTCAGGGAAGGATTCCTGTTGGGGTTGAGCAGGCAAGCCTCCGTGGTCAGCAGCAGGCCGTTGCCGTTGACGTCGATCGCTCCGCCTTCGAGCACCATTCCGGGCACGATGCGGGACAGACCCTGGATATCGGCCACCCTCTCCGGCACCGCATCGTCATCGTCAAAGGGCTCGTATTTTCCACCCCATGCGTTGTAGTCCCAATCGATGACCACCTTTTCGCGAATCCCGCCCTCTTCCCTGAAGACGTAGTTGGGACCATGGTCGCGACACCACGCATCATTGGTCCGGATACGGTGGAAACGGACGCGGTCCGCAAAACGGCAGTCAGGATCCTTCAGCTTCAGGAGGCGGCGGGCATCATGCTCCATGGATTCGTCCATGACATTGATGTTGACCGTCTCGGAGCGACTGAGCTGGAAGGCCAGTTCAGCGAAAACGGCCGGCACCGGTTCGAATTTTCCGGGCCATGACTCGAGCTTGTGGGGCCATGACAGCCAGGTCGAGCTGTGGTGCGCCCATTCCGGAGGCATGAAGTATCTGGGTTCGGTCATCGGGATTCCTCTTGAAAGAATGGCGATTATGATTGACTGGCGACAGCCTCGGCCTCGATACGCCGTATACGCTGGAGCACGGGAGGATGAGAGTAGTTCAGGAATACATAGAACGGGTGGGGGGTGAGATTCGACAGACTCGACCGCGATAGCTTCTTCAGTGCCTCGGAAAGCGCCCGGCCGCCCGAGTAGGTCGTCACGGCGAAGTGATCGGCCTGGAACTCGTGCCTCCTCGACAGCATCTGGAGGAGAATCGAGAGGATAAACTCGACGGGGCTGTAAAGCAGCATGAAAAAGAGCAGGCTGCCGTAGACGGAGGTCTCCTTCATGAAGAAGGCGTCGAACAGCTGGCGATTGTTCATGAAGAGCGAGAGCAGGTAAAAGACCAGGCCGAGGTTCAACATGCTGAGCACCATGGCCATAAGGAGGTGCTTCTTCCTGAAGTGACCGATCTCATGGGCCAGCACGGCCACCAGCTCTTCTTTCGTGTGGTTGGCGATCAGCGTGTCGAACAGGGCGATCCGTTTGTTCCTGCCGAAACCGGTAAAAAAGGCGTTCGCTTTCGAAGATCGTTTCGACCCGTCGATGACGAAGATGCCCGAAAGCGGAAAGTTCACTTCGGAAGCATACTGCAGAATAGCCTGTCTGAGCTCGCCATCCTCCAGGGGAGTGAATCGGTTGAACATCGGCATGATCAGCGTAGGGGCCACATACTGCAGAAGCAGGCTGAACAGGGTCACGCCGGCCCACGCCCATATCCATGCTACCGATCCGGCATGCTCGAAAAACCAGAGAATGAGTGCGACCAGCGGGGTTCCAAGCACCAGGGTGAGCAGCAGTGACTTGAACATGTCGGCAACAAAAACCTGCGGCGTCGTCTTGTTGAACCCGAATCCTTCCTCGAGCACGAAGGTTTTATAGATTTTGAACGGAAGGCCTGCTAACGACTGGAGCAGCAGAAGCGCCCCGATGAACAGCATGCCGCAGACCAGCGAGTCGAATCCGAAGCCGCGAATGGCCTGATCGAGAAGATTGAAGCCCCCGGCAAACCAGACGATGAGCAGCAGGAGGAGATCGGCCGAAGAGTCGACCATCGAAAGGAGGGTATTTGCCTTCAGATACTCCTGCGAACGGCGGTAGGCCGCATCTTCGTAAACGCCGAGGAACGATTCAGGTATGACCGTGGAGGCCGCCCTGAGGTTCAGGATGTCGGCGACGAACTTCACGAGAAACGTCGAGGCGAGCGTCACGAGGATAATGGTGCCGTACAGGTTCATGCTCTTCCGGAAATGGTTATTCGTCGATCCAGCGCCTGGTCAGATCGCCGAAGGAGTCTATCCTCCGGTCACGCATGAAGGGCCAGTGGGAGCGGTAAAAGGCGATCCTCGAAAGATCGCAGTCCGCATAGAGGATCTGTTCGTCCGAATGGGCGGCCTCGGCGACCACCTGGCCGAACGGGTCGGCAACGAAGCTGTTTCCCCAGAACTCGAGCTCCCCTTCATTACCGGCGCGGTTGGCCGCCGCGACGAACACGCCGTTGGCCACGGCATGGCCGAGCTGCACGGTCTTCCACGCCTGGCGCTGGGAGGCCCTGACCTGGATCGAGGACTCGGATGCGGCCCAGCCTATGGCCGTCGGATAGAAGAGGATATCGGCGCCTCGCAGGGCGGTGAGCCTGGCCGCCTCGGGATACCACTGGTCCCAGCAGATCAGCACGCCGATATTCGCGTAGCGGGTCCTGAACACCTTGTAGCCGAGGTCGCCCGGGGTGAAGTAGAACTTCTCGTAGAAGCCGGGATCGTCCGGGATGTGCATTTTCCGGTACTTGCCGAGGTAACTGCCGTCGGCGTCGATCACGGCGGCGGTATTGTGGTGGAGGCCTTTGGCCCTCGCCTCGAACAACGACGCCACGATGACCACCCCGAGCTCGCGGGCGACCGCCTGCAGCACATCCGTCGTGGGCCCGGGAATCGGCTCCGCGAAGCCGAACGGCTCATAGGCCTCCGTCTGGCAGAAGTACAGTGTCGTGAAAAGCTCCTGCAGGCAGACGATGCGCGCTCCTCCGGCGGCGGCATCCCTGATTCGGGCCACGGCCTTGTCGAGGTTCTCGGCCGGGTTCTCCCGGCATGACATCTGCACGAGCGCAAGGCGTACTGGATCGGAATGCATGACGTTATGGAATGATGGTTTTGACGATCAGGCCGACGGAAAAAAGCAGGCCGTGTACGGTCAGCACTTTGCCGGTGCCGGCGAGCACCATGTTGAGATCACGTCCTTCGGAATGGTAGAGCTTTCGGATCATGCCGATGGCAAGCGGCAGGCTCAGAAGGGAGAGCAGGCACCATGGGGAATATCCGTAAAAGACCATGAGGAGCGGTACGGCGTAAGCGAGCACCGTCAGGAGTACATAGAGCATACGGGCCCCGGAAGCGCCGATGCGGGCGGGAAGGGTCATCTTCCCTACCTTCCGGTCGGTGTCGATGTCACGTATGTTGTTGACCAGCAGGATGTTCACCGAAAAGGCGCCGGGTGCTGCCGCCGCAACAAGCACCGGAAGGGAGATCGAGCGGGTCTGGACGAAATAGGCGCCGCCCACGGCCACGAGCCCGAAGAAGATGAAGACGAACACATCCCCGAGACCCGAATAGGCGATGGGGAAAGGTCCTCCCGTGTATGCCCAGGCGAAGAGAAGCGAGAGCACGCCGATGAGCAGCACCGGCCAGCCGCCGATGGCGACGAGGTAGAGGCCGAGAATGAACACCGAGATCATCAGGCCGGCCGACACGCGGATCATGGTCCCTTCGCTGATAATGCCCGAGGCCACGGTCCTTGTAGGTCCTAGCCGCTCTTTGGTGTCAGCACCCTTGCGGAAGTCGTAGATCTCGTTGATGAAGTTGGTGGCGATCTGGATGCCCAGCGCGCAGATCAGGGCGACGAGCGCCGGCACCAGGCTGAACGCGCCATCGGCTGCAGCAAGGGCCGAGGCCAGCACGATCGGGACGGCTCCAGCCGGGAGGGTTTTTGGCCTGACGGCAAGAAGCCATGCCTCGATGGTCGAGGGCTTCCTTGATGCGTTAAGGGACATATGGCGTTTCAGGATGTCTTGTTCTCTTTTGACATCCTGACGCTGCTGAAGACCGTACGGATCTTCTCTCCCGGCTTGATGTAGGAAAGGCTGTGCCTGACGGCCATGGTGGCTTCGCTCAGGCCTGTCTGGATGATCTTGAGCTTGCCCGGGTACCAGGCGATGTCGCCGGCGGCGTAGAGGCCGTCGACCGAGGTCTTCATATGGGTATCGACGACGAGCGCGTTCTCACAGAGCTCGAGGTCCCAACCGGCCAGCGGGCCGAGGTTGGATTTGAACCCGATCAGGATGAGGAGGCGTTCGGCATCGACCGAAGTCTCGGAGCCGCTGCGCGAGCGCAGGTGGAGCCGCTTCAGCGCGTTGCCATCCACATCGATGCTTCTGACTTCGGTGTCGAGGTGAACCGCCAGCTTGCCCTCCTCCCTGGCATCGAGCACTTCATGGGCCGTCTTGCCGTGTCCCTGGAACTCATGGCCCCGATGCACGAGGGTCACCGACCTTGCGGTGTTCAGGAGCCCGACAGTCCAGTCGAGCGCAGAATCGCCCCCTCCGACGATGACCACGTTCCTGTCCCTGAAGTCGTTGACAGACTTGACCGCGTAAAAGACAGAGGAACCGACCAT
This sequence comes from uncultured Chlorobiales bacterium, assembly GCA_903929135.1. Classification (GTDB taxonomy): domain Bacteria; phylum Bacteroidota; class Chlorobiia; order Chlorobiales; family Chlorobiaceae; genus Chlorobaculum. Next base: position 196,704 of record CAIYTH010000048.1, read on the forward strand.
GTGGCTTATGTCACCGAGCTGAGGCAGCGTTCGGGGCTCGAACGCACCGAGGCCTGCGGCGATGAGCAATGCCCTCGACCGGTAGATGGCTCCGGTGTTCGTTTCGGTCTCGAAGGTGCCGTCGTCGAGTTTTCTGTACCTGGCGACGGTCTCGCCGAGCACGATGTCCGGCTGGTAGCGCTCCGCCTGCTTCCACAGGCTCTCAACGAGGCTTATGGCCGGAACTTCAGGAAACCCGGCGACATCGTAGATATGTTTCTCGGGATAGAGGGCCGCAAGCTGACCGCCGAGCTGGGACATGCTCTCGATGATCCGGCAGGAGATATTGTTCATGCCGCACTGGACAGCCGCGAAAATACCTGTCGGCCCGCCGCCGATGATCGTCAGGTCGCGCATATCCTTGTGGTCGGTCATTTCGTTGTGGATATCGAGCATCGTATAATTGCCTTGAAAATGTTAGTCTTGGCGCCGGGGGCTCAGTTGCCTCGATCCGATTTCTTCAGGTAGATCATCCCCTCAGGATCGACCATTCCGTACAGAATGGCTACCAGGTGGCCATTTTCGTCGAGCTCGTGGATTTCGACGTGGGCCGCATCATGCTTGCTGACCTGCCCTCCTTCGTCGTTCCTGAAATAGAAGACCGCCTTGACGCCGCCATGGGGCGTCTGTCCGACGAATCCGTATGTGCCGTCCCCGAGGTCGGCAAGCGCGCAACCCGGATTCTTCGCATCGATCGGGCAACTTGCGCACTGGGAATAGAAGCCCTCTTCCGAATCGGCATATTCGCAAACAGGGAATTTCATAACGATTTCTCCTTTTATCGTGGCTGCAGTGAGGGATGTTCCGTCAATCTTTACAATAACCGCCGTACCGTACAGGCCTGGCCTGCACATATGACCTCCAGAACCTTACGGGACGGGAAACCTGGGCGAAAAGCGGGTCCGGCCGCCGGGGTCGCGGAAAGATATGGCAGAGATACCCTTGAATGTGGCCTAATATAACACCTGTAATATATTGTTGCAGATTCAAAGTTTTGTGATTTCTTATGGACAATGCTATTCTGTCTGCTGGAACATTCCGATCATCAAACGCCGCCATACGATGCTTGCCAAAAGGATCATCCCGTGCCTTGACGTCCGAGAAGGACGGGTCGTCAAAGGTATCAATTTCGAAGGCTTGAGGGACGCGGGGTCCATTCTCGAACAAGCCCGTTTCTACAATGGCGAGATGGCCGACGAGCTTGTCTTCCTCGACATCTCAGCATCCCTGGAATCCAGGAGGACAACGCTCGAAGAGGTGCTCAAAGTTTCCGGAGAAGTTTTCATCCCGCTCACGGTCGGCGGCGGCATCAGCTCTGTCGAACGGGCTCGCGACGCATTCCTGCACGGTGCCGACAAGGTTTCGGTGAACACGGCAGCCGTCAACGAGCCGGAACTGATCTCGAAGATCGCCGAAAAATTCGGGTCCCAGGCTGTGGTCGTGGCCATCGACGTCAAGAAGGTGAACGGCGAATACATCGTCCATACCCACTCGGGAAAGCGCTCGACGGGCATCGATGCGCTGGAGTGGGCAGAGCGCGTTCAGGAGCTGGGCGCCGGAGAGATCCTGCTCACCAGCATGGACCGCGACGGCACCAAGGAGGGTTACGACAACGAAATCCTGAGCAGGATCTCGACGTCGGTGCACATTCCGGTCATCGCTTCAGGAGGCGCAGGAAACCTCGAGCATCTCTATGAGGGATTCACCAGGGGACATGCCGACGCTGCGCTTGCAGCGTCGATCTTCCATTTCCGGCAGTACTCGATCCGCGAAGCCAAGGAGTACCTTCGGGATCGGGGCATTGCCGTCAGGCTTTGAAGCCGTGACGCGCAACTGTGACACGTGACCCTGAACCAGCCTTCAGCTCATGCAGCCCTGATCCATTCGATCTCCAGGCAGAAGGCGCCGGCCTGTTTCGATGCGACGAGAAAGCCGATCTGGGACACGTTACCCGGGTCCATCGGAGGGGCGCCGGGCACGACCAGACCCCTGAAGAGCGGCCTGAACGAGGCAAAAGGAAGGTCGATCTCCTGCCACTCTCCTGCGGTTGTATCGAAATCCCCGGCGTAGACCACACCGTCGAAACGGTCGTCGTTCCTCACCCTGAAGCTGTACCGCCGGCCATCCCCCTTCACCCTGATCCTGAACCGGTCGAACGAGGAGTAATCGCGCTGCTCTATCGTTCTCCTGACCGAGGCGAAACCTCCGTTCCGCTCGAGGGAAAGCACCCCGGAAAACTCTGCATGACCATCCTCCCGGATCCTCAGGGAACTGCGGGAAACACCTCCCATGACCACGTCGTCGACGTTACGCCACCCGGGGATTGTCGTCGTGAAATCGCAGATGTCGCGTTCTGTATCCATGATCTCCTGATACCCGTTTCATGTTTCACACCCAACCGGCACGATGAAGTGGACATCCTCTGCCCGGTTGCCGCAATCGCCCTGGTCGTTCCAGCCCTGACCCTGCTGCCCGGCAGTAAAATAGAAGGCGTGACGCGGCATCAATCAGGCAGGCACGCTGCAGAACCGTCATGGGAAGGCCTCTCTCAGAACCATTTCCTTGATCGATAGAACCTGACCATGCCGAGTACGATCAGTCCCATCAGCCCGAGCACCGCAAAGTAACCCCAGCGCCATCCCAGCTCGGGCATGTAGTGGAAGTTCATGCCGTAGAGCCCGGCGATGAACGACAACGGCATGAAGATCGTGGCGATCATGGTCAGGAACTTCATGACCTCGTTCATGCGGTTGTTCACCCCGGCCAGATAGTTTTCCTGCATGCCGGTCACGATATCCCGGAACACCTCGACCGTGTCGATGACCAGGATGATGTGGTCGTAGACGTCACGGAAATAGGGCTCGACACTGTCACCGACCACCTTGAACTCATCACGCATAAGGCTCCCGACGGCCTCCCTCAGCGGCCAGACGGACTTTCGCAGAATGATCAGCTCCCGCTTCAGGCTGTAGATGGATTCGAAGGTTTCACGGTTGTAGTCCTCGAGCAGCTCCTCCTCCAGCCGGTCGAGGGTGTTTTCGATCTCCTCGAGGATCGTCAGGCAGTGGTCCACAACCGCATCGATGAGCGCATACGCAAGAAAATCCGCACCGAAACGCCTCACTTTGGTGGACGGATTGCCGATCCTCTGCCGTACCGCATCGAACATATCGCCCGGCTTCTCCTGGAAAGTGACGACCAGGCCTTCGGCGAGAATGATACTGAGCTGCTCTCTCGTTATGCCCAGGGCCCCCTCCGAAAACTCGATCATCTGCAGCACCAGGTAGAGAAAGCGGTCGAAATCCTCGAGCTTCGCCCGCTGGCCAGTGTGCAGGATATCCTCGAGCGTCAGGGGATCGATGCCGAACACCTCCCCTGCCTGGGCGATCAGCGTGGTATCGTGCAGACCATCGATGTTGATCCAGACCACCCGGCAGCTCTTCCTGAACGGCAGGCACTCCCGGAGATCGGAAAGCCTGCGCGTCGTCACCTCTGCATCGTTGTAGGCGATCATGGTGATGACCGGATTCTCCACCTGTCTTTCGCCGATATGCATCAGTGTGCCGGGTGGCTTTCCGGCAGCTTCGGCGCGGCCCTTCAGCACCTTGCCTGCATTTTTGACCGGCACGCGGCCCACATGCCGCTCCCGGTCGCCCTGACGTTTCTGTTTCATGCGGATTGGTCAAGATTCGGCATGCCCCAAAGATCTTTCTGCGGCATTCGCCTCAATACCGTTGCTCATTTTTTCTGTTGCGGCTGCCATGACTCCCGGATGGAACCGGACCATCCTGCCTTCACCGCCCTGATACGGCAAGATAACCAATAACTTCGCTCCTGCTGACTCCGGAACTCGCTGGCCCGCACAATGGTTTTAAAAGGGAGGTCGGAAAGGTACCGGTTGCTTTGTCCCGGCCGCAGAATGCGGTTGTTCCGCATGATTTTTCCGCAACCGGCGTCCAATTGTATGGAATAGATCTTCGTGGTATCAGGAATCATAAACAACGAGGGAGGTAACGCCATGCGAATCAGATCGTGGATTGTTTCACTGATTGCGCTCCTGATGCTTGCAGGATGCTCCTCCTATTCGATCGTCAGCGATTACGACAGGGACATCCGTTTCGGCGACTACAAGAGCTACCGCTGGTCCTCTGAAGGCTCTGCACGGATCAGCGATGACGTGCTTGCGAAAAACCCGCTGATCTTCAAGCACATCAAAAGCGCCGTGGACCGTGAGCTGCACGCCAAAGGCTTCGTGCTGAAAGAGAACGGTCCGGTCGATTTCATCGTCTCCGCCCATGCCGCGATCCGCGAACGGCTGACCGTAAACCCTCCGACGATGGGATTCGCCTACCGCTCGGGCTATTACCACAGGGGACATGGGTTCTACTCCGTCTGGTACGACCCCTACGGACCGTACCCCAGGTATAACTGGTATGAGGAAGGTACGCTGATCATCGACATCATCGACGACAGGAGCAACGATATCGCATGGCGTGGTGTGGCGAGGGGAATCCTCCAGGAGTACAACTCCACGACCGAGATGCACAAGGAGATCGACACGGCCGTCACCAGAATCCTTGACCGCTTCCCGCCCCTGACGAAGTAGGTTTGCAGGAAGTGATATCTCTGAAAACCCGGGTTTCCCCGGGTTTTCGCTTTTCTGCCGCCACGATGCTGAACAGATCTCCCGCGAAGAGTCCGTCAGGGCGGCGTCAATGGCTCCCATCGCCAGTCGCGAATCTCCGGCATATCCTCCCCGTACTGCCGGATGTACTCCTTGTGCTCGATCAGGCGATCACGGACGAACTGTTTGATATACCCCGCACGGGGCCTCAGGCGCGGCACGCGGTCGACCACGTCGGCCACAAGGTGGAAGCGGTCAAGATCGTTCATCACCACCATGTCGAACGGCGTCGTGGTCGTCCCCTCCTCCTTGTAGCCACGGACATGCAGGTTCCGGTGGTTCGTTCGACGGTAGGTCAGGCGGTGGATCAGCCATGGGTAGCCGTGATAGGCAAAGATGACCGGCTTGTCGGTCGTGAACATGTCGTCGAAATCGCGGTCGCTGAGCCCGTGCGGGTGCTCCTCGGGAGGCTGCAGGGTCATCAGGTCCACGACGTTGACCACGCGGATCTTCAGGTCCGGCACCTGACGCCGCAGGATGTCGACGGCGGCAAGCGTCTCAAGGGTCGGCACGTCGCCGGCGCAGGCCATGACGACCTCCGGCTCACCATCCTCCCTGTCGCTCGAAGCCCACTCCCATATGCCGATGCCGGAGGTGCAGTGCCTCACGGCAGACTCCATGTCGAGCCACTGCCACTCCGGTTGCTTGCCGGCGACGATCACGTTGATGTAGTTGCGCGAACGAAGGCAGTGGTCCGTGACCGAGAGCAGCGTATTGGCGTCCGGCGGAAGGTAGACCCTGATCACGCCGCCCTTCTTGTTGACAACATGGTCGATGAAACCGGGATCCTGGTGCGAGAAGCCGTTATGGTCCTGCCGCCAGACATGCGAGGTCAGGAAGTAGTTCAGCGAGGCGATCGGTCGCCGCCACGGAATCCGCGTGTCGGTCACCTTCAGCCACTTGGCGTGCTGGTTGAACATCGAATCCACGATATGGATGAACGCTTCGTAACACGAGAAGAAACCGTGCCGGCCGGTCAGCAGGTACCCTTCGAGCCACCCCTGGCAGGTGTGCTCAGAGAGAATCTCCATCACCCTGCCGTCGGGCGAAAGGTGGTCGTCGTCCGGCAGTCGCAGGGCCATCCAGGTTCGTGCGGTCTCCTCGAACAGCTCTCCGAGCCGGTTCGAGGAGGTTTCGTCGGGACCGAACACCCTGAAATTGGCGCTCGTCCTGTTCAGTTTCATCACGTCGCGCAGGAACCGGGCCATGGGTTTCGGAGCCTCGGCCTGCACCGATCCGGGTGAAGGCACATCGATTGCGTAGTCACGGAAATCAGGCATGCGCAGCTCCCTGAGCAGCAGTCCGCCATTGGCGTGCGGGTTGTCGCCCATACGCCGTTTGCCTTTCGGGGCGAGCTCCTGCAGTTCAGGCAGCAGCACCCCGTCAGGGCTGAACAGATCCTCAGCACGATAGCTGCGCATCCATGATTCGAGCAGCTTCATGTGCTCCGGGTTCTCCCTGACCTCGCTGAAGGGTACCTGATGCGAACGCCAGCTCCCTTCCGCCGGCTTGCCGTCGACAATTTTCGGGCCGGTCCACCCCTTGGGCGAGCGCAGTACGATCATCGGCCAACGGGGCCGTTCACAGACCCCCTCCTCTCGCGCCCTGCGCTGGATAGCGGCGATCTCGTCAAAGCAGCGGTCAAACGCGGCGGCCATAGCCTGATGCATCGCTGCAGGATCGTCCCCCTCCACGAAGTAAGGCGTGTACCCGTAGCCGATCATGAGGCTCTCGAGCTCGTCGTGTGGAATGCGCGCCAGCACCGCCGGGTTGGCGATCTTGTAGCCGTTCAGGTGCAGGATGGGCAACACCGCACCGTCCCGCTTCGGATTGAGGAACTTGTTGCTGTGCCAGGCTGTGGCCAGCGGCCCGGTCTCCGACTCCCCGTCGCCGATCACGCATGCCGTAATCAGGTCAGGATTGTCGAACACCGCCCCGTAGGCATGCGAGAGCGCGTATCCCAGCTCGCCTCCCTCATGAATCGATCCGGGAGTCTCAGGGGCCACGTGGCTCGGGATGCCGCCCGGAAACGAGAACTGCCGGAACAGCCGCTTCATGCCCCCTTCGTCGAAGGAGACCTCGGGGTAGTACTCGCTGTAGGTGCCCTCCAGCCATACGTTTGCAACCATCGCCGGACCGCCGTGGCCCGGCCCGGCGATATAGACGATGTCCAGATCCCGGTGCCGGATGATCCGGTTCAGGTGAACGTAGATGAAGTTCAGGCCCGGGGTCGTGCCCCAGTGCCCCAGCAACCGGGGCTTGACGTGCTCACCTTTCAGCGGATCCTTGAGCAGCGGGTTGTCGAGCAGGTAGATCTGGCCGACCGACAGGTAGTTTGCCGCCCGCCAGTAGGCGTTCATCAACTCAAGCTCGGAGGGTGCGAGGGGGTTCGCCGGGATGGTCGTTTGCATCGTTTCGGATTTCCATGTTGAGAGTGTTTGCCGGATCGAATCGAGGGCGTAAACAAGCAGGAATCAACGCGCTTCGAGGAGTCGTCTCGTCTGTCGGACGATGCTCATCTCCTCGTTCGTTCTCATGACTCTCACGCTGACTGCGGACGAATCATTCGAAATGACCGGAAGGCTGTCCCGGTTTCGATCAGGATCGATCCTGATTCCGAGGAACTCGAGTCCCGCGCAGATGCGTTGACGGACTTCGGGGGCATGCTCACCGATGCCGCCGGTGAAGACAAGCATGTCGAGCCCTCCGAGCACCGCAGAGAGGGCCCCGAGCTGTTTGCGGGCCTGATAGCAGAAGAGCTCGACGGCATCATGGGCCGAAGTGCTGAGCTTTTCGGCATCGAGCAGGTCCCGCATGTCGTCGCTCATGCCGGATACACCGAGCATACCGGACCTCCTGTTCACCAGGTCCCTGATCCCCTCGGTGCCCAATCCCCCTTGCTGCAGGAGAAACAGGATCACACCCGGATCGAGGTCACCGGTTCTGGTGCCCATAACCAGCCCTCCGGCCGGGGAAAAGCCCATGGTGGTCTCGACGCTCCGTCCGTCACGCACAGCCGCCATGCTGGCACCGTGCCCAAGGTGGGCAATGACGATCCGCCCCTTCCGGGCAAGACGTTCCTTTGCTGCTGCCAGTTCAGCCAGGATGAATTCGTAGGAAAGTCCGTGAAACCCGTAACGCTGAACCCCTTCGCTCCGGTAAGGCTCGGGGAGGGCATACATTCGGGCTATGGAAGGCATGTTTCCATGAAAGGCCGTGTCGAAGCAGGCGACCTGGAAAATGCCCGGGAACACCCATGCCGCATGACGTATGGCGTTGAGCGCCTGGGGAAGATGTTCCGGGGCGTAAGGAATCAGCTCTGCGACCGAAGCGAGCAGTTCAGGGGAAACCTTCTCCGGTGCGGTGTGAAGGGGGCCGCCATGCACGATCCGGTGCCCGACGGCATCCGGCATGCCGGGCCCGTTGGCGAGCAGCCAGGAGAAGACCTCGCGACATGCCGCCGTATGGTCCGGCATCTCCATGCGCTGGCAATCGATGAACCTCCCTTCTGCATCCATGACCGAAAACCTGCCATCTTTCAGGCCGATCCTGGTCAGGGTCCCGGAAAACAGCAGTTCGTCGGCAGAACCGCTCTCATACAGTGAAAACCTGATGCTCGAAGAGCCCGTATTGACTGCAAGTATCGTAACCGTCGGCCTCATGGCATATCCTCCATGACATCACTGAAACACGCTCCGTCAAGGCATCGGCTCAAAGCCGCCCCTGCCGGAAACTTACCTTGATCCACAACACTAACCCCGGCTGCCCCCCGTTACGTTCCTGCGAAATACGCAGCAGCATGGATGGAACTGCACCCGGCCCATAAACCAACACCGGCACAAGCTGCCGTTTTTCGATAATAAACGATAACTTGTGGAAGATGATGACCACCATGGAACCAGATCAGATCAGGGTGCTCATACCGGCCGATCGCATCCGTGAACGGGTCGGCGAACTGGGCAGAGCCATAACGGATGATTACGCCGGCGCTGACGAGATCGTGGTGGTCTGCGTTCTGAAAGGGGCATTCATTTTCGCTGCGGACCTCGTGCGCCAGATCGGAATCCCCTGCAGAATGGACTTCATCCGCGCTTCGAGCTACGGTACCCACTGCAGTTCCTCCGGCCGGGTACTGATCAACCATGACCTCGATATCGAAGGGCGCAAGGTACTGCTTGTCGAAGATATCGTGGACACCGGGCTTACGCTCTCCTGCATCACGGCCGAGCTCATGAAGCTCGCACCCGAATCCTTGAAAATCTGCTGCCTGCTCGATAAACCCTCGGCTAGGAAGGTGCCTGCAGAAGCCGATTATATCGCATTCACCATCCCCGACCTCTTCATCGCAGGTTACGGTCTCGATATGGCCGGCAGACACCGCGAACTCCCGTACATCGGCATTCCCGCCAGCTGAAACTCTTTCCGATCGCGCTGCCCGTCCCTGTCAGGACCCTGACCGTGAACATCCCCTGTTCGTCTGCTCCCGGCCCTCCCTTGCTACATATTCGTCTGATTTCTCCAATCAGGATACTTTTTAACCCTAATATTTTTAGGAACTTTTTTATATTTACCTTAATTAGAAATAAAAGAAGAGCGCACAACCAAACAATACGAATGCCCGCAGGAACGAGCGCTTCGGCCGGAGTGACAACAGGCCCATGGATCATCGATACGACCCTCAGGGACGGGGAGCAGGCGCCGGGCGTGGTCTTCAGGCGTCCTGAAAAAAAGCGGATCGCCCGCCTGCTTGCCGATACAGGGGTCGATGAGATCGAGGTCGGTTATCCCGCAATCGGTGAAACCGAACGGAGGGTCATCCGGGAAATCGGCGCCATGGACCTTCCCGTAAGGCTGACCTCCTGGGCACGAGCCAACCGGCACGACATCGAGCTTGCGGCATCATGCCATACCGAAGCCGTTCATATCAGCTTCCCGCTCTCGCAGCTCTACCTCGGCCTGATGAAGAAAGAGTATGCCTGGGTTCAGGAGCAGCTTCACCTGCTTGTCTCCTATGCAAAAGGAGAGTTCGACTTTGTGAGCGTCGGCGGGCAGGATGCGACCAGGGCAGGGGCTCGCCTCCTTGAGCAGTTCGTCGACGATGCCGAGGCCGCAGGCGCCGACCGCGTCAGGATCGCGGATACCGTCGGCATCGCCACACCGCTCTCGATCGTCGAAATGGTGACCGGACTTCGCGCCCGTTCGGCGATTCCCCTTGAATTCCATGCCCATAACGACCTCGGAATGGCAACGGCCAACGCCTTCACGGCGCTTGAAGCAGGGTGCCAGGCCGTGAGCGTCTCGGTGACCGGACTCGGCGAACGGGCCGGAAACGCCGCCCTTGAGGAGCTCGCCGTAGCCCTCGCCATGTCTGGCAGGCCGGGATGCAAAATCGATACGACCATGCTTGCCGTGCTGTGCGACGTCGTTTCGGCTGCATCCGGAAGGCCGATCCAGGAGCAGAAACCGGTCGTCGGACAGTCGGCATTCCAGCACGAATCGGGCATCCACTGCGCTGCCCTGCTGAAGGAGCCGCTCTCCTACCAGCCGTTCCTGCCATCCCGGGTAGGCAGGCAGAACTTCGAAATGGTCATCGGCAAGCATTCGGGAACCGCTGCCATCAGGGACCATTTCGAGAAAAAAGGGATCACTCTTTCGAGGGAGGAGTCCTTCGATCTGCTCGAAATGGTCCGAAGCGCAGCCGACCGCCGAAAGCGGGCACTGCGCACTGAAGAACTCGACGCGATTCACAAACAGTACTGTAAGACGCGCATTAATTTACTCCAGTAGTCATGCTCATACCACACCAGCAGGAACAAAGCAGCATCAGCCTTCTCGCCGAAGTGAGCCGGACGGTCAATAACGAAGAGGACATCAGCAAGGTCCTCCGTCTCGTGCTGTTCATCCTGTCGGAGCACATGAACATGCTGCGGGGCATGATCACCATCCTGAACCGCGACACCGACGAAATCGTCATCAACGAGTCTTTCGGGCTCTCCGAAACCGAGAGCCAGAGAGGTCGCTACAAGGTTGGGGAGGGTATCATCGGAAAGGTGGTGAAAAGCGGAAAACCGGCTGTCGTCCCCAGAATCAACGAGGAACCGCTCTTCCTCGACCGTACCGGTTCGAGGTCGAAAGAGAAAAAAGAGGAGCTCTGCTTCATCTGCGTACCGATCAAGGCCGGGATCGAGGTCATCGGCACCCTGAGCGCCGACCGGCGCCTGTCGGCTCCCTCCGATGGGGCCACGGCAAAAAAAAGCAAGGCAGAGGAGGCCCGCAAGGACACGCTCCAGTATTATGTCGACCTCCTGTCGATCATCGCGGCGATGATCTCCCAGGCAGTGAGGCTCAAGCAGCTGGCAGCCGAGGAGACGTCGGATTCGCCGCGCCCGGTCGCTTCGGCCACAGGATCGCCCGCCCCTCCCTCCCCGGATGAGGAGCTTGACGATGAGCTCAAGGAGACCGAACGCCCGGCCAACATCATCGGCAACTCGAAACCGATGATTTCGCTGTTCAGGATGATCGACAAGATTGCCCGCACCAGCGCGACGGCCCTGATCCTTGGCGAAAGCGGCGTCGGCAAGGAGCTCGTGGCAAATGCCATCCATTTCAAGAGCCACAGGGCGGGAAAGCCGTTCATCAAGTTCAACTGCGCTGCTCTTCCCGAAAACATTGTCGAAAGCGAGCTTTTCGGACACGAAAGAGGTGCTTTCACCGGAGCATCCGCGCAGCGCCAGGGGCGTTTTGAACTTGCTGACGGCGGCTCCATCTTCCTCGACGAAGTCGGTGAGCTGAGCCTGACGGTGCAGGCCAAACTGTTGAGAATCATCCAGGAGAAAGAGTTCGAACGACTGGGCGGCACCAAGACCATCAAGACCGACGTACGCATCATCGCGGCCACCAACCGTAACCTCGAGGACCTGATACGGACGGGGGCCTTCCGCGAAGACCTCTTCTACCGGCTGAACATTTTCCCGATCACGGTGCCGGCACTGCGTGAGCGCAAAACCGACATCATGCTGCTGGCCGACTATTTCGTCGAGAGATTCAACGTACTGAACCACAAGGGCATCCGACGGATATCGACGACGGCCATCGACATGCTCATGCGCTACCACTGGCCAGGAAACGTGAGGGAACTGCAGAACTGCATCGAGCGGGCGGTCATCCTGAGCGAAGACAACGTCATCCACGGCTATCACCTGCCTCCTTCTCTCCAGACGGCAGAGTCGAGCGGAACCCCCTATACCGGCTCCCTGCAGCAGAAACTCGATGCGATCGAGAACGAAATGATCATCGAGGCGCTCAAGCGCACCAAGGGCAACATGTCCCGCGCTGCCGCCCAGCTCGGATTGTCCGACAGGATCATGGGGCTCAGAATGAAGAAATTCAACGTCGATTATCGAAAATTCCGCACCTGACGACTACGCGCCTCAAGAACAGGTCGCGTTTCCGGACCATCAAGCGGATGGGTGAAAATCCGGAAGCGTGACCTCCTCCCTGCAGGAAAATGATGCTCGAAACACCATTTTTTTTAGTAATATCCTATATATGACTGTTATCGCGCCTCCCCCTCGCGATATGGCATATACAGCCCAGACCACCTGAAGTACTTTCCGAATCAGGTACTCCTTGACGTATCGTCGTTCCAATTACTAGAGCATACATATGGATCTCAGGTTTCAAGAGAACCCACATCACCTGTTCATGTACGGACAGATAGAGTTCCGTCCGGAATGGAGTGTCGAGAACCCTGACAATGGCTTCCACTATCACAGCGGCGTCATACCCGGCAAGCTTTTTTTAACATCCATACACGGCTTGGCGAATCAGGATGATGCGGAACGAGTCGTCAGGACGCTGCCGGACATCTTCCGGGACGGAGGGCTCACCGACTGCCGATACATCAGGATAGCCGATTATCAGAATGTCATCCAGCCACCCCTGCAGACAAGGATCCAGTACGCCAACGCCCTCAACCGACTCAACAGGCTCCACAACTCCTGGCCTGATATCACCTATATCTGCGGGGCATCGCCCCTGCTCAAGACGACGCTTCGCCTTTTTGCGCTTTACGTGAAGCAGCACTTCGTGTTTGTCAACAGCGTCAGCGACGCGTTCAATGACCTGAACAGCTCCAGGGATGTCACCGACATTGAACCGCCGAAAACGATAGACCTTTCGATCGAGGAGGTCGATGATTTCGCCGCCCGCTGCGGACAGCTGATCTATGAACAGGACACACCGATCACCATCTCGATTCCTGAGACGCGCGGACGCGCCATCGACGAGCTGTATGAAATCCTGTCCGTGCTGAATGCCGATCTCAGGGAGCTCATGCACAAGGAAAAGGTGCAGAAGCAGCAGACGGAAGAGGCCCTCGAGCAGGCACGTCAACTCAATGAAAAGCTGATCAACGAGAAAAGGCTGGTCGAGGAGAAGGAGAATGAGCTGAATGCTCTGGTGCAGGAGCTGAACAATGCACGCACCCAGGCGGAAAGCGCCAACAGGGCCAAGTCCGAATTCGTGGCCAACATGTCCCACGAGATCAGGACCCCGCTCAACGCCGTCATCGGCATGTGTGAACTGCTGCTCGCCTCGAACCTCGACAGGGAGCCGAGGTTTTTTGCGGAAACTGCACACAACAGTGCGAGACTCCTGCTGCAGCTTATCAACGACATTCTCGATTTCAGCAGAATCGAATCCGGGCATCTTGATGTCAAGCCCGAGGAGTTCAACCTTCGGAGCATCATCCGGGAGCTTCAGAACATGATGCTCAACAGCTCATCCGGCAAAGGGCTGGAACTGACCAGTTCAGTCGATCCTTCCATTCCGGAACAGTTCATCGGACACCCGGTCTACCTGCGCCAGGTGCTGATCAACCTCGTCCAGAACGCGATCAAGTTTACCGACTCCGGCGAGATATCGATCACTGCCCAGGCGATCTCCACCGGTCCGAACGCCACAAGGATCAGAATCGGGGTTCGCGATACCGGGATCGGCATACCTGATGAAAAACAGGAACTGGTGTTCCAGCGCTTCACCCGACTGGATGCGGCTGAAACGAGGCAGGTGAGCGGAACCGGCCTCGGTCTCTCCATTGCTGCAAAGCTGGTCCGTTTCATGGGTGGCAGAATAGAACTGATCAGCAAGGAAAACGAAGGGTCGGAGTTCCATTTCACGATCGACCTCGCCCATACGAAAACCGGGTCCCTCGCACCAGAGCAGGGTGATGTGCTTGCCCCCTCTTCACCGATGGCACAGGCCGCCCCGCAACCAGGGAAAATCCTGCTGGTGGAAGACAACCTTACCAGCCAGAACGTGGCCTCGGCCATGCTCAAAAAGATAGGGTTTGAAGTGGACATCGCAGGAAACGGCGCCATTGCCATCGAACGACTGAAATCGTACCCTTACGACCTGGTCTTCATGGACCTGCAGATGCCCGTCATGGACGGACTCCAGGCAACGGCGATCATCAGGAGCCGCCAGGAAGAGGTTATCGACCCCGAGATTCCGATCATCGCCATGACTGCCAACGCCATGGAGGAAGATCGTCAGCGATGTCTGGCCGCAGGCATGAACGATTACACGTCGAAACCCATCACCATCAGGGCGGTGGCCGAACTCGTGCATCGCTGGCTGCCGGTCCATCCGGCGGCCGATTCGAATCAACTCACCGAAGCGCTCTGAACATCAGGACGCATCGGTGGCTCTGATACATTGAGCGAGCCGATGCTGAGCGTCCCGACCTCAAGCCTCACGATCCGGGCCCGCCTGACCAGCAGCCGTCCGACGACCATCCGGCCCACGGCGACGGCACCAACCGAAAGCATGCCCAGAGCAAGGGCCCCGAGAGCGAATGCTCCGACAGCCATGGCCGGAAAGCTCTTGCCGGGCTGGCGCCACACACACCGAGCCCCCGTGTTTCCGGGCGGCCTTCCATGCACTTCGGTGCCGACCGGAACAGGACAATCATGAAACGTATTCATGGTTTACGGATTGATCATTGACAGAATACTGACTCCTGCAAAGGCCACTCACGAGGGCATTGCCGAGACGAACGCCTCGATCTCACCGATTTCGGCATCGTCGAGCCTGAACGCGCCTGCACCCACGACCCCTTCGACCTGTTCAGCACTCCTTCCGCCGACAATCGCCCCCGATACGGCCGGATGGCGCAAGGTCCATGCCACGGCTACCTCCCCCGGAGAGCGCCCATGCCGTTTCCCGATTGACCTCAGGAGCTCGACAAGCTCGAGGTTGCGGGAGAGGCGCGGCTCCATGAACTCCTTGTTGTTCCGCCGCCAGTCGTCTTCCGGAAGGTTTTCCGCACGTTCCTTCGTCATGGCCCCGGTCAGCATGCCGGAGAGCATCGGCGAATAGACGATCACGCCGACCCCTTCCTGCCGGCACCATGGAAGAATTTCCGCCTCGATCGCCCTTCGGAGCATTGAATAAGGGGGCTGGAGCGATTCTACCGGAGCGATTGCCGCCGCCCTCTTCATCTGCTCAACGGTGAAATTCGACACGCCGATATGCCTGACCAGCCCCTCTTTCCGAAGCTTCGACATCTCTGCCCACCCCTCCTCGATCTCTACATCCGGATTCGGCCAATGGATCTGGTAAAGATCGATTGCGTCAACACCGAGCCGCTTCAGGCTGGCTTCGCACTCACGTCTGACTGAACCCGCCTTGAGGCTGTTCCCGACCAGCCTGTCGTCATCCCAGACCAGTGAGCACTTGGTGAAGATATAGGGACGGACGCTCATGCCCGCAACCGCCCTGCCGACCAGCTCCTCCGCATGACCGAGGCCGTAAACAGCCGCAGTATCGATCCAGTTCATGCCGAGATCTACCGCCCGGCGGATCGCCGCAATGGCTTCGCGGTCATCCTGCCGCCCCCATCCATAGGCCCATCCGCTGCCGCCGATAGCCCACGTACCTAAACCGAGGGCCGTGATCGACAAACCCGACCGGCCCAATGCCCTTTTTTCCATTTCCTGCTCCCTGATATCCCTTGCGGGGTTGATCCTGCCAATCTCCTTCACCCATAACACCCCCGGCATTCCGTCGGTTCCGCAACAGTCGGAAGCACCAGGGGATATTTTCTACAAAATTGTAACTAAACCCATAATAAAGCTCTCCGGGGTACCTGAACAACCTGCATTTCGCCCCGAATTATCCCCCCAGGGGACGCCGTGGCGCCAGAAGGATTTTCGAAACGGCATCGCCGCTCGTCAATACGGCTACCATAATGTAGAATCCGCGCGTTTCCTACGATCCTGTAGGGTGTTTTTACCGGAAACACTGGGAAACCGGTGTGATATCCGGCTTCCGTCGAGCGCCGCCATACTGGCCGGATAATTTTAACACACTTATTTAAAACAACTTGGATGCCACAAAGATCCCCTCTATAAATAACTCTGCCGTAACGGCTCACTCTGGCACAACAGTTGCACATTATTCCTTAATTATTCAGGATAGAAACCGCAATTACCTGAATATTTTCAAATGCATAATCAGTAAACCTAAACAAGCACAATCATGAGAAAAGTTGCGATCTATGGTAAGGGCGGCATCGGCAAATCGACGACCACTCAAAACACTGTGGCAGGTCTCGCCGAAATGGGCAAGAAAGTCATGGAACCTTACCTATTCACGGAAGAGCATATCTCGGAATTTTATTCGGCATCAAGTTTCGTATTTCCTAATGGCATATCAGACC